>DASZUD010000316.1:0-34378 GCA_035548155.1 Polyangia bacterium
GTAGTACGAGAGGACCCGGGTGGACGGACCGCTGGTGTTCCGGTTGTCATGCCAATGGCATCGCCGGGTAGCTATGTCCGGAACAGATAACCGCTGAAAGCATCTAAGCGGGAAGCTGACCTCCAGATTAGGAATCCCGAGCCGCAAGGCTCCTAAAGACCCCTTGTAGACGACGAGGTTGATAGGCCGGGTGTGGAAGCGCTGCAAGGCGCGGAGCTAACCGGTACTAATCGGTCGTGAGGCTTGGTCACCATTACTTTCTTCTATCGAAGATGCACCGTTTATGAGGTCGAGTAGCGCTTGATTGCGAAACTCAAGACACCCAAAAGAATCGTCAGCCGCGAAAATTGGCTTAGGCCAATGGACGCGGCGCTCAGCGCCTTCGAATTGACGAAGGTCGTTGAGGACAAAAGATTCCGGCGGTCTTACCGGAGGGGTTACACCCGATCCCATCCCGAACTCGGAAGTTAAGACCTCCAGGGCCGATGGTACTGCAGGGGGGACCCTGTGGGAGAGTAGGTCGCCGCCGGGAATTATTCCAAAGGCCCCAGAGCTCGCTGGCTCTGGGGCCTTTTTTCTTTCGTACGTGTGGAGCTGGGCGCGCTGCGCGGATCGGGCGCGGGTGCGAGAGCCAGGGCGCTCGGCCGATCTACTTCGTCACGAGCTGAGGGCAGATCGGAAAGGTGCGGCCTTGCCTTCCGCCGTGGCCGGGGCGCGCGATGGACGCTGGCCCCGGCTCGGGCCGCGCGGCCCGGTGAATCGTTCGGCGGGGGCGTCTCGTCAGGCCGGCCGGCACAATGTCGGGGCGCAGCTTCCGTTGCGCTGGGGCCTTCAGGCTCAGGCGCGGTGCAGGAGCTTTGCGGCTTCTTTTGCGTGATACGTGAGAATCATGTCCGCACCTGCGCGACGGATGGAGAGCAGCGTTTCCATCATGACGCGGTCATGGTCGATCCAGCCCTTCTCCGCAGCGGCTTTGAGCATGGCGTATTCGCCAGAGACGTTGTACGCGGCGATGGGTACGTCGAATTCGCGGCGCACCTCGCCGATGATGTCGAGATAGGCGAGAGCGGGCTTAACCATGACGATGTCGGCGCCCTCTTCGACGTCCAGCGAGACTTCGCGAATCGCCTCGCGAACGTTGGCCGGATCCATCTGGTATCCGTGGCGATCGCCGAACGCGGGCGTGGAGTCGGCTGCCGCGCGGAAGGGGCCATAGTACGCTGAGGCGTACTTGGCGGCGTACGACAGGATCGAGACACCGTCGAAGTTCTCCTCGTCGAGGCCCTCGCGCAGGAAGCCGACGAAGCCGTCCAACATTCCCGACGGAGCAACGACGTCGGCACCGGCGCGCGCGTAAGAAAGCGCTGCGCGAGAGAGATTCTCGAGGGTGGCGTCATTGTCGAGCTGGCCGTGTGAGATCACTCCGCAGTGCCCGTGCGTGGTGTATTCGCAAAAGCAGGCATCGACGGCGACGGTGAGCTCCGGTACGGCCTTCTTGATGGCGCGAACCGCACGCTGAACGACACCCTCGGGGTGCCAGGCTTCACTGCCGACCTCATCCTTCTTTTCGGGCAACCCGAAGAGGATGACGCCCGGGATGCCGAGCTTCGCGACCTCCTCGACCTCGCGCGCGAGCATGTCGACCGAGACATGAAACTGGCCGGGCAGGGAGGAGATCTCGGTCTTGACGCCTTTCCCAGGGCAGACGAACAACGGAAAGATGAAGTTGTCGGGTGAGAGCGTCGTCTCGCGCACGAGCCGGCGCAGGGCGGGCGTACGACGGAGGCGGCGCGGTCTCGTGTCGGGGAAAGACATGCGCGAAGGGTAGCCGATCTGGACGACGGTGCGCTACGCCTCGCGTGGGTCGTGCCGCCCCCGGTAGGCCGCGAGCGCAGCCGCCAGGGCAGGCATGCTCGGGACTGCCGGCGTGACGTCGACGTGAACCCCGAGCGCTCGCGCCGCGTCGGCAGTCGTGGGACCAATCACGCCAACTGTGGCGTGACTGAGCGCTGCGGCGCTCCACCGGGCGACGAAGGCCCGCAGGGCCGAGGGGCTGGCGAAGGTCGCCGCGTCGAAGGCCGGCAGCGGTGGAAGATCCGTCAACGGCATCGTCTGTGAAACAGGCACGACCGCAACGAGGCAGCCACGTGCGACGAGCACGTCGCGGAGGTGCTCTCGACCGCCCAGCGCTTGGGGAAACAAAACCGTGGTCCCTGGCGCGAGCGGCGCGAGGGCATTAGCGAGGCCTTCTTGGCGCTGGTCGTTCTCTGCCGGGACGATGTCCACGGTGAGGCCCGCGTGCGCGGCCGCGCGCGCGGTTTCCGCGCCGACGGTCGCGATCCGCGGCCCGCGCAAGCGCGCGCGCTGGCCCGTCGTCTCGGCACGCACCGTCGAAAAGTGCACGGCGGACGGGCTCGTGAAGACGAGCCAGTCGGGGGGAGGGCCTGCCAGCGCGTCATCGAACGGCGCCCAGTCGGGCGGGGGCGCGAGCTCAATCGTGGGGTAGGGAACAGGCTCGGCGCCGAGTTCCCGAAGCGCGTCCGCGAGCGAGGCGATCTGCTCGCGCGGACGGGTTACAAGGACTCGCCAGCCCGCCAGGGCGCGAGGGGCGTCGGCGGCCACCATCGTTTGATGATACCGTGACGCGTGGTTTTGCGTCGGACGCTTCGTCGCTGGGGCGAGCGCTGGCCGCGCGGAGTGTTCGCCGCGGTCGTGCTCGCGTGGCTCGTCACGGTCTCGTGCAAGAACGTCACGGGTCAGCGCCAGACGGCGAGCTCAGTCCCGTCCGACGCGCTCACCTCGACGGTCGTCATCGACACCGGCGAACGAAAGCTCACGTTTCGAGTCGAGGTCGCGCGCACCGAGCCAGAGCGAGAGAAGGGCCTCATGTACCGCGAGCACCTCGCCGCGGACGCTGGCATGATCTTCCTGTTCGAACGACCGTCGGCACTGACCTTCTGGATGAAGAACACGCTCATCCCGCTCGATATGATCTTCATCGGCGCCGATCACTCGATCGTGGGTGTCGTCGCAGAGGCGCAGCCGCTCACTCTCACGCCACGGGGCGTGGACGAACCGTCGCAATACGTCCTCGAGATCGGCGGCGGTCTGGCGGCGCGCACGGGAATTCGCCCCGGCCAGCACGTCGAATTTCATGGCGTCGACGGCCCCTGAGCGACGCAACGACGGACGGCACGCATGCAGCCGATGCTCGCCACGCTCGCCGACGCGCCTCTGCGCGACCCGCGCCTCGTCTATGAGCCCAAGTACGACGGCATTCGCGCGATCGTCACGGTGTCACCGGACGCGACGCCCGTCGTCGCGATAGCCTCCCGCCTCGGAAACGACAAGACGGGGCAGTTCCCCGAGATTGTCCGCGCGCTCGAACGCTGGGCGCGCGGCCGACACGGTCCCGTGATTCTCGACGGCGAGATCGTGGCGTTGGACCGCGCGGGCGAGCCCCTGAGCTTCGGGCATCTCCAGCCGCGCATTCATCTACAGGGAGACAAGGACGTCGAGCGCCTGGCGCGCTCGCAGCCTGCCGCGCTGTACGTCTTCGATTTGCTGCGCGACGGAGACGAAGACCTCTGCAGGCGACCCCTGCTCGAGCGCCGCGAGCGTCTCGTGAAGGCGCTCGGTTTCGGCGAAGACGAGCGCGGTCCGCTCCGGCTCTCGCGGCAGGTGGTTGGCGACGGCGAGGCGCTGCAGGCGGAGGCCGAGGCCGCGGGGTGGGAGGGCCTCATCGTCAAGGAGGCGCGCTCGCCCTATCGCCCCGGCCGCCGATCGTCCGAGTGGCGCAAGATCAAGCTCTTCAAGCGGCAAGAGTTCGTCGTCGGCGGTTGGACGGAGCCGCGCGGCTCGCGCGCGCGGTTCGGCGCGCTCTTGTTGGGGCTGCCCGCGGCGGGCGGCCGCCTTCGCTACGTGGGACACGTGGGCGGAGGATTCTCCGACGATTCGCTGCGGCGGATTGGGGCGCGCCTGGCGCCCCTCGAGCAGAAGGACACCCCATTCGAAGGCGAGCCGCCGACGAATGATCGGCCGCACTGGACGCGTCCTGCGCTCGTCGTCGAGGTGCGCTTCGGGGATTGGACGCAGGACGGTCACCTGCGACATCCCGTGTTCCTGGGCGTTCGCGACGACGTCGTGCCGTCGGCAGTCACGCGAGAGGAGCCGTCCGTGATCGCGAAGAAGCCGCCTCGAATGGCCGATCGCCCGGCGCCTGCGCAGAAGCGGACGCCACGTCGCGTGGAGTCAGAGGTCGCTCCGCCGACGGCCTCTCTCGTCGACGCGCTCTCGGCGCTCGAAGAGCGCGGCTCGGGGCGCCTCACGCTCCCGACTGGCGAATCGCTAGAGCTGGGGAACCTCAAGAAAGTCCTGTGGCCCGAGCTCGGGATCACCAAGGGCGAGCTGCTCCGCTACTACGCGACGATCGCGCCGCAGCTTTTGCCCGTGGTACGCGATCGGCCGCTCGTGATGCGCCGATTTCCCGACGGCATTTCCGGGCCCGCGTTTTATCAGCACCGCGCGCCAGACGACGTGCCGCCCGGGGTGCGCTCCGAGGCCGTGCCGGGCGACACGGACGTCCCCTCGCGGCTCATCGGCGGTTCGCTCACGACGCTGCTCTACATGGCCCAGCTCGCGGTGCTGTCTCAGGATCCGTACTTCTCGCGTGTGCAGTCCATTGGCGTGATGGACTTCGCCGCGATCGACCTCGACCCGATGGGGGGCGCGTCGTTCGCGACGGTGCTCGACGTGGCGCGCTGGGTGCGTGACGAGCTGGTGGACATGGGCGTCACCGCCTTCCCCAAGACCTCCGGCGCGAGCGGTCTGCACGTGTACGTCCCGCTGCCGCCCGGGACGCCCTACAAGGCCGGGATGCTGTTCTGCCAGATCGTCGGCGAGATCGTCGCGAAGAAGCACCCTAGGCAGGCCACCGTCGAACGGATGGTGAACCGGCGCGACGACGAGCACGTCTACGTGGATTGCCTGCAAAACATCGAGGGCAAGACGCTGGCATGCGCGTACAGCGCGCGTGCCAGCGCCTTCGGCGGCGCCTCGACGCCGCTCACCTGGGACGAGGTCGACGCCGGCGTCGATCCTGCCGATTTCACGATTCGCACGCTGCCCGCGCGCGTGCGCGAGGCGGGCGACCTGTGGGAAGAGCTCCGCACGTCGCCGGGGATCGATCTGCACGCCGCGCTCGAACGCGTCCACGCGCGCCACGGACGATGACCCGCTGCGCCGCAGATGTCGATTTCTAGGAGTCGGTTTGGGTGATAAGAGTAGCGAGCTTCTTTTCAATGACCCGAAACGACCGGAGGACTGGCATGCGTTCGCGAACCGTCATCGCTTCTCGCCCCGTTTCTTTCTTCCTCGGCGCGGCGCTCGCGTTGCCCGCGTTCGCCGGGACCGCGCACGCTCGCACCTTCGCGTGCGGTGACGATCCGGAGAAGGGCGATTTCACCGTCGAAGAGGCCACGAAGGGCCTCAAGGGGCCGAAGGACGGCGTCCTCACCGCGAAGATCGAGACCACGATGGGCTCGTTCACGTGCGAGCTCTTCGACAAGAAGGCGCCGAAGACGGTGGCCAACTTCGTGGGCTTGGCCCGGGGCGTGCGCCCGTTCTGCGACGAGGCGACGAAGAAGTGGCAGACGAAGCCCTTCTTCGACGGGCTGACGTTCCACCGCGTCATCCCCAGCTTCATGATCCAGGGCGGCGACCCGCTGGGCGTGGGCCGCGGCGGACCAGGCTACGAGTTCCAGAACGAGAATGATCCGAGCCTGGTGTTCGACAAAGGCGGCGTCCTGGCCATGGCGAACGCCGGCCGTGACACGAATGGCTCGCAGTTCTTCATCACGGAGACGCCCCAGCCGGCGCTCAACGGCGGCTACACGATCTTCGGGCAATGCGAGCCGGTCGACCTGGTGGCCAAGATCGCTCGCGTCGAGCGCTCGCCTGCCGACAAGCCGGTCAAGGACGTCAAGATGACGAAGGTCACCATCTCGCGCGGAAAGCCCGCGAAGGCGGCGGCCGGCAAGGCCAAGGCCGACAAGAAGGCCGAGAAACCCGCCGCCGAAGGCGCCAAGAAGTAACTCCAAAGAAGTGAAGTAACATCCAGGAGGGGCGGATCGCCGGCGCGCGAGGAGCGTGCCGGCGGGCCTCCGCTGCCCATCCCCAGCTGCAGTTTTCTTTCTTCGTGGAGGCCCACGCGCACGTGAAGCACTTCGTCCTCGACACCAACATCCTGCTGCACGACCCGCGCGCCATCACGCAGTTCGCGGACAACGAGGTGGTCATCCCGATCTTCGTGATCGAGGAGATCGACAACTTCAAAAAAGAGGCCTCGGAGCTGGGCCGCAACGCGCGTGAGGTCGCGCGCCTCTTGGACCGCCTGCGCGAGGACGGCGCGCGCCTCTCCGACGGCGCGCCGCTGCCCAACGGGGGGCGTCTGCGCGTCGCCTCGGCCGCGCGTTCGGTGCCGACGACCCTGCGCGAGAGCCAGATCGCCGACTACTTGATCCTGATGGTGGCGCTGGACGTGCGCGACGCCAACAAGGGCGAGCCGACGATCTTCGTCACGAAGGACGTCAACCTTCGCATCCGCGCCGACTCGCTGGGCCTCACCTCGATGGACTTCGAGGCCGAGCGCATCGACATCGACGAGCTGTACTCCGGCATGATCGAGCTGCCGGTCACGGCCGCGGACGTCGACGCGTTCTACTCGCAAAACACGCTGGATCTCGCGCAGAGCAACCTCAAGGCGAACCAGTACGTGCTCCTGCGCGATCGCGACACGCCCTCGCACAGCGCCCTCGGGCGCTTCGACGGCAACACGAAGAAGCTGGTGCCGCTGCGCAAGATCAAGGAGGGCATCTGGGGCATCCGGCCGCGCAACAAGGAGCAGCACTGCGCGCTGGACCTCCTCCTCGCCGAGGACATCAAGCTCGTCACGCTCGTGGGCAAGGCCGGCACGGGCAAGACGATGCTGGCGATCGCCGCCGGGCTGCAGAAGGTCGTCGAGGAGCAGCAGTACTCGAAGATGCTGGTCTCGCGGCCCATCTTTCCGCTGGGGCGAGACGTCGGCTACCTGCCCGGCGACATCGAGGAGAAGCTGAACCCCTGGATGCAGCCCATCTACGACAACGTCGAGTACCTGATGGGCCTGTCGAAGAGCGAGCGCAAGAGCGGTCGCAGCTACCAGGAGCTCATCGACATGGGCTTCATCGAGATCGAGCCGCTGACCTACATCCGCGGTCGCTCGATCCCCAACCAGTACATCATCGTCGACGAGGCGCAGAACCTCACGCCCCACGAAGTGAAGACCATCATCACGCGCGTCGGCGAGGCGACGAAGGTCATCCTCACGGGCGACCCGTACCAGATCGACAACCCCTACGTAGACGCGACGTCGAACGGCCTCACGACCGTCGTCGAGAAGTTCAAGGGCGAGCCCATGGCGGGCCACGTGACGTTGTCGAAGGGCGAGCGCTCGGCGCTGGCCGAGCTGGCATCCAACGTCCTTTGACGGACGATTGAACGTCTCTTGACGCCCGCGTCTACTCGCTCGCGGCGGAGGGCGCCGCGGGCGCGTTGCGGGCGTTATACCGGCGAAGGTAGCTGTCGACGGCCTTGTGGACGTCGATGCGGATGGCGCGCGCGTACTCCATGACGTACCCGCGCACGTAGACGGCCGCTGGCATCTCGCCGAAGCGCTCGTCCTCGATGGCGCGCAGGTGCCGCTCGCTGATCTTCGTGCGGTGCGCGATGTCGCCGAGCTCGATGCCTCGCGATTCGCGAATCTTGCGCAGCACGGCGCCGGAGACCTCGTCGCCGAGCTCCAGGACGGGCTCGGGCGATTCGTGGCGATCCTCGGCCGGGCCGGGAAGGCCGGGGCGCCGCCCGCCGATGCCCGCGGCGGCGCGCACGGCGCGCGCGAGATCTGCTTCGGGCAGCGACAAGTCGTACACGCGGCGGCGCTCGGGCGCGAACAGCGTGTCGTGCGCGGCGTTCGCGCGCGCATGGAGATCCGCCAGCTCCTGCTCGTCGTACAGACCCGCGATCACGGGAGAGGACGGGCCGTAGATCTCCTTGAGCGAGCGGTAAGCGCGGCGCACCTCTTCATCGCTGACGCCGGGCTCGGTCTCGAGGATCTCGTAGTAGGTCTGCTCCTCTTCGAGGCGCATCGGGCCCGCCTGCACGCTCTGTCGCTCGGCGTCGGACGCTTGTCCGTGCGACAGCACGCGCCGCGCGATCCGCTCGATGTTCTTCGCGACCTTCGCCTCGGGGTACTCGGCCATGAGCGGGCGGCGGCGCCGGGCCGCCAGCCACACCGTCTCGTCGGACTCGACGTGCCCGAGGTACTCGAACGCGTGGCCGAGGCGCCGGCGCGCCGCCGTTTGCATCCACCCTCCCAGCTTGAGGTCCGGCAGCGTGCGCGTCTGGTTGACGACGAAGCGCGGCCGATAGCGGCGCAGCTCGTGCTCGAGGCGGTCGGCGGGCCCGTTGCCCTCCCGCGCCGCGCGGTAGAAGTCCAGCGCCGCGCGCGGCGGACCCTGCGGGTTCGTCACCAGCCGGTCGAGGCCGCGCGTTGTCCGCAGGCGGCGCACGAAGCCGCTCTTCACGAAGCGGTAGGTGGCCTCGATGGAGGCTGGATCGGGCAGCGTCACGAGCACGGGCACGTCGGCCGCGAGCCAAAGGTCCAGCACGAGCGTCGAGTCCGGCGGGCCGAGGTCGAGCACGACGTAGTCGACGTCGTCCAGCGCCTCGATGGCGGCGAGGATGCCCTTCGCCGTCTGCTTCGGCCGCGTCGAGCCGAACGCCGAGCCTTCGCCGCCGATGAGTCCCACTCCGGCGACGGGCGTGTCGACGATCAGCTCCGCGAGCCCACCTGCCCGCGCCCGCAGGAACTCGCCGAAGCCGCGCGGCGGGCGCGGCGCTCCGAGCAAGAGGTGCAGCGAGCCGCCTGCCGGGTCCGCGTCGATCGCGACGACCTTCTTTCCCGTCTGCGCGAGGTACACGGCCACGTTCGCAGCCAGCAGTGAGCGCCCCGTGCCGCCGCGCCCGGCGGCGAAGGCCAGGATGTGCGGTCGCAGCGGCGCGTCGGAGGGACCGAGCGGCGCGACGTCGGGGGCGGGCGCGTCGTCGGCGTCTCTCGCCTCGACGCCGCCGGAGACGTCCGAGCTCGCGGCGACGTCATCTCCATCGCCGTCCGCCGGATCTTCGAACTCCGGGCGGTCGTCCAGAGGCCGGAGCGGCTCCGACGGCTGCGACGGTTTCGCGTCGAGGTCGACGTCGATGCCGTCGTCTTCGGGGGGCTCGGGCGGCGTGGCCATGGCGCGCAATTTCTACACCGCCCCGAGCGCTCCGGCCGTGAATTTCTGCGCGCCGGGCACTTGTTCGCTGGGACGTGCGTGCTCAGAGGATCGGGCGGAACCGGAGGGATCATGGCGACATCCAGCACCGAACCCAAGAGCCTCGCGCTCCGCTGCCTCGAGGCGTGGTCGAGCGGCGACTTCGACGCGGCCCGCGCGCTGCTCGACGATCACGTTCAGTTCAACGGGCCGCTCGGGCACACGGAGGGCGCCGACGACTACATCGCCGGCGTGCGGGGCCTCGCGAAGGCCATCACCCGGGTCGAGCCGCGCCGCGTGTTCGGCGAAGGCGACGACGTCTGCATCGTCTACGACATCGTGACGAGGCCGGGCGCGACGCCGGTCCCCTCGGCGGGATGGTACCGCGTGCGCCACGGGCGAATCGTCGCCATCAACGCTTTCTTCGACGCGCGCGCGTTCGTCGCCGCGAGGGCGGACGGCAACGCGGACATCGACGAGCCGGCAGGATCGTCGGCCTGATCGACGAGCCGGCGGGATCGCCGGCTCGAGGCTCAGGTCTCGTCCTTGAGCTCGACGTTCCAGTAGGACGCGTCGGCGACGCCCAGGAAGGGCAGCCACTCGCGGTAGCGCACCTTGCCGCCGTTCGTGCGGAAGGTGGGCGTCCAGCGTGGGCGGGCAGGCTTGGTGAGCAGCTTCATGCCGGCCTGCTCGGGCGTACGCGCGCCCTTCGTCAGGTTGCAGTCGATGCAGCAGCACACGACGTTCTCCCACGTCGTGCGGCCGCCCTGGGCGCGCGGCACGACGTGGTCGAGGTTCAGCTCGACGCGTGGCAACTCGCGCGCGCAGTACTGGCAGGTGTTGCCGTCGCGCATGTAGATGTTGTGCCGCGAGAAGCGCACCTTCGTCCGAGGGATGCGATCGTAGAGCTGAAGCACGATCACACGAGGCACGCGGATCACGCGGCTCACGGTGTGGATCACGTCATGCTCACCACCAACCTCCGTCGAAAGCTGCGCCCAGCTCTCGAAGTCGAACGTCCTGAATTCGGGATCGACGACGCGCGCCACGCCCAGGTAAAGCAGGGAGAACGCCCGCCGGACGTTCGTCACGTGGATGGGCTGGTAGTGCCGGTTGAGGACGAGAACGGCGCTATTCGTCATCGTGAGGCCCGGTAGCGAAACTGTAGCAGGCGAGCTCTGGCCGCGCAAAAGCCAGCTTGGCGCGCCTCGCGTGAAGCTCTCGTGAAATCTGCGATAAAATCGCACCTCCGTGAGTCTCCAGCCCGTCTCGGCCCTCGTGGCCGCCATCGTCAGCTTCGCGATCGGCGGCTCGGTCCTGCTCCGCGAGCCGCGGCGGCGCGCGCACGTCCTCTTCGCGACGTTGTCCTTCAACATCGCCGCGTTCTGCCTCATTTCGTTCTTCGCGAAACGCTTCGATTCGCCGCTCTTCGGGTGGTTGTCGTTGGTCGTGGCGGTGTCGCTGCCGGCCACGGCGCAGCGCTTCTTTCAGGCTTTCCTCGGCGACGAGGCGGGGCCGCCGCCGCTCTCGCGGTCGACCGTCGTCGGCGCCGGCCTGCTCTACACGGCGCTCTTCTTCTCGCGGTTCATCGAGCCGCTTCACACGACGACCTGGTTCGGCGTCGCGTTCATCGCGTACGTGTTCGCGGGCCTCTACTTGTCGGTCTTCTACCTCTACAAGCGCTATCGGGCGACGCCGTCGCGCGTCGAGAAGACGCGGCTGCTTTATCTCCTCGTCGGCGGGTTCGTGACGGTGACGTCGATGTTGCTGGAGGTGGTGCCCAGCGCGCCCAGCCTCGGCAGCGCGTTCATCATCGTCTACCTCTATTTCCTCTCGCAGAACCTGGTCCGCTACCGCCTGCTGGACCTGAACGAGCTGCTCGGCCGGATGGTCGTGCTCGGGACGCTGGTCTTCATCCTGTCGCTGATCTACGGCCTGCTCGTGAGCTGGGTCGGCAGCGAGGAGCACGGCCTATTCTTCTTCAACTCGCTACTTGCCTCGGCGACGATCGTCATCCTCATCGAGCCGCTGCGCGGGCGCGTCGAGGGCGCGATCAATCGGTGGATGTTTCAGGAGAAGTACGAGCTGTCGCGTCGCATCGAGATGCTGCGCGCCGACCTGGCGAACGTCATCGACATGCGGGTGCTCGTGCCGCGCGTGCTCTCGGCGCTGGAGGACTCGCGGCGCATCACGCACGCGTCGATCTATCTCGCCGATCCCGACGGGTCGGGCTTCGAGCTGGCCGGCCACGTCGGCCCGCGCCCCGAGGCGCGCTTCGACGCCATCGCGAACCGCGCCTTCTTCGAGCGGCTGCGCCGCTTCGGCGTCGTCACGCTCGAGGGCATCGAGCGCGAGATCGCCGCGCACCGCACGACGCCCGAAGAGCTCGAGACGCTGCAGGGCATGCTGAGGACGCTCGAGCAGATGAACGGCTCGGTCGTGCTGGGCTTTTCGGGCGAGGATCAGCTGCTCGGCATGCTGGTCTTGCGCGACGAGCGCCTGCGCGAGGCGTACTCGTCCGACGAAATCGAGCTCTTCCGCCTGGTCGCGACCACGATCGGCGTCACGCTGCAGAACTCGCAGGTGTACGAGCGCATGAAGGAGCGCGACCGCCTCGCGGCGCTCGGCCAGATGGCCGCCGGTCTGGCGCACGAGATTCGCAACCCGCTCGGGTCGATCAAGGGTGCCGCGCAGTTCCTGCAACCTTCGATCAAAACGCCGGGCGGCTCTGGCGAACGAACGGAGCTCGGCGATCAGCGCGAGTTCCTCAACATCATCGTCGAGGAGGTGAACCGCCTGAACAAGATCGTCTCGCAGTTCCTCGACTACGCGCGGCCCTACCGCGGCGAGCAAAAGCCGCTCGAGATCGCCGACGTCCTCAAGAAGACGCTGCAGCTTCTCGCGAAAGAGGAATCGAACCCGGTGGAGATCGGGACGGCCTTCGCCGAGCGCCTGCCGCCCGTGCGGGCCGACGCCGAGCAGCTCTTCCAGGTCTTCCTGAACCTGTCCCTCAACGCGCTGCAGGCGATGCCTCAGGGCGGCAAGCTGCTGATCTCGACGGGCCTCCGCCGCGCGACGCGCCGCGGGGCCGCCGCGGCGTTCCTCGAGATCCGCTTCCGCGACACGGGCGTGGGCATCCCGCCCGGCGACCTCAAGAACCTCTTCATCCCGTTCTTCACGACGAAGGAGAAGGGCACGGGCCTGGGGCTGCCCATCAGCCAGCGCATCATCGAGAACCACGGCGGCACGATCGAGGTGCGCTCACAACCGGGCGAAGGGGCGACGTTCACCGTGCTGCTGCCCGTCGAGGCCGACGCGTACGCAGCCTACGCGGCGCTCGACAGCGGGCGCCGCACGCCGACGGCGCCCCCCGTCGTCGCCGCGGGCGCGCGCCTCCCTCCGCCGGGACCCGGGGGCGTGCCGATCCCGGCCCCCTCGTCGATCTCGGGCGCCGCGGGCTCGGGCGCGGCGCTGTCCGTGGCCACGCTGTCCGGCGCCACGCTGTCCGGCGCGGCGAATCTCGGGACGGGCGATCCCGTCACCGCCGGCGCGGCGCGCTCGGCCCCGACAGCGCCTGCGCGGAAAGGGTAGACTGCTGCCGTCGTGAGTCTCACCGTGGAACCAGAACCGAAGCGCGTCCTCATCGCCGACGACGAGCTCAACATGCGCCGCGTGCTCGAGGCGATCTTGCGCCGCGAGGGCTACGACGTCGTGACCGCCGCCAACGGGATCGACGCGCTGGCAGCGATGAACCGCGACGTGCACACGGTGATCACCGACCTGAAGATGCCGGGCCTCGATGGCATGGGCCTCCTGAAGAAGCTCTCGGTCGACTACTCCGACGTGCCGGTGGTCATGATCACCGCGCACGGCTCCGTGGAGAACGCCGTCGAGGCGGTCAAGCTGGGTGCCTTCGACTACCTCGAGAAGCCCTTCGAGCAGGAACAGATCCGCCAGGTGGTGGCCAAGGCGCTGTCGACGTTCGCGCTCTCGCGCCGAGACGCACGCCCCGACGAGCCGGCCGGGCGCGGCCGCTTCCGTCTCATCGGCGAGTCGGCCGCCATCAAGCAGATCTACGGCGTGGTCGAGAAGGTGGCGAACACGCCGTCCACCGTGCTCATCACGGGCGAGTCCGGCACGGGCAAGGAGCTCATCGCGCGCGCGCTGCACGAGAACTCGTCGCGCCACGGCGGCCCCTTCATCAAGATCAACTGCGCCGCCATCCCCAAGACGCTCATGGAGTCGGAGCTGTTCGGGTACGACAAGGGTGCGTTCACGGGCGCCGTGGGCGCGAAGCCCGGTCGCTTCGAGCTGGCTCACGGAGGCACGCTGTTCCTCGACGAGATCGGCGAGATCCCCGTCGAGATGCAAGTGAAGCTCCTGCGCGTGCTGCAGGAGTCCGAGTTCGAGCGCGTCGGCGGCATCAAGACGATCAAGGTGGACGTCCGCCTGGTCACGGCGACGAACCGCGATCTCCTGCAGGAGATCGGCGCAGGGACGTTCCGCGAAGATCTCTTTTACCGGCTCAACGTCGTCCCCATCCACATCCCGCCGCTGCGCGAGCGCCGCGAGGACATCCCGCTGCTGGTCGATCACTTCATCGCGAAGTTCAACGAGCGCCTGCGCAAGCAGATCGAGGGGATCGATCTCGAGGCGATCGAGCACCTGACGGCGCACCCGTGGCCCGGGAACATCCGTGAGCTGGAGAACCTCATGGAGCGCACGGTGCTCTTCTGCGAGGGGCCGCAGATCCACGTGTCCGATCTGCCGCCCGAGATCAGTCACCTGGTCCCGGTCTCGCTGCCGCAGGCGCAGCTGGCTCAGGCGCCGGGCGCCGCTTCGGCGCCGGGCGAGGACTCCGGACGATCGGCGGCCATGACGCCCGACCTGGTGGGCAGCTCGCTCAAGGAGGCCGTGCGGGCCCAAACCGAGCGGGTCGAGCGCGAGCTCATCCAGAGGGCGCTCGACGAGACGGGGGGCAACGTCACGCAAGCGGCGCGCAAGCTGAAGATCTCGCGCAAGAGCCTCCAGACGAAGATGAAGGAGTTCGGGCTCCGAGATCAGGCCCAAAAGGCGACCGAAGGCGAGTAGCGCCGGCGAGCGATGCGGGCCTAAGAGGCGCGAGGTGGGGAGGCCCGGGGGGGCGAGCCGCGAAGTGAGGCCGTTGCCGTTGGGCAGACGGGCTCCTAGCGCAGCCGCTGGGGGGTTGTGTTACAGTGCGCCCGACCTTGAGCGGCGCAGCCGTCCATAGATTGACCGCGCGTATCTTGGTGGTCACTGGCGTTCTGGTCCTGGGCGCGGGCGCGCGCGCGGCTGAGGTCACGCGGGTCGTGTCGGCGCTCGACGACGACAACGCCTTCGACTTCAACGTGACGGCGTCCTGGACCCATCAGGTGAAGAGCGCCTTCATCAAGGCGGAGTCCGCCGAGGCGAACGGCGGCTTGCTCAAGGATCTCCAGTACGGACAGACGCGCGACGTCCTCAGCCTGCGCATGGACTTCGGCATCCTCTGGGACGTCGGCCTGCACGTCGAGGCGCCGCTCGTCCTGGCCGACAACCGCCACCTGGACTTCGACCAGAGCGAGGGCTCGGGCTGCACGTACCCGGGCCAGGTCCAGATGCCCTCGTGCGTGAACGCCGCCAACTCGCAGATCCTCCAGCGGGGGATCCTGCCCGTCTCTTCGACCAATGACTCGTGGGGACGAAACGCAAGCGGCCAGCAGTACACCTCGGGCTCGCGCGTGTTTCAGGGACCGAAGCGCAGCGGCTTCGAGTCGCTGAACCTCGGCATCACCTGGGCGCCGTTCAACCAGCGGCGCGACGACACGCGTCCCACGTGGACGCTGGGCTTCGACGCCATGCTCGACGTGTTCTCCGACATGCGCTACGACGCCGCCAATCCGGGTGGCAACACGGCCGTCGGCCCCGGGTACCACCAGTTCTGGTTCACGACGGCGGTCTCGAAGCGCTTCCGCTACTTCGATCCGTACTTCGGCGCCTGGTACATGCTGCCCGTGCGCACGAATGGCAGCCTCTTCACGGACCCGGCCGGCTCCAACCAGACGGCCGTGAACCCGCAGCAGCGCGGCGGCGTGTACGCCGGCGTCGAGCAAATCGCGTGGGAGAACCCGCGAGCCGACCAGCGCGTCACCGTCGAGATCCTCGGGCGCATGGAGGAGCACTTCTACGGCAAGAGCGCGAGCGAGCTGTGGGAGGCGCTGTCGGGGCGGTCGACGTGCAACGACGCGACGCAGAACACCGTCGAGTGCCGGCAGGGCATCGACAACAACCTCGGCGCGACGACGGGCTGGGGGCCATATCCCGGCGTCACCGAGACGCAGGCCTACGCCAGCTTCGGCGGCAACGTCGGGCTCAACGTGCAGGTCGGCAAGTACACGCGCTTCCGCGGCCTGTTCGGCCTCGACATCGACGAGCCGCACTACATCACCTACGCGGGCGCCGGCAAGGACACGAACGGCGACGGTCGCGTGGATGAGCCCAACAAGCTCTACCGTGAATCGCTCGACGCCCCGGGGCGCCGCTTCCGGGTCGAGGGCACGAAGGTCTGGTCGCTGTTCCTGCAGGGCTCGATGATGTTCTAGAGGGGCCATGTCGACGTCCGACGCCGGCGCGCCGGCCCCCGAGGTCTATCGCCTCAGCATGGAGAAGCTCCCGCTCGCCGTCGGGCGTGCGCGGCGGGTGGCGTTCGTCGGTGCGCTGGTGGTCGTCACGGCGCTGCTCGCGCTGGTGGCGCTCGCGTTCGGCGGCTCGGGCCTGGGCACGGACATCGGGCTCGTCATCTGGGGGCTGTCGGTCTTGCTGGTGCCGTACGCCGCCTGGACCGCGGGCACCCGGGTTCGCAGGCGCTGGAACGCGTTCGAGCTGTCGATCGGTCCGCAGACTCTGCGCTGCGCTGCCCGCGGGTACGGCCGCGTCACGATTCGCTTCGACGAGATCACGTCGATCACGGAGGGCGCGAGCGGCCTGGTCGTGCGCGCAGCCCAGCAGGGCCTCGTGATCCGCATCCCGAACACGGTCGAAGGCTTCCTCGATGCGCGCGCCCGTCTGGCGGCGCGCCGCGCGATCTCCCTGCGTGGGGACGCGTTTCTGTGGTGCGCCGGGCTCGTCGTGTCGGGGCTCCTCGCGCTGGGATCCGTCTGGTTTTGGGGCCGATCGGGCTGCGTCGCGGCCGGTGTCGTGGCCACGCAGGCCGCGGCTGCGTACGCCGTCGGCGCCGAAGTCCGGTGGCACCCGCGCATGCCACGGAGGGCGAAGTGGCTGGCGCTGGCGTCGATCGGCATCGCGGCCGTCTTGCCCTTATGCGGGCTCGCCTTACGCGAGGCTTTCTCAGCCCTCTGAGTGGCCGCCCGCGGCGTCGGCTGCGCGCAGGACCAGGGCATAGACCTCGCGCCGGGGCCGGCCCGACAGCGCGGCCAACTCATGCGCGGCGTCGCGCGCGGAGAGCCCCCGCGCGAGCAGTTCGGCGGCCTTCTCCGAGACGGCCTCGTCATCCCACTCGTCCTCGGCCGCCTCTCCCGAGGCGCCCTCGACGACCAGGGTGATCTCGCCGAGCGGCCTCGCCTCGGCATAGCGCGCCGCGAGCGCGCCCAGCGTATCGCGAACGAATTCCTCGTACTCCTTCGTGAGCTCGCGCGCGACGCAGGCGCGTCGCGCGGGCCCCAGCACCGCCGCGAGGTCGGCCAGCGTCGCCGCCGTGCGCAGCGGGGATTCGTAGAAGACCAGGGTGGCCGGCAGGTCGCGCAGCGACTCGAACAGGCGCCGTCGAGCGCCCGACTTGCGCGGCGGGAACCCGTGGAACAGGAAGCGATCGGGCGGCAGGCCGCTTCCCACCAGCGCCGCGAGCGCCGCCGACGGGCCCGGCACGGGCACGATCCGGGCGCCCGCGCCCACCGCGGCCGCCACGATCCGGTACCCGGGGTCGGAGACGAGGGGCGTGCCCGCCTCCGAGACGAGGACGACGTCGTCCCCGGCGCGCAGCCGGTCGGCGACCTCGGCGGCGCGCGCCGCTTCGTTCGCGTCATAGCAGGACAAGATGGTGCGCTCGGCGTCGGGTGAGGCGCCCAGGTCCGTCAGCAGGCGCCGGGCGCTGCGCGTGTCCTCGGCGACGATGAGCCGGGCCGTCATCAGCGCCCGCGCCGCGCGCGGCGAGAGATCGTCGGGGTTCCCGAGCGGCGTTGCCACCACCGTCAGAGCGCCGAGCCGCGTCGTCACCGTCATGGGTCGGGCAGTATAATGCCCGACCTTTCGCGAGCATAAGTCGTGCAGCCGGCAGCCCTGGTGGCTATGATTGCGAGGCCCATTCCATGGATCTCATCGACGGTCCGTCTGCGGATCCCTCCTCTTCCTCTCCCTCTGGCCCATCGGAGTCGCGCATGCGGCGTTTTGGCAAGATCCTCGCCCTGACGGCCGCCTGTTCGGCGGCGCTCGTTCTCACGGTCCGTCACGGCGGCGACGGCATCCGCGTCGGCGGCGACAGCCCGCTGCGCGCGGCGACGCGCACGACCGGCAAGTACGACCTCTCGCGCATCCCCATCTTCTCGAAGACGCTGATGTACGTCACCGAGAACTACTTCGACAAGAACCGCTTCGATCCGAAGCGCATGCTGGTCGGGGCGCTCGACTTCGTTCAGCGCGACGTACCTGAAATCTTGATCGACCGCTGGCCCGAGCGCGATCCCAAGCAGGTCACCGTCAAGGTCAACGGCCAGCAGAAGAGCTTCTCCATCGAGAAGGTCGACGCACCGTGGACGCTGCGCACGAAGATCATGGAGATCTTCCAGTTCGTGCAGCCGAACCTGCAGCCCGTGCCCGAGAAAGAAGAGGCGCGGCGCCTCGTCGAGATCGAGATGGCGGCGACGAACGGCATGCTCTACACGCTGGATCCGCACTCGGTGCTGCTGGACGTCGAGACGTACAAGGACATGCGGACGCAGACGCAGGGCAAGTTCGGCGGCCTCGGCATCGTGATCGAGATGGACAGGAAGAACCGGATCACGGTGAAGCGCCCCATGCCCGACACGCCTGCGAGCCGCGTGGGCATCAAGGCCAAAGATCACATCGTCCGCATCAACAACGAGTCGACGACGAACATGACGTTGAACGAGGCCGTCGACCGCTTGCGCGGCGATCCCGACACCAACGTCGACGTCTACGTCGAGCGCGACGGCTCGGCGGGCATGAAGAAGTTCGTCATCACGCGCGCGTTCATTCACCCGCCGTCGATTGATCCTCCGGCGCGGGTCCTGGCGGTGCCGGCGGCGCCCGGGCAGGCGGCCGCGAAGGTGGGGTACTTCCACATGCAGCACTTCTCCGCCAACAGCGCGGGCGACCTCTCCGAGGCGCTGGCCATGTTCGACAAGGAGAAGGTCAAGGGCATCATCATGGACCTGCGCGGGAACCCGGGCGGGCTCTACGAGCAGGCGCAGCGCGTGTCCGACGCGTTCATCAAGGCGGGAACGCTGGTCTCGATGGTGGGCGTGGGCGGCGCGCAGCGGAAGGACGAGACGGCGTCCGACAGCGGTCACGAGCCGACCGTCCCGCTCGCGGTCCTCGTCAACCAGAACTCGGCGAGCGCGTCGGAGATCGTCGCGGGGGCCATGAAGAACCTCGACCGCGGCGTCGTCATCGGCGAGGGCACGTTCGGCAAGGGCTCGGTTCAGGTGCTCTTCGACATCGCCTCGCCGGTGTCGTTCGGCGACCGCTCCGACGACGACAAGCTGGGCCTCAAGCTGACGACCGCGCAGTACCTCACGCCGGGCGACATTTCGATCCAGGGCGTGGGCGTCATTCCCGACATCGAGACGCAGCCGCTGCTGGTTCAAAAAGAGGGAGAGCGGTCGTGGATCCGCCTCCAGCCGTCGGCGCACCAGCGGCACGAGGCCGACTACGACTACCACCTCGAGAACCCGAGCGCGCGCCATGGCGAGAAGCCGCTCGAGTCGATCTCGTACCTGTTCGTGCCGAAGGCCGACAAGGCGCGTGCGCACGGCGACGACGACGACGAGGGCGATCCCGACGCCGACGAAGACGAGCAGGAGGCGGACGACCCCGATCAGAAGACGGACTTCCTCATGGAGTTCGCGCGGGATTTCCTCGCGCAGGCGAAGTCGGCCAAGCGCCGCGACCTCGTGGCCGGCTCGAAGGCCTTCCTCGACAAGGTGCGCGCCGCCGAGGACAAGAAGGTCTCGATCGCGCTCGAGAAGCTGGGCGTCGACTGGACGGCCGGCCCCGCCGGGGCGATGACGGGCCCCGCGCCGCAGCTGCAGATGACGCTTCAGCCGATCTCGTCGGGCTCTGGGCAGGCGCAGCCCGGTGACGCCAAGCTCGCCGCCGGAACGATCGCGAAGATTCGCGGCATCGTCAAGAACGTGGGCACGGTGCCGGCGTACCGCGTGCGCGCCGTCCTCGAGAGCGACAACACGCTGTTCGACGAGAACGAGATGGTGTTCGGCAAGCTCGCCCCTGGAGAGTCGAAGAGCTACGACCTCTCCGTGAAGATCCCGACGTCGACGTTCACGCGCACCGACGAGCTCAAGGCGACCCTGTCCACGCAGCGCGGTCCGATCAAGGCCGGCGCCGCCGACCTGCTGGTGAACATCGAGGGCAAGCCGCGGCCGCTGTTCGCGTACACGTACCAGACGATCGACGACCAGAAGGGCAGCAACCACGACGGTCAGGTCCAGCGCGGCGAGCAGGTGCGCCTGCTCGTCACGGTGAAGAACCTCGGGCAGGGCAGGGCGATGCACACCGAGGCCGTCCTCCGAAACGGCAACGGGCAGGAAGGCATCATGATCAGCGCGGGCCGCTTCGACGCGAAGGAGCTCGGCGCGGGCGAGACGAAGACCTTCTCGTTCGTCTACGAGGTGGGCCCGGAGTTCAAGGGCGACGACTACCAGCTGGAGCTCACCGTCGGAGACACGGTTCTGGGCGAGACGGTCAGCGACAAGATCAAGATCAAGGTCGCTGCGCCGGGACCCGCGCCCGAGCCGGCCAGCGGCACGGCGACGATCTCGCGCGACGACGTTCCGCTGCGCGAGACGGCCAACCCGGGCGCGCTGGTCGTCGGGCGCGCGGCCAAAGGCGCCGCCTTCAAGATCAGCGGGAAGCTGGGCGCCTTCACGCGCGTCGACCTCGAGAACAACCGCTCGGCGTTCGTGGCCACTGCGGACGTCACGCCCGGCGGCACGGTGCACGGGGCGCTGGCGCCCGCGTGGCAGGTGACGCCGCCGGTGTTGTCGGTGACCGCTCCCACGGTGGCGTTCGGAGAGACGGCGCACCTCAAGGGGCACGTCACCGACGATCGCCTCGTGCGGGACGTCTACGTCCGCGTGTGGAACCGAAACTCGAAGAGCCCCGTGAAGAAGGTCTTCTATCAGCCGAACCGCCTCTCGGGCGATCGGACGAAGATGGATTTCGACGCGGACATCCCGCTGTGGCCGGGCAGCAACCTCGTCCAGGTCTTCGCGCGCGAGTCCAACGAGGTGCAGTCTCTGCAGACGGTCGTCGTGCTCAAGCGCGCAGGGGCCACGACGGTGGGACAGGCGACGCCGCCGCCGGCCGCACCGGCGGGGTCAGCGTCCAAGAACTAGCAAAACGCCGGACCGCCGTTCACGGCTGGTGAGGCTGGCCGGCGTGATAGCTTCGAAGTCGATGCGCGCGCGTTCTCCGTTCCCCGCAGGAGCCGGTCCGCTTCTCGGGGCGGTCGCGGGGGCTCTGGTCGGGGTGGTGGACGGCGCGCGCGCCGCGCTGCTGTTCGGCGTCGCGAGCGGCTCGGCGGCCGTGGTGATCGCGCTGTCCGTCGCCGTCGACGCGCTGGCCGGTGGCGTCGCCGGCGGCGTCGTCGAGCTGTTCACGCGACTGGCGCTGTGGGGCCGTCGCCGCCGCGCGGCGGCGTGGGCTCGCGCCGTCTCGTTCCTCGTCGCGGGGGCCGCGTCGGTCCTGGCGACGGCCGCCGCCGTCGAGGCCACGCTGCCGCGGCACAACCGCTTCCTCGCCGCAGGCCTGGCGGCGCTGGCCGCGCTCGGCAGCGCGATCCCAGGGGTGCTGCTCGCGCCGGCGCTCGCGCGAGCCCTGTCGTGGAGAGGGCTGGAGCTCGAGCGGCCGGCGCCCAGCGCGGCGCTGCTGCTCTTCGTTCCGCCTGTAGCGGCGCTGCTGACGGCGGCGGTGTTCGTGCCCGTCTGGCGCGCGAACCTGCCTGTCCCGCCGGCGGGGCTGCCGCGCTTCCTGCTGGCGGCGTCGGCGCCTGCGCTCCTTTTGCCTTGGGCGCTCGCGCGCATCGCGGCCCTTCGCTCGCCGCTGTCTTGGCGCGTCGCCGGGCTGGTGGTCGGCCCCGTATATCTCGGCCTCGGCGTCGTGGCCGTCGCGCGCCACTGGAACGACGACCTGCGCTTCGCGCCGTGGGTCGACATCGGCGTGGGGATCGCGATCGCCGTCGTCGCGCTCGCGCTCGTGTTCTTGGCGGGGCCGCGGCTGCCACGCGGACGCGGGCGCGTCGCCGCCACGGGCGCCGTGGTCTTCTTCGCGGCGCTCGCGCTGCTCCTCGGCGTGAGCCGCGCCGAGGACGCTCGCAAGGCGGGCGTCGCTCGCGCGGGCCTCGTCGGCGCGACGCTGCAGGTCGGCCGGCAGCTCCTCGACTTCGACCACGACGGCTACGCGGGCTGGCTGGGCGGCGGCGACTGCGATGACCGCGACCCCGACATCCACCCGGAGGCCATCGACTACCCGAAGGACGGCATCGACTCCGACTGCGACGGTCAGGATGCCGCCGAGGGGACACCGGCGGCCGCTGCGCTCGCGCCCGTGCCGGCGGCGGTGCCCGGCGATCTGGACCTCGTCTTCATCACGATCGATACGCTGCGCGCCGATCACCTCGGCTGCTACGGCTATGCGCGGCCGACGTCGCCCGAAATCGATCGGCTGGCCGCCGAGGGCACGCTGTTCGAGAACGGGTGGGCGCACGCGCCGTCGACGCGCTACTCGATGCCGGCGCTCGCCTCGGGCCGCTGGCCGTCCGCCATCGACTGGGACGAGTCGATCTGGTGGCCCCGCCTCGGCCGCCGCGTGCGCACACTGGGCCAGGCGCTGCACGACGACGGTTACTTCACGGGCGGGCTCTTCAGCTTCAGCTACTTCGCGGCCGCCGATCGACGCGGCTTCGAGCGCGGCATGGACTTCTACGACACGTCACGCGCGGCGCTGCACGTGTCCGTGAACGGCCCGATGGAGTCGCGCGGGTCGTCTTCGCGCGAGATCGCCGACGACGCGATCGCCTTCATCGACGCGCACAAGGACCGCAAGTTCTTCCTGTGGCTGCACTTCTATGATCCGCACCTGTCGTACGAGCCGCACCCCGAGGTGACTTCCTTCGGGAAGGACCGCGTCGATCTCTACGACGGCGAGATCCGCTACACGGACATGCACCTCGGCCGCATCGTCGCGAAGCTCAAGGAGCTGGGCCTGTGGGGGCGCACGGCCGTCGTGCTGACGGGCGATCACGGCGAGGGCTTCGGCGAGCACGGCGTCACCGAGCACGGCTTCGATCTGTACACGGCGCAGACGCGCGTGCCGTTCATCGTGCGCGTGCCGGGGCTGCCGGCGCAGCGGTCTCGCGTCCCCGTCGGGCACGTCGACGTCGCGCCTACCCTGGTGAACCTCGCGCGCGGAAAGCCGGAGCCGACGTTCTTCGGACGCTCGCTCGTTCCTGAGCTCGCCGGCGCGCGGCCCGCCGACGAAGACCAGCGCTGGGTGTTTCAGGAGGTGACGTCCGAGCGAGGCAAGAAGCGCGCGCTCGTGACCGCGACGCGCCACCTCATCTGGAACTGGGTGCCCAACGACACGACCGAGTGCTACGACCGCGTCGCCGATCCGGCCGAGGTTCACGACCTGTGGGGCCGCGCGGATCCGGGCGGTGCGTGCAAGCAGCTCAAGGGCGAGCTGCAGCGCCTCGTGTCGGCGCTCGCGCTGCCGCCGGGCGCGGCAGAAAAGATGGCGCGCGGCGTGACCCCGGCCGGCGTGACGCCGCCGCGCCCGGCCCATGTCGTGGACGCGATGCTGGGCGATCAGATCCAGGTGCGCGGCTACGACGTGTCGCCCGAGGCCGTTCCTCCCGGCGGCGAGGTCACCGTGACCTATCACTTCACGGCGAAGAAGCGGCTCGAGGCGGGGTGGCGGCTGTTCTTCCACCTCGAGGGGCCCGGCGGGTTCCGGAACATGGACCACGTGCCCGTCGAGGGCCTCATGCCGCTTCAGCGCTGGCGGCCGGGCCAGACGATCCACGACACGCACCGCATCCCGCTCGGGCCCGGGGCGCCGCGCGGCACGTACACGCTGTTCGTGGGGGCGTTCCGCGGGGCCGAGCACCTCCCGGTCTCGCCCAAGGCGGCGGTCGACCCGGCCGGGCGGCTGCGTCTCGGAACGTTCCAAGTCAAATAGGCAAATGGCGGGCGGGCGTTCGCCGCGGCCGCCCGCGCGCCGAAATGCGCGAGGATCCTGCACATTTCGCCAAAATCTGCGCTAGTCTGCCCGGCGCCTTGGAACCACCTCCCGAAGCGCCGGCGCTGGACGCGCGCGCGGCCCGGGCCCGCTCGCGGCTCGGGTTGGCCGTCGCGGCCGCGATCGCCGTTCTGGCCGTCGTCGAGACCGTGAACGCCGTGATCGCGCCCTTCCGCGCGCCCAAAGACGCCGACTGGGAGGCCGCGGCGCGCGAGATCCGCGCGTCCTTCGCCCCCGGCGACTTGATTGTCGCCGCGCCCGCCTGGGCCGATCCGATCATGCGCCTCCACTTGGGCGATCTCGTGCCGCTCGAGGTCGCGGCGCGCTTCGACGATGCACGCTTCGGGCGCGTGTGGGAGATCGGCCAGCGCGGCGCGCACGCGCCCGAGGCGGCGCGCGGCACGACGGCGCTCGAGCGGCGCTTCGGCGCGCTCACCCTTCGCCGCGTCGATCGCGCGCCCGCCGTGATCACCTACGATTTTCAGGAGCGCTGGAAGGACGCGCACGTCTCGCGGGTCACGCCAGGCCGGCCCGACGCCGAGTGCCGCTGGAACGGCGAGCGTTTTCAGTGCCCCGACATCTCGTTCAACTTCGTGCGCCTGCAGACCGTCGAGGTCGACACGACGGTGCACCGCGGCCTGCTCGCGCAGCCGGTGGAGCACGCGACCGTGGTGATCGCCTATCCGGCCGTGCTGCTCGGGCGCGAGCTGGTCGTCGCGACGGGCCTGCACGACGTGTGGCACCGCAAGGAAGGGAAGGGCGTCGTCGACCTGCGCGTCGTCGTGGGAGGCACTCCGCAGGCGGCCATCGAGGCCACGAACGACAGCGGCTGGCAGCTGACGCGCATCGACACGGCGGCCTACGCCGGACGCACCGTGGAAGTCCGCTTCGAGATCACCTCGCCGGCCGCGTATCAGCGGCACTTCGTCGTGGCCGCGGAGGCGCGTCGATGATGCGCCGGCTCTCGACGCTGGCGCGCGACCGCATCGTGATGGCGGTGCTGGCGCTCATGACGGTGACCTGGCTGCTGGCCGTCGAGGGCCGTCAGGGCTTCGGGCGCGACGAGGGGCAGTACTTCCGCGCGGGCGAGCGCTACTGGGGCTGGTTCGAGGAGCTGGCGCTCAACTTGCGCGACGGCCACCCCGGCCGGTCGTTCGCGCCGGCCAGCATCGATCGCTATTGGAACGACAACGCGCCCGATCACCCGGTCGTCGCGAAGGTGCTCTATGGCCTGTCGTGGCGCGCGTTCCACACGTGCACGTGCACCGGCCCGGCGCGCGGCCTTCACCCGATCCCCGTGCGCGGGCGGCACATCACGTTGCCGCTCTTCAAGCGCGACTCCACGGCCTTTCGCTTCCCGGCGATGTTGTTCGCGGCGCTGCTCGTTGGCCTCGTCTACCGGTTCTGCCGGCGCTTCGTCGCGTGGCCCGCGGCCGCCGCGGGCGCCGTGCTGACGCTGGCGATGCCGCACTACTTCTTCCACGCGCAGATCTCGTGCTTCGACGGCCCCATCACGACGATGGCGTTCGCCGTCGGCTACGCATACTGGAAGTCGCTGCGCAGCGCGAAGTGGGGCGTGCTCACGGGCGTCCTGTTCGGCATCGCCCTCGGCACGAAGCACAACGCGTGGCTGATGCCGTTCTTCCTCGCGGGCCACTACCTGTGGATGCGCCGCGGGGATCTGCTGGGGCCACGCTTCGGCTTCGGGCCGCGGCGCCTGCCGCGGGTGCCGCTGGCGTTCGCGTCGATGATCCTCATCGGGCCGGTGATCTTCTTCATGCACTGGCCGTGGCTGTGGCGCGCGCCGATTCAGCGCGCGCAGATCTACGTCAACCGCCACCTGCAGCACGAGCACTACAACTTCGAGTACCTCGGCCACAACTGGAACGCGCCCGTGACGGAGGCGCGCTGGAAGCCGCTGCGCGTGACGATGCCGTTCGTCGAGACGCTGTTCACCGTGCCCGTGACCACGCTGGCGCTCGCGGTCGCGGGCGGCGTCGTCCTCATCCGCCGTCGGCGCGGAGAGTCCGTCACCCCCGAGGCCGAGCCCGAGCTTCAGCCCGAGGCTTCGGCCGCCGCGCGCCCCGACTGGCGCCGGCCGGGCGCCGACGTCGATCGCGCTCCGGGGGCGTTCATGGCCGTGCAGGTCTTCGGGCCGCTGTGTGTGATCGCGCTACCCGCGACGCCGATCTTCGGTGGCGTGAAGCACTTCATGCCGGCGTGGCCGTACCTCGCCGTCGCGGCGGCGATCGGCCTTTCGTGGCTCACGCGCGCGGCGAAGGCAGGTCTGCCCAATCTGTCCGAGCGCGCCGTGCGCGCGCTGCCGGGGGCGCTCGCGGTGCTCGTGTGCCTGCCCGCGGTCGCGGAGACGCGCCGCTCGCACCCGGACGGTCTTTCGCACTACAACCTCCTCGCCGGCGGCTTCGCCGGCGGCGCGTCGCTGGGCATGAACCGCCAGTTCTGGGGCTACTCGGTGCTGCCCATGTTGCCGTGGATCAACGCGCACCCAGACAACCGCGCGATGTACTGGCACGACGTCATCAGCGACGCCGAGTTCATGTACAAGCGCGAAGGGCGCCTCGACATGGACGTCGGTGACACGGGGTACGGCCAGCCCGGCATCGAGCGCTCCAGCGTGGGCATCCTGTTTTACGAGAAGCACTGGGCGCTCTACGAGGCGTGGTTCTGGGACGAGTACAAGACGACGCGGCCGGTCTACGTGCGCGACGTCGAGGGCGTTCCGCTCATCACGGTGTACCAGCGGAGCAAGCCGTGAGCACGGACGCGGCCCGAGCGGCGAACGCCGACACTGAGCCCTCGTCGGCCGCCCGCACCTCGTCCCACGAGCCCGAGCGGCCGTCGCGGCTCGCCCGGTTGCTCGCGGGGTGGCGCGGCTTCGTCATCGTGTATCTCGTGTTCACGGGGGCGTACCTCGGTGCCTCCGGCGGGCGGCTGCGGCAGCACTCGATGTACAACCACTACGTCTACCTGGCCGAAGGCTGGCTGCACGGCCGCCTCGCGCTCGTCGGCCAGCCCCCCAACGAGAACGACTGGGCCAAGGTCGATGTATTCCGGTTGCGCGACGGGCGCGAGCTGCGCGGCACCTACGGCAGTCGCACGGGTGGGCCCACCGACAGGTTCTATCCGCTGCGCGGACCGTCCGTGACCGTTCCGGAGAGCGAGATCGTCTCGCGCTCGTCGATCCGCTACGTCTCGTTCCCGCCGTTCCCGGCCGTCCTCATGACGCCGTTCGTGGCCATCTGGGGGCTGCAATTCAACGACGTCTTGTTCACGGCGCTGTGGGCGGGGTTGAACCCGGCGCTGCTCTTCCTCTTGTTGCGCGCGTTGAGGCGGCGCGGGCTCTCACGCCGGACGGTGTCCGATGATCTGTGGCTCACGGCCCTCTTCGGCGTCGGCTCGGTCTACTACTACTGCTCGGTCATCGGCCAGGTGTGGTTCACGGCGCTCATCGTGGGCGTCACCATTTCCATCGGCTACGTATGGGCGTCGCTGGACGCCCAGCGCCCCGCGCTCGCGGGCCTGCTCGTCGGGCTCGGGTTCGCGACGCGCCCGCCGTGGCTGGTGTTCCCGCTGTTCCTCTGGGAGGCCGTGCGTGTGTCGGGCGGCTGGTCGGCGCTGCGCACGCGCGAGGGCCGGAGGGCGCTCGCGCCACGCCTCGTGCGCTTCACCGTGCCGCTCGCGGTCGTCGGCGCGATCCTCGCCTGGCACAACTACGCCCGCTTCGGGAACCCGTTCGAGTTCGGGCACCGCTTCCTCAACGTTCAGTGGCAGGACCGCATCGCGCGCTTCGGCCTGTTCAACTACCACTTCCTCTCACGCAACCTGGCCGCGGCCCTGGTCCTCCTGCCGCGCATCATGACGCGCGCGCCGTTCGTGAAGATCAGCCACCACGGCATGAGCTTGCTCGTCACCTCGCCGAACCTGGCGTACACGGTGATGCCGCAGGAGCGGAACCACCTCACGAAGCCGTTGTGGCTCACGATCGCCGCGGTGGCGATCCCGTCGCTGCTCTACCAGAACTCGGGCTACATCCAGTTCGGGTACCGGTTCAGCCTCGACTACATGGTGTACTTCGTCGTGTTGCTGGCGATCGGCAACCGGCGTTTCACGCGTCTGTTCAAGGCGCTGGTCGTCGTCGCCTTTGCCGTCAACCTGTTCCTCGCGATCACCTTCGATCGCTACATGGAGTTCTCGTACGACGACACGTTCTTCCCGCACGGGAACAACTGACGGCGTGATCGCGGCGCGCGATCACCGAGGCGGCTAGCGCCGGCCGCCTCGGAAACCGCCGCCGCCGTGCCAGCCGCCGGGCGAGCCGTGCCAGCCGCCGCCCGAAGGCGCATGGAAGCTGCCGCCGGGCGAGCCGTGCCAGCCACCGCCCGAGGGCGCCGGCGCGTGCCATCCGCCGGAGGGGGCGTGCCAGCCGCCGCTGGTGCCGCCATATGGAACCGATCGAAACGGCGACGCGTTCGGAACGGGTGTGCTCCGCCACGCGCCCGCCCCAGGCGAACCGTGCCAGCCACCGCCCGTCGTCGGCGAGCCGTGCCAGCCACCGGCAGGGGGGGCCGCGCGGTAGGGAGTCCCTGCGGCCGGCGCGCCTCGCCACCCGCCAACGCCCCCGGGGGCGGCTCCGCTGCGAGATACGCCGCCGGGCGGGCTGCCGCGCCAACCGCCGGTCGCTGCGTTCCCGCGCCAGCC
This sequence comes from Polyangia bacterium, assembly GCA_035548155.1. Taxonomy (GTDB): domain Bacteria; phylum Myxococcota_A; class Polyangia; order Fen-1088; family Fen-1088; genus DASZFV01. The sequence goes on from DASZUD010000316.1 coordinate 28,581, forward strand.
AGTGGGCGGAACGTGCCTGATGGGAGGTGCCGCGCGCCAGGTGCGGTAGAAGCGCCCGCCTGCGTAGTAGGACGGGTAATAGCTCCGGTAATAAAACGAGTAGTACGGCCAGTACGACCAGAAGAACGGATCGTAGGGCCCGTTCCAGTAGTACCAGGGACCCACGACCGTGAAGTACGGCGACCAGGGGCGCCACCAGTGCGAGTGCGCGCCGATCATGAAGCACCACCCGCCGCCATACGAGTCGAGGATGGGGTGCGCGCCGTAGTAGCTGTAGGCCTCGCCGGTGTACCCGAAGTCCTTCGGGTCGCCGATGAAGTAGTAGCACCCCTCGTGAAATGAGAAGAGGCGCAGATCGAACGGCGCGTAGTCGTGCATGTGCGGCGACGTCGTCGCCTCCCATCCGCCGCCGGGCGCAGGGTGCGGTCCGCCGTAGCAGTAGCCGCCGCCCTGCGAGGGTACCGCTTGGCCCTCGACGTTCGGCGGGATGGGGTCCTCCTCGGGCGGCGCGGCCGGCTGATTCGGGTCGACCTGCGTCACCTGCGGCCCCGTCGGTTGACCGTACGGGTCGGGCGCCTCCGGCGCCTGGGCGCGCGCGGCCGGAAGACCGAGAAAGGGCGCGATTGCGACCACGAAGACAGAGAGCTTCGAAAGCTGCATGGGGGCTCCCACTGGGAGAATCAGCAATTCACGCGCCAGGCGCCGGTCATCCAACTGCCCGAAATTACAGCATCTCCATACACTTGCAAGCGGTGCGGCGTGCCCGCCGTTCACAGCTGGACCGTTGCGGTGGGCCGTTTTTCGGCCTAGGTTCCTCGCGCATGTCGGATACGTCGCCCAAGTCGCTGGAAGCCCAGATCAACGATTTGCTCAAGGAGGCCATGCGGACGAAGGACACCCGCTCGGCCGACTGCATTCGGATGATCAAGACGAAGCACATGGAGCGACGGACGGCCGCCGGGTTCAAGGGGCCGCTCGACGACAGCCTGTGGCTGGACGTCATCGCGACGTACCAGAAGCAGCTGCGCAAGTCGCGCGAGGAGTACGTCGCGGTGGGTGAGCGGGGCGCGGACGCGCTGCCGCAGATCGACTTCGAGATCGCGTTCTGCGCGCGCTTCCTCCCGAAGGCGGCCTCGGACGACGAGGTGAGGGCGGCCGTGCGCGAGACGCTGGCGCGCCTCGGTGTCTCCGACGCGAAGGCCTCCGGTCGCGTCGTGGGCGAGATCATGAAGGCGAACAAAGGCAAGTTCGAGCCCGCGGCCGTCAAGCGCATCGTCGAAGAAGAGCTCGCGCCGAAGGCGTGAGCGAGTGGTCGTCACGCGCCCGGGAGCTGGTCGATGAAAGCGGCCAGATCGGGCGCGAGCGGGCTCTCGACGCTGACGAGCTCGCGCGTCCGCGGGTGCGGGAACGTCAGCTTGTGCGCGTGCAGCGCGTGACGGGGGAGGCCATCGAACGCCTCGAGCAGCTCGGGCGTCACTCCCTCGTCGCACGCGCGCATGAACAGCTCTTCGCTGGCGCCGTAGAGCTTGTCTCCGACGAGCGGGTGGCCGAGCAGCGCGAAGTGGACGCGGATCTGGTGCTGGCGGCCCGTCTCGGGGCTCGCCTCGACGAGCGCGTGCTCGGTGAAGCGCCGCGCGACGCGGAAGCGCGTCACCGCCGGCAGCCCCCGCTCGGGTGGAAGCGCGCCCATCATGACGTGGCTCTTCGTGTCGAGGAGACCAATGGGTTGGTCGATCACGCCCTCGTCGGGGGGCGCTCCTTTGACGAGCGCGAGGTAGGTCTTCGAGACTTGCCGGCGCGCAAACGCCAGCGTGAGGAAGCTCGCCGCTTCGCGCGTGCGCGCGAGGAGCAGCACGCCCGATGTCTCGCGATCGATCCGGTGCGCCATCTGCACGGGCTCGTCGGGGTAGCGCTCGCGCAGCAGCGCGGCCAGCGTGTTGCGCCAGAACTTCGCCGTCGTGTGCATCGGCAATCCGGCGGGCTTGTCGATGGCGATCACCGTGTCGTCCTCGTAGAGGACCGAGAACGTGCGGGGCACCTCCGGCTCGACCGGAGCGGGCCGGCGCAACGTGATCATCTCGCCCGCGCGCACCGACGACGACGGCCGCGCCTTCCTACCATCGGCGAAGGAGATCTGGCTGCGAATGATGTACTGGATCTTGGTGCGCGACAGCCGCCCGATGCGCCGCTTGAGAAAGTGATCGAGCCGCCATCCCGCACACTCGGACGGCACCGGGAAATCGAGCCGGATCACGTCTCCGTCGGACGGCTCAGCTTGCTCGATCTCTTCGTCTTCCAAGCTCACGACGAACGCCCGCAACTATCGCACGCCCGCGACCGAGCCAGGGCGTGCGAAGCGAGCGCGTCGAAGCGCGGTGGGGCCCAGCGTCGCCGGGCCGGCTCACCTTGCAGAGAACTTGGGGAGGCTGGCGGAGGGACGGCGCCCCTGCGATCGCCCTGGGGCAGGGCCCGCGGGAGAGGCGGCGCCCCTTCCGCGCAGCGAGCGCTCTAGTCCTCGTCGACCTTGCCGTTCCAGCGCCAGTTGCCCCGCTCACGTTCCTCGGGCTTGGGGCGCGTGGACTTCTTCTTCTCGACGCGCTCTCGGCGCGGGGCATCCGGGCTGCGGAAACCACGCTGCTCTCCGCCGGGCGGAGGGCCGCCGGGACGGAAGCCGCCGGGGCCACGCGGAGGGCCGCCGAAGCCGCCACCGCCGGGGCCGCCGCCGGGCCGCGGGCCGCCGCCAAAGCCCCCAGGCCGCGGGCCACCGAAGCCGCCACCGCCACCACCGGGGCCGCCGGGACCACCTGGACCTGCGCCGGGGGGCCGAGGTCCGCCGAATCCGCCGCCGGGCCGGGGGCCTCCGAACCCTGCTCCGCCGCCGGGCCGCGGGCCCGTGGGCTTGGCCTGCGCCTCTTCCACGATGATGGCGCGACCTTGGAGCATGCGGCCGGAGAGCTTCTCGATGGAAGCCTTGGCGCCATCATCCGTCATCGTCTCGACGAACGCGAAGCCACGCGGACGGCCGGTGTCGCGATCGAGCGCAACGCGCACGCTGCGGACCTCGATGCCCTCTCCGGTGAACGCCTCGCGCAGCTCCTGCTCGTTGACGTTGTACGAAAGATTGCCGATGAAAAGCCGAGTACCCATTTTTGTCTTTGGACCTTGGAGACCTTGAACGTCCTTCGCGCGAGGGCGAGTCAGGCGCCGTTCTTGTTCACCCGATCCCGAAGCTCCTTGCCGGCCTTGAAGGTCGGGACGCGGCGCGCCGCGATCTGGATCGTCTCACCGGTCTGCGGATTGCGGCCCGCGCGCGCGGCCGACTCACGCACGGCGAAGGCGCCAAATCCACGCAGGTCGATGCGATCGCCTTTCGCGAGACCCTCGGCGACGGCTTCGATGAGCGCGTCGATCGTGGCCTCTACTTGGGGCCGCGGGAGGTTCTTCTGCTGCGCGACCACATCCACCAGATCAGCCTTCTTCATGGGTTCCGTTTTCTCCTTGTTGTCTGCCCGCCCAAATTACTCCTCGACGTCCAATCATCCGGGATCGCGGTCTGCGCACGTTGCGACACAGCTCGGCCCAATGCTCTCGGCAGTCCGCGGGATCCTCTAGGCGGCCTAAACATAGTGCCTCGGCGTTGGCGAGGTCAAGGCGACGCGCCGGGCCCCTCCGACAGGATGGCGTCGAAGCTGTGCCGCAGGGCCCACGCCGCCTCGCGATCGTCGGACGCGCTCTTGGCCCGTGCGACCCCCGCCGACAGGAGCGTTCGCACCGTCGGGCACCGCCCTTCGGGGATGAGGCGAGTGGCGACGGCCGCGGCCGTCTGCTCGTACGTGAGGCGGCAGCCGGCGGCGTCTCCGCGGTTGAACTGGGGCGCGCCCACGCTGATCGCGGCCGAGAGCCGGTCCACGACGAGGGGCAGCTCGGGGCAGCGGCTGGCGAGCCCCGCCTCGGCGTCGGCCTCGTCCGGCTCGTCCAGGCTGACCGAGTCGACGGCGTGCGCCAGGCGATCGGGCGGGGCGCCCTCCAGCACGCGGCGCACCTGGGCGCAGCGGGGGTGGGCGCGCAGGTCGGCCAGCACCGCGGTCACACGCGCGGCGACACTCTCGCGCGGGCCCTCGAGGCGCCGCGCGACGGCGAAGAGATCGGGGCAGCCTTCTCCATAGATCGCCGCTTCGCCCACGGGCAGCAGCTTGGGGGGCGCGGCCTCGCGCGGAAGCCGCCCGTCGCTGGCGAGGGACAGGACGTCGTCGAGGCCACGGTCGAGCTCGACGCTGGCGTCGCCGGCCGTCGCCGAGGCCGCGGCGCGCGCGAGCGCTCTCGAGAGCGTGCTCCCGACGGCGCCGCAGCGGGCGCGCCCGCTGTCGCGCGCCAGGCTGGTGGCCGTTGCGCGCAGCACCTGATAGGCGGCCAGCGACGAGCCGCGCTGCCGGTGGGCGCTCGCGGCCAGCAGGCCGGAGCGTATGCGCGCGAGCATGTTGGCCAGCTCGGGGCAAGCGGCCGTGTGCTCTTTGGCCGGCGCGCGCCGCGCCCAGGCCAGGCCGAGGATCAGCGCGCACACCACGCCGAGGCGCGGGGCGAGGCGGCGGGGAAACGGCATCGGCACTCGCGCAAAGATGACACAGAGAACGCCGCGGATCCTGTAGGCTTTGCGGACTTTTCGATGAAGGGGCTCCTCTTCGGCGTCATGATCGCCGCGCTCGGCTTCGGCGGTTACTTCTATTGGAAGCAGCGCGCCGCCCAGACGGCGCAGCTCGCGGTCGTCGACAAAGGTCCGCCCGCCAAGCCGACGCGCGACAAGAAGAGGCGCCGCCGGCGCGGTGCGCTGCGGGGCGCGCGCAACGACACGTTCGTGGGGGCCGAGCCCTCGATGCCCGCGGGCGGGGGGGCGCCGTCCGGCGGCGAAGCGCCCATCGCGGGTGGGGCGTCGACGACGGAGGTCGGGCCGGACGACGTGCTGGGCGGGCTGTCGTCGCCGCGGCCGGGCGCGGCGGGCCGCGCCGACGAGGCGCCCGAGCCCGCGCCAATCAAGCTGTCCGCCACCGATCTGAGGACGGTCGCGCGCGGCGACGACCTCACGGAGCCGGCCGTCACGCGGCTCGATCTGTCCGACGGCACGCGCGAGCTCTCACAGGACGAGATCGACGCGCGCTTCCGCTCGAAGGAGGACGCGATCCTGGGCTGCATCGCGCGCGCGCGCCCGGACGAGTACACGTGGATCCCAGGGCGCGTCAGCGTGGGCTTCCGCATCGAGAAGTCGGGCGGCGTGCGCGGCGTGCGCGTCGAAGCGCCGGCGATCTTGCAGAAGAACGGCCTTTACGGCTGCGTGAAGGGGGTCGTGGGCGGCCTGAAATTCCCCGCGTCGAGCGGGAGTCAGGTCGTCACGTATCCGTTTTCGCTGACGTAGCCGCCGCGTGGGCGACGATCGTCCGTGCGGCGTCGAGCGCGCGCATGTCGGGCTCGCCGGGCTTGCCCAGCGTGATCAACGTGGGCGGCGCCGGCGGCGTGTCGCGCAGGAACGCCGCCGCCGACCGCACGTCCGCGGGCACGTCGGGCGCGCCCGCGAGCGCGGCGACGTGGTCCATGTAGCTGCGCCCGAAGCGGGCGACGAGTGCGTCCTCGCCGTCGGCCGCCGCGGTCAGGACGGCGTTCCAGGCCATGCCGGCCGCGCGGCGCGCGTGCGTGACGCCGGGGCGAACGGCGCGGCGCGCGAGCGCCTCGCCTGCGTGCTGAAGCTCGGTCTCGGCGGCCGCGATCCACTCGGCCGGCGTGAGGCGGTGAAGCCAGTGCGACGGATC
>DASZUD010000317.1:0-1612 GCA_035548155.1 Polyangia bacterium
GGCCGTCCGGTTCCACGGCACCATACCACGGCGCCAGGCGGGTGCACGGCGCGCGACCACCCTCGGGGTTGCCCCCGACGGCCGCGGCCTTAGAGGCTCTCGGGGAACAGCGCGTAGAGCTGCGCGGGCGGCGGCGCGTAGGGGCCGGTCACCATGAGGTTGCCCAGGTGATCGACGCGGAAACCCCGCTCGAAGGCGCGTTCGACCACGGGTGGTGCCGCCGCCGACGAGCGGATCACGGCCGGGCGCTCGGGAACCGAGTCGGCGACGGCGTCGACGAGGTCGGCGAGCAGCTCGGCGGACTCGGCCATCGCCGGGCCCACGATGACGCGCGCGGGGAGGATCCGATAGAAGATGTATCCCGCGAGCGCGCCGCCGCGTTCGGCGACGAAGCCGCGGCCCGTCGCGGCCAGCAGCGAGAGATCGCGGCTGCGATCGGCGCCCATGCGACCGAGGTCGTAGCGCGCGACGAGCGGCACGTCCGAGGCGACGAGCGGCCGCAGACCCGAGGCGCGCGACGGCGGCGGCGTGACCCGCGCCGCGACGAGGTAGGGCGCGACGTCGACGACGCGGTAGCCGAGGCGCGTGTAGAGGCCGAACGAGTCGGGGTTAAAGGCGTCCTGAAACAAACGAACGCTGGTGGTCGCCGCGGCGAGCCCGTGAAAGTGCGCCATGATGGCGCGCCCCACGCCGTCGCGCGCGCCCGGCCGCGCCGCGAGCGGCCCGATGCTGGTGACGCTGCCGCGCACGTGGGCGAAACCGACGCCCACGGCGGCGCCGTTCATGACGGCCAGCGCGCAGCCCTCCGGATCGAGATCGAGGTATGCGCGGCACAACCACACGGCGCTCTCGACGTTGGGGAACGGCGGCGTGTGGCCGCGGCGCCGGTAGACCGACGCGAAGGCTTCGTAAAGGATCGTGCTCGCGTCGTCGACATCCTGCGACTCGAGCCGCCGCACTTCGATCATCGCGCCCGCCATGGCCTGGCCCATCATACCCGCACGCGCGTCGCGGCGGAGCGGCCGCCGGTCTGCTACCGTAGGCAGCCGCGTGTCCGCTTCATCAGGCAGAGCTTCCCGACTAGGGCAAACGCGCCTGCACGCCGATGCCGCCGTCGATCTCGAAGCGCAACCAGCGCACGAACCCGATCGTCTCGCCGAACTGTATGTACACGCCGAAGTTGCGCATCACCTCGAACATGAAGCCGTTCGCGTTGCGAAAGGCCACGTCGTCGTTGTGCTTGAGGGCGGTGCCGTCGCCGTGCTGAGGGGTGGTGTCGTACGCGACCTGCACGGTCGCGAAGAACTTCGCGGGCTCTTCGGGATCGACCCAGTAGCGCGCGCCGGGCGCGACGGCGAACTGGCGGGCGCCCGTGAACTCCTGGCCAAGGCCGAAGCGCAGGTCGATGAGGACGTCCCAGTGGCGCGCGAACCCGAACGACGGCTGCACGTCCAGGAACACGGGCAGGCGGCCCGTGCACACGCGCTTTTCGGGCTGGCCGCAGTTGATCATCTCTTGATATGGGAAGATGCCGCGGTAGCCGGTGCCGGGCAGGATCGCGATCCCGAACTGCTGGTAGTGCGTCAGCGACGGTGCGGCGAGGCGCGGGAAC
>DASZUD010000318.1:0-18723 GCA_035548155.1 Polyangia bacterium
CCGTCTGCTCGCGGGCTGGAGCCTGGTCCGGCAGCACGCGCCGTGGGCGCTCGTCCTCGGCCCGCTCGCGGCGCTCGAGCACGTGCCGCGCCTCACGCTCGACGGCTTCGTGGTCGCGCCCAGGAGCTGGCGCCTCCCCGAGGCGCTGCGGGCGGCGCCGGCCGATCCCGCGCGGCTCGCGCGGTGGCGGCGCGACGCGGGGCTGCCGCGCTTCGTCCAGATCGGGCATGAGGACCAGCTGCTCCCCGTCGATCTCGACGCCGACGGAGCCGCCGCCGAGCTGGTCGGGCACGAGCGCGCCTGGGAGATCTGGCCGCCGCCGGGCCGCAGCGTCGACGCCGACGGGCGGCGCGTCGAGGTGGTGTGCGCGCTGGTCGATCGCCCCGACGAAGCCGAGGCGCGCGCCCTCACGCGCGGCGCGCGCGCCGTCGCAGCGGCCATCTCCGTCCCACCGCCGCGCCTCGAGCCGCCGCCGCGTGACTGGCGCACCTTCAAGATCTTCGGCGCGCCCGCGCATCAGGACGCGCTGCTCGTCGACGTCGTCCGGCCGTTCATCGAAGCGGAGCGACGCGCGCGGCGGATCACGGGTTGGTTCTTTCAGCGCTACGTCGAGGGCGCGGGGCGGCGCCACCACCTCCGGCTGCGCGTCCGGGCCCGCTCGGCGCGCGCGCTGGGCGCGTTTGGCGACGGCCTCGCGGCCGCGCTCGAGGCGGCGCGCGCGGCAGGCGCGGTCGTCGCGCTCGAGGCCGGCGACTATCACCCCGAGCGCGCCCGCTTCGGCCACGCGCTCGACGCCGTTCACGCCATCTTCGAATCGGACAGCGACGCGGCCTGCGCGCTGCTGGAGGATGCGACGAGGCGCGAAGGCCCGCACGAGGAAGAAGGCCCCCGCCCGGGAGAAGCCGAGCGCGATCGCATCACGCCCCTCGTGCTCACGATCGACGCGCTCGCGCGCGGCCTCGGCTTCGAGGGCCCCGCGCGGCTCGCCCTCGCGGCCAGTCGCCGCGCCGCCGCCGAGGCGACGACGCCCGTCGGCCCCGACGCGCGCGCCGCCGACGCCGCCGCGTTCCGGGCCCGGGCGCGCTCGCTGCGGACCCTGCTGGCCGCGCGATCGCCCGACGCGATCGCGTCGCACACGGCCCGCGTCGCGCGCGCCGTCCGCGCGGTCGGGCGCGACGATCGGGCCGCCCTCGCGCCGTCGTTGCTGCACCTCGCGTGCGTGCGCCTCGTGGGCCCCGACCGCGACGTCGAGCGCCTCGCCTACACGCTGTGGGAGAGGACCCTCGAAGGGCTCGATCGCGCCCCCGTGCGCGCGAGGCCCTGACGCGGCGGCGCGGCCTCCGCGCCCTGCCCTGCCGTGCGGGCGCTTCGCGCACGCCCTTGCCTCTCGCGAACGGCGCGGTCTCGGGCTACAAATGTCGGCCGTGTCGTGGACCGTCGCGCTCTGGTCCCTGTCGGCGCTCCTCGGAGCCGCCCCCGTGGACGCGCCGCCATACGAGATTGACGTGAGCGAGATCGCGACCGGCGCCGATGCGTGCCCATCGCAGACCGAGCTCGCCGAAGCGCTGGAGTCGCACATGCCGGGCGTCGTGGCCCACGGCGCGCACGAGCCCGGCACGAGCCTCCTGCGGCTCGGCCTGGCGACGTCTTCCGACGGCCTCGCGCGCGTGACCATGACGGACGCGGCCGGCGCCTTGCGGCTCGAGCGCGAGCTGGACCTGCCCAAGAGCGGCGCGAGCCCGGGCGCGCGCGACCGCGCCGCCTGCGTCGCGCTCGCCGAGACGGTGACGCTCATCATCGAGCGCTACATGCGGCACATCGGCTACCACGAGCCGCCACCGCCTGCCCTCGTCGCGCCGCCCCTACCGCCCGAACCGCCGCCCGCGCCCCCACCTCCCCCGCCGCGGCCTCCCGGCATCCAGGGTCGCATCGGGCTGGGCGTGGGCGCGCGGCTGCCCTACATCTCCACGTGGCGCGTCGAGCCCCAGCTCACGGCCGCGGTGCGCTTTGGGCACCTCGACGTCTCGGCCCTCGCCGGCGTGGCCCTCCTGGCGACCGAGGACGTCCCGATGACGTCGGGCCAAGGATCACTGACGCTCCGGACGATCCCCGCGCGCCTCGCCCTCGGATGGACCGTGCCGGTCGGCGCCCGGCTGGCGCTCGTGCCGTCGGTCGCCGGAGGCGTCGACGTCGTGCGCGCCGAGACCCACGGCATCGGCGTCGGGGGCCGCTCGTCGGCCGCCGAGCCGATGGCCGAGGCCGGGCTGCGGCTGCTCGCGCAGCTGACACGTCGCGTCTGGATCGACGCCTTCGCCTTCCAGGGCCTCGCCATAAGACCCGAGACCTTCTCGGTGAAGGACGCGCAAGGGGGCGAGATTCCGATATTCACGACACCCCGCGTCTACACGCGCATCGGGGTCGATTTTGGCGTCTCTCTGGGGAAGAACTGAGGCCACACCAACCTCTAAGTAGCTGGAAATGGTGAAGCGCGAGGGCATCGAACGAACCCCCGTCGACCTCGGTCGGGCCGGGAGCGAGGTCCGCGAGCGCGAGATGGTCAAGCGCTGCGTGGAGGGCGACATGTCCGCCTGGCGCGCGCTCTACGACCGCCACTTCCCCGACGTCGAGCGCCTCGTCGCCTCGCTCGGCATCCTCGATGCCGAGGCGGACGACATCTGCCAGGAGATCTTCGTCATCATCTACCGCAACCTCGCGCGCTTCCGCGGCGAGGCGCGCTTGTCGACCTGGATCTATCGCCTGGCCACGCGCGAGGCGATCCGCTTCGCGCGCCGGCGGCGCCTGCTGCGCGGGCTGTCCGAGCTGTTCGCGCGTGATCGGCGCGAGGCGATGCCCAGCGACTGGTCCGAGAGCGAAGCGGGGCGCCGGCACTACCTGCGCCAGCTGCTGGACCGGCTGCCGCCCGAGCGGCGGCTCGCGCTGGTGCTCTACGAGATCGAAGGCCTGCCCGTGAGCGAGATCGCGCGCATCTCGGACTGCGCCGAGAACACCGTTTGGACGCGGCTCCACCGCGCCCGCACAGAGCTGGAGAAGGTAGCCAAAGAGGCCATGCAATGAGCGACCTGAGGTGGTTGGATGACGCGGGGGATCCGGCGCGCGCGACGCTCCGGCAGGCCCTGGACGAGAGCGAGCGCTTCACGCACTCGGAGCTGAGGCAACGCCGCGTGTGGGCGCGCGTCTCCGATCCCGCGCGCACGCGGCGCGCCACGCGGAACGCCTTCGTGCGCGGCGCGCTCGCGGCCTCGGCGCTCACGGCCGTCGCCGTGGTCGCGATCGATCACGTCCGCGTCGCGGCGCCCACGACGGGCGCGGCGCTCCCTCAGGCGGCCGGCGTCCAGAGCGCGGCGGCGAGCCCGTCGTCGCCGGGCGCGCCGGCGCTGGTCGTCGCGGCCGCGGGCTCGGTCGTCGAGACGGGCGCCGGTGAGCACCTGGTCCGCGTCCTGCCCCGCGGCGCGCGCGCCGAGATCGGGCCGCGCACGTCGCTGGCCGTCGACGCGCAGGGCCGCCCCGAGGTCCGTCGCGGCGAGGTCCGCTTCCACGTCGCGGCGTCCTCTTCGGACGTTGGGCAGAAGTTCTTCGTGCGCGTCGCCCCGTATCGGGTCGTCGTCGCCGGCGCGCGCTTCGTCGTCAAGGCGGAGGCGCAGTCGATCAGCATCGCCGTCGAGAACGGCGAGGCCGAGATCTGGAATGGCTCGCGCGTCGTGCGCATCGGCTCCGGCGAGACCTGGTCGAGTGACGGCGCGCCGCGCGCGCACGCCGGCGTGCCACGCGCCGCGCGCGACAAGTCGCCGGCGCTCGCGCCCGCTTCGGGATCGGATCGCGACCCGCAGAGCTCCGAGCAAGACCGCGAGGATCTCGCGGCGGCGCGCGCCGCGCGGGCGGCTGCGGATCCGCGCCGCGCCCTCGCCCTCTACGAGCAGCTCGCCTCACGCAACGGCCCCGCGGCCGAGAACGCGATGTACGAGATCGGAGGCATCTACCACGATCAGCTCAAGCAGCCCGCGAAGGCGATCGCCGCCTGGGACCGCTACCGCACGCGCTACCCGAACGGTCTCCTGCGCGCCGAGGCCGATCTGTCGGTCATCGACACGCTCGAGGCGTCGGCGAACCCGGCGGACGGCTCGCGCACGCTGAACGAGGCGCTGGCCTTCCTGAAGCGCTACCCGCACAGCGAACGGCGCGGCGAGGTCTCGCGCGTCGTCGGTGACCTCTATCGCGAGCGCGGCAACTACCGCGCGGCGCTCGACTTCTACCGCGCCGTCCCCAGCGTCCGGTCGGGCCTGGGCGCGGACGACGCGGACGACGCGGCGTTCGGCGAGGCGGCCTGCCTCTACGCGCTGCGGGACGACGGCGCGGACGCGGCGCTGCGGTCCTACCTGGCGCAGCGCCCCCGCGGTCGCCACGCGCGCGACGCCGCCCGTTTGCTCGGCGGCGGACGCGAGCCCAACGCCCGCGAATCGGGCGACAGGGCGCCGTTGTGAAGGTAAAGTGGCCTGCGCCACCCAGCCGCGACATGCTCGGACGGTGGCGAACGGATGCGAACGTCGATCCTGACGCTGACGTGCGTGCTGGGCGCGATCGCGGCGGCGTGCAGCCCGCTGCGGCAGCCGCTTGGCAGCCTGACGGGCGCGAGCGCGGGCCAAGCGGGCAACCCGGGCACCGCGGGCTCGGGCAACGCGGGCACCTCGGGCGGCGGCACGGCGGGCTCGGCCATCCCGAAGACGAATCAGATTCCGTCGATTCCGCCGGAGTGGAACGACTGCGATCCGAACGCCACGCGATGCTACCGGGACCCCGGGGTGTCGCCCTCGTCTCCGGTGTCGGAGCTGTTTGGCGGAGCGCCCGATCCCGATCCCGCGGCCAAGCCGGTGATCGTCTATCCGCTCGACGGGGCGATGCACCCCATCAACTCAGCGGACATCACGTTCCAGTGGCGACGCGGGCCGGCCGCTGCGCAGACGGTCTTCCGGATCCGTCTTAGGCGCGTAGGCGGCGACGTCTTCGAGTTCTTCGTCCCCTGCAAGCAGCCGGCGGTCTCGGGGCCGCCCGTCAACACGGAGTGCGTGTACCGCCTCCCGCCGGGCGCATGGCTCGACCTCGCGACCACGACGCGCGGGGAGAGCCTCGTCGTGGACGTCGCGGGCGTCGATTTGACGAGGCCGGGCGTCGTCGCGACGTCCGACTCCATGACGCTGGCGTTCTCGCCCGAGGACGTGCGCGGCGGCTTCTATTACTGGTCCGTTGGAGTCAACGGGACCGAGCGCGTCCTCTTCGGCACGCGGACGCCGCAGCCGTTCGTCAGTCACAAGCTGCCCGACTGCAGCGGCTGCCACGCCCTGAGCCGTGACGGCGCGCGCTTCGCGTTCGAGCAGGGCGACACCGCGAGCGGCGTGCTGTGGGTCGCGCCCACGGCGACGCCGCAGCCGCAGCAATCGCTCTTCACGCCCAGCGCGACGCACGACGCAGGCACCCAGGCGCTGAACCATGACGGGACGCGCGTGCTGGTGTCGACTTCGGGGCGCCTCACGCTGCGCGACGCCGCGACGAACAAGGTCCTCACCGAGGTGACCACGAACCAGCTCGGGATGAGCCAGCACGCGTTCCACCCCGAGTGGTCGCCCGACGATCGCAGCGTCGTCGTCACCGTTTCGGCGCTGGGCGACTCCGATTGGTCCGTGCGCACCGGGGCGATCGGCGTCTTGCCGTTCCAAGGCGACCAGTTCGGCAATGTGGACATCGTCGTGCCGACGGGCACGGCGACGGGCGACGACTTCAATTTCTACCCGACGTGGTCGCCCGACGGCCATTGGATCGCCTTCGCGACGGCCCCCATCGGGCCGATGCAGACGAGCTACAAGCAGATCAACGCCCGCCTTCGCCTCGTGAACCGAGACACGAAGATCGTCTACGACCTCGCCGCAGCGAGCGGCAGCCCCGGACACGGCGCGACGATGCCGAAGTTCGCGCCGTTCACGCAGGCGGGCGGGCTCATGATCCTCACTTTTCACTCCAAGCTGGACTACGGCTTCTACGTCACCGGAGCCGGGACGGCCCAGCTCTGGATGACCGTGATCGACGTCGGCAAGCTGCACGTGCCCACCGACGAAGCGAGCCGGCCGCCCGTGTGGCTGCCCTTCCAGGACTGGAAATCGGGCAACTACGCGGGCGTCTGGGCCGAAACGGTGGGGTGCCACGTCGAGAACGGAACGTCCGTGGGCTGTGGCGACGGCGAGATCTGCAACCAGGGTGCGTGCGCGATGGTGGGCCCATGATCGGCCCCGCGCCCGCGCCCGACCTGGCCGACGCGTTCCACCGGCACCATCGCCTGCTGGCCGGCGCGGCCGCCCGCGCTCTCGGCGGCCTGGACGACGTCGACGACGTGCTCCAAGACGCGTTCGTCGAAGCGATGCGCGGCGTGCACAACCTGCGCGCGCCCCAGGCGCTGCGCGCCTGGCTCGTCCGCGTCACAGTGCGGACGGCGCGGCGGCGGTCGGCGCGCGCGCGCTTCGTGGGCCTGGACGAGGCGCCCGCCGCCGCCGACGTCGCCGATCCGCGGCCCTCGCCGTTGGACCTCGCCGTGCTGGCCGCCATCGGAGAGGTCGTGGCCGCCATACCCGCCGAGCGGTGCCGCCCCTGGGCGCTGCGCACGTTCGACGGCGAGCCCATCGACGACATCGCCGCCTCGTGCGGCTGCTCGCCGCGCACGGTGAAGCGGCGCATCGCCGAGGTGCAGGGCCTGCTGGCCGCGGCCCTCGAGTAGCGACGCTACCGGCGCCGGCGCACGCGCACGACCAGCGCCAGCAGTCCCGCCAGCGCCAACGGCAGAACGCCCGTCGGGCCGTCACCGGCCACCGCGCACCCGGGCGTCGCACGATTGCGCGACGTGCCGGCCGCGCCGGTGACCTCGCTCGACTCGCCCCCCGCGCCCGTCTCGCCGACGACCTCGCCCGCGGCGCCCGTCTGCCCGCTGCCGCCGCCCTGCCCGCTCACGCCGGCGGTCCCGGCCGCGCCCGCGCCGCCGGCCCCGGCCGTCGCCCCCGCGTCGGGAACGCTGCCGGACTTTATGCACGTCCCGTTGACGCACTTCATGCCCGCGGCGCCGCACAGCTGCAGATCGGTGCCGTTGTCGTTGACGCCGTCGCAGTCGTCGTCGAAAGCGTTGCACGTCTCGGCGCGCGGCTCGCCGGGCGTGCACGCCGTCGAGTCACAGCCCGCACCCAGCCGACGGCACCACCCCATGCCGCAGGCGACGCGCGCGTTCTCGTCGACCTGGCCGTTGCAGTTGTTGTCCTTGTAGTCGCACAGCTCGTCCGCGCCGGTGTAGACCGTCGGGTCGTTGTCGTTGCAGTCGTCCGTGTTCGGCGCGTAGCCCTTCTGGCAGCCGCAGTCCGTCATCGTGGCGCCCGTCGCGGCGCCGTGCCCGTCGCCGTCGTTGTCGACGTGGCACGTGACGATCGCGAGGCCCTCATCGATCTGGCCGTTGCAGTTGTCGTCGCGCTTGTTGCACATCTCCTTGGCGCCCGGATACACGCGCTCGTCGCTGTCGTTGCAGTCGCCGTTCATCGACGCGTAGAACATCGTCGGCTTCGTGCACGCCCGCGTGTACCCGCTCGACTCCGCCCCGTAGCCGTCGTTGTCGAAGTCGCGCCAGTAGACGGTGCCCGTGCAGCCGAACGTGAACGACTCGAAGCCCTGGCCAGGACCGTCGCCGCGCGAGCTGCCGTCGCCGTTGGCCGCGACGGCCCACACGTTCAGGTTCACGCTGCCGGTCGTCGAGGGCGCGGTCCAGCCGACCTGGAAGCTCGTGACGCCGTTCACGGCCTTCTTCGGCGCCGTGTGCGTCACGCCGCCGGAGATCAGCTGCGTGCCTTGGCCGGCCAGGGACGCGATCGTACCCACGTCGGACATCATGAAGAAGCCCGCGTAGCCTTCGGGCGTCGTGATGTTGACCGTGAGGGTCACGGTCGCGCCCGGCATGATCGTGGGCGGGTTGGACGTGATCGTCACCGTGGGCGCGGTGCCGCCCGAGTGGCACCCGCTGCAGCCCATGGACGCGATGCCGTTCTTCCGCGCGTGGGCGCTCGCGGACGCCAGCAGGAACGCCAGGCCTGCGAAGAGCCCGAGCCCGAATGGGTGCATGAAGCGGGACGACACCATAGGGGAATGACGCCGGGGGCAGCGGAACGGCTCACGAGTATAGACGACTTTCCCGAGCCCCATCAGGCCGCGTCGCGCCACAGCCGCGCCGCGACCTCGTCCGCCATCAAGAAGCCCGCCGGGGTCAGGCGAACGGCCGCGTCATCGACGGCGAGCCAGCCGGCCTGGGCGGCGGCGTTTGCCGCGGCCTGGCGGCCTTCGAGCGGGTCACGACCGTAGCGGGCGCGGTGAGCGGCGCGAGCGATTCCGTCGACGGTGCGCAGGCCCAGCCACACCGCCTCGTTCTCGAGCTCGTCGGCCGTGCGACGCTCGACGTGGCGGGCGAACGCGGCGCCTTTTCGAACCGCGCCGAGGTACGTCTCGGTCGAGCGCGGGTTGCGGAAGCGCCAGCCCGCGCCGTCGGCGAGCGGCCGAAACGACGCCGCCGACGCGCCGAGGCCCAGGTAAGGCGCCGCCGACCAGTAGAGGCCGTTGTGGCGGGCGCGCCGATCGGGCCGCGCGTAGCTCGAGACCTCGTAGCGCGGCAGCCCCGCGGCCGCGAGCGCCGCGCCCGCGTCCTCGAACATCGCCGCCGCCTCGTCGTCGTCGGGGCGCGGGAGCTTGCCCGCGCGATCCAGCGCGCCGAAGGCCGTCGCGCGTTCGACGGTGAGCGCATAGGCCGAGACGTGCTCGGGCGCGAGCGCGAGGGCGGCGTCGAGCGCGCGACGCCAGTCGTCGCGCGACTGGCCGGGGATGCCGAAGATGAGGTCGAGCGAGATCGCTTGAAACCCCGCGGCGCGCGCGGCCCGCACGGCGGTGGGGATCGCCGCGCCGTCGTGGTTGCGGCCCAGCGTGCGCAGCAGGCGATCCTCGAAGGACTGCGCGCCCAGGCTCAGCCGGTTCACGCCCGCGGCCGAGAGCGCGCGGAGGTGCGGTTCGTCGACCTCGCCGGGGTTGGCCTCGACGGTGATCTCGAGAGACGCGGCCGGCGGATCACCGAACGCGGCGCGCACGCCAGCGAGCACGCGCCCGAGCGCGTCGGGTCGCCAGAGGCCCGGCGTGCCGCCGCCGAAGTAGATCGACGCGAGCGGCCCCGAACCTTCGAACCACGCGCGCCTGACCACCAGCTCGGTGAGCACGGCGTCGGCGTACGCGTCGTGGGGAATCTGGGCGCGCGTGTCGACCGCGAAGTCGCAGTAGGGGCAGCGAACGCCGCAGAACGGAAAGTGCACGTAGACGCCGAGCGGACGGCCGGGAGCGATCGCGCCTTCGGAGGGATCGTCTTCGGGCTCGCCCGGCGCGCGGAGGGCGACGGGCTCGTCGGCGCCGCCGCCCACCATCACGCCTTCGGCTTGGGCGGCGCCGGTGCCGCGGCGGCCGGTGCCGGCGCGGGCAGCTTCTTGACGTACTCCGCGGCGAGGCGCAACCGGCGGCGCGTCAGCTCGCGGCCGAGGCCCACCAGGGTCTCGAACAGCGGCGGCGTCGCCTTGCGGGCGGTCGCCGCGAGGCGCAGCACCATGAACAGCTCCTTGGTCTGCCAGCCGATCTTCTCGGCGAACTGGCGGGACAGCGCCTCGAGCGCGGGCGCGCCGAAGTCGCGCTGCACGTCCAGCGCCTCGCCGAACGCGAGCAACCCGTCGGAGACGTCCTTGGGCGTCTTGCCCTTCGGCAGCAGATCCTTCGCGACGGGCGCGTAGTCGAGATCGCCCGAGAAGAAGAACTCGGTGAGCGGCACGAACTCGTCGAGGCGCTGGATGCGCTCGCGCACGAGCGGCACGAGCGACCGCAGGTGCTCGTCGGAGAAGCGCCACGCGCGGATGCGCCGCACGACCTCGTCGTCGTCGAGCGCGCGCAGGTAGTCGGCGTTCATGGCCGACAGCTTCACGAGATCGAACACGGGGCCGCCCAGGCTCACGCGATCGAACGAGAACGCCTCGATCATCTCGGCGAGCGTGAACTTCTCGCGGTCGCCCGAGATCGACCAGCCCATGGTGCCGAGGTAGTTGAGCAGCGCCTCGGGCAGGAAGCCCGCGTCGCGGTAGTAGTCCAGCGACACGGGGTTCTTGCGCTTCGAGATCTTCGACTTGTCCGCGTTGCGCAGCAGCGGCATGTGCACCCACTCGGGCGCCTCCCAGCCGAACGACTGATAGAGCACGACGTGCTTCGGCGTCGACGAGAGCCACTCCTCTGCGCGGATGACGTGGGTGATGCCCATCAAGTGGTCGTCGACGACGTTCGCCAGGTGGTAGGTCGGGAAGCCGTCGGTCTTGAGGAGGATCTGGTCGTCCATCTGGGCGGCCTCGAACTTCACCTCGCCGCGCAAGCGATCGACGAACGCGATCTCGCCCGTGCGCGGCATGGCGAGGCGCACGACGAACGGCTCGCCGGCCGCGGCGCGCGCCTCACCCTCGGCGGCGGGCCGCCCGCGGCAGAGGCCGTCGTAGCCGACGAACAGGCCCTGGCGGCGTTGCTCGTGGCGCACGGCCTCGAGGCGTTCGGCCGTGCAGAAGCAGCGGTACGCCGCGCCCGAGGCCAGCAGCGACTTCACATGGTGCTGGTAGAGCTCGGCGCGCTCGCTCTGCCGGTACGGGCCGCTCGGCCCGCCGACGTCGGGGCCCTCGTCCCACTGCAGGCCCACCCAGCGCAGCGCGCGCAGGATCGCCTGCTCGGACTCGGGCGTCGAGCGCGTGCGGTCGGTGTCCTCGATGCGCAGGATGAACTTGCCGCCGCTCTTTTTGGCAAAGGCATAGTTGAAGAGCGCGATATAGGCCGTGCCCACGTGCGGATCGCCGGTAGGCGACGGGGCGATGCGGACCTTGACGGGACGGGTCGGGGCGGCTGACATGCGCGCGTTTCATATCACGGAAATCGCGCGCCGCTCGCCAGGGGAGCGCGGCGATCAGCCGCGGCGCGAGCGCTTCGAGCCGGGATGCCAGGTGGCGCGCAACGCCTCCCAGAGCGACGGCGGGCTCAGGCCCGCCTCGACGTGCCGCTTCGCGACCAGGTCGTAGTGCTCCTTCCAGGAGAAGAGCTTCCCCGTGAGCGCGGGGCGCGCCGGCGGCGCGGGCCGGCGGCGCGGCGCCGCGGGCGCGGCGGTGTTCACGACGACTTGTCCGTCGTCACCTCGGTGCACGTGGAGGTGAACGACGATCGGCGGCTCGCCCTCGTCGTCGTCGACGCGCGGGTCCTCCAGGCCGTCGTGCACGACCTCGTGGCGATAACTCTGGATCGGTCTGCGTCGCGGGCGCCGCTCTCTCACGTCGACCTACACTTCGGGACCACCTTGGCCCCGCCCCACTCATCGGAAGAGCGCGCCACGAGCTTGACCCGTCTTTCCCGGACGTTCGGCCTTCAGAGTGGAGCACCGCGACCCGATTGATCCCTCATGACACGGGAAGGTCGCTGGCGCGCGCTGGGGCTCCTCGCGGTCGCGTTCGTCGCGGCCTGCGCGACCACCGAGCAGGCCGCGATCGTGCCGCTGCCGCCCCCCGCCGCGGCGGCGCCGGCGACGGTGCGGCTCGCCGTGATGCCGCTCGAGGTGCGGACCTCCGGAGAGCTCGCGGCCGTCATCAACCCGCGCTTGAAGGGCGTCACCGTCGACGGCGTCACCGACACCTTCCAGGCGCCCGTCAGCATGGAGATGGCCCAGCTGGCGATCGAGTGCATCGATCACACGCCGGCCTGCTACGCAGCGGTCGGGCGCTCGGTGGGCGCCGACCGGCTGCTTTGGGCGGAGCTCGAGCGCGGCGGCCGCGGGGGCGCGGTCAAGCTGCGCATCGCGCTGTTCGACGTCGCGCGCGGCGAGATGCTGCGCCAGGGCGGGCGCGCGTACCCCAGCGTGAAGGCCGCGCGCGCGGGCGGCGCCGCGCTGGTCGACGAGGTGTTCGGTCTGCGGACGGCGCAAGCGGACCCCGCACCGTGAGCGCGAGCAACCTCCGCCTGGTCCCCCCGCCGCCTCCCAGCGAGGATCTGCAGGCCGCCGCGCCGCTCGCCGCCCCCGAGGAGAGAACCGCCCTGACGAAGCGGCGGCGCTTCGCGCTGATCGCGGGCGGCGTCGTCGTGCTGGCGCTCGCGCTGGCGCTCGGGCTCGGCCGCCGCCACGCCGTCACGCCTGCCGCACCGACGCTCGCGTCGTCACCGAAGGCGGCGCCGCTGCCCGCGCGCGCGCCGGCCGCCACCGCCCAGGGCGCGGCGCTCGCGGCCCCGACGAGTCAGCCCACGCCGCGCGGCTCCGTCGCGCGACTGGGCGCAGAAGCTCGCGAAGAGGCCGCCCTGCCGCCGCGCGCGATCGAGAAGGACGCCCCGACGGCGCCACGCGCGGAGGCCGAGGAGGCCTCGAGCGCCGAAGCGTCGACGGCTCACCGGCGGCGCGGCGGACACCACCACGAGCGAGCGAGCCGCTCGCGCCACGAGCGCGGCGCAGGTCACCGCAAGCACGCGCACGGGGGGCACACCGTCGCGCTCGCCGATCGCGGCGCGGCGCGCGAGGCCTACGCCCGCGGCAACGCGGCGCTGCTCTCGGGCAACGCCAGCGAGGCCGAGGCCGCGTACGCCGAGGCCGTGCGCCACGCGCCCGCCGACCCCGCCGGCTACCGCGGCCTTGGGCTCGCCTACGAGAAGCAGGGCAAGATTCAGGACGCGATCGCGGCGTTCGTGAGCTACCTCAAGCTCTCGCACCACGCGCGCGATCGCGAGGTGATCGCGCGCCGGCTCTATCACCTGACGCACCCACAGCAGTGACGCGAGGCCGTCAGCGGCCCACGATCGTCACGCGGTCGTGCACCGTGCGGCCGTTCACGACGGCGGACGCCTCGACGACGTTGGCGCCCGCGCGCAGCGGCACGCCCGGCCACACGAAGACGTGCTTCTTCGACGTCCGCTCGGCGAGCGCCGCGCCGCCCACGCGCAGGCGCACGGTCTCGGCGTTCGAGTAGACCTTGATGTCGACGGGCCCCTTCTGGCGCGGCGAGAAGCGCGCGCCCGTGACGTGCACGAAGGGCTCGGCCGACCAGCTGGCCTTGAACCAGTAGAAGGCGTCCTTCTTCGTCTTGCGATCGTAGGTCACGAGGCCCTTGTCGTTGCGCCCCGGGTGATCGCCCTCCTTGCGGCCGTCGGAGGCGAAGTCGAACATGTTCCACACGAAGGAGCCCCAGACGAACGGCCGCGCCGCGAGCGCCTGCCAGTAGGCCTCGTGATAGAGCAGCTGGTACTCCTCGCTGTGGTCCATCTTCTTCGGCGCCGCCGCGTGGATCGTCGGGCTCGCGCCCGCGCCGTACTCGCTGATGGCCAGCTTGAGCTCCGGCCGGCGCGCGCGCAGGGCGTCGAGGCCGGTCGCGAAGTCCTCGATCGCGTTCACGTACCAGCCGTCGTAGCGGTTGAAGCCCACGAGGTCCGTCACCCCGACGGAGGGATCCGCCGGCCCGTAGAACGTCGCCAGCGACGTCGGCCGCGTCGGGTCTTCGACGTGCGCGTGCGCGTGCAGCGCGGAGACCAGCGGCGCGACGGCGCCCGGATCGGACTTGTCGTGCTGCAGCTCGTTGGCGACGCTCCACGTGACGATCGAGGGGTGGTTGCCGCTCTGCCGGATCAGCTCCGAGAGCTGCTGCTTGGCGTTGTCGACGAAGGGCCCCGTGCCCGCGCTGTTGACGACGGGGATCTCGGCCCACACGACGAGCCCGTACTTGTCGCAGAGGTCGTAGAAGTACTGGCTGTGCTGGTAGTGCGCGAGGCGCACGGCGTTCGCGCCCAGCTCGCGGATGAGCGCCATGTCCTCGTCGTGATCACGCGAAGAGAGCGCCCAGCCCCGGTCCTGCCGGTCTTGGTGGCGGTTGACGCCGTGCAGGTTCAGCGGCGCGCCGTTGAGCGAGAAGCCCTGGTTCGCGTCGAAGCCGAAGCTGCGCAGGCCCAGCGGCTCCCGCACGACGTCGACGGCGTGGCCGCCCGACGTGACCTCGACCTCGAGGCGGTGGAGATACGGGTCGCGGACGCCGTCCCAGAGGTGCGGCGAGGCGATCTGCAGCGCGACGTCGGCGCTCTCGGTGCCGTGCGCGGGGATCGCGACGTGAGCGCTCGCCTTCACCAGCAGCGGGCCATCCGAAGCGCCGGCCGGCGCCCGGACGCTGACGGCGACGTCCGCGTCGCGCGCCGCCGGATCGGCGTTGCTCACCGACACGCGCACGCGCACCGTCGCGCCCTCCTTCGTGACGCGCTCCTGAAACGCCAGCACGCCCGACGAGCCGAACGCGTCCATGTCGAGGTGCACGGCGTCGACGCTGACCAGGCGCACGTCCCGGTAGAGGCCGCCGAAGAACGTGTAGTCGGCGGAGCGCGGGGCCACGTTCGCGTTGAGCGCGTTCGAGACCTTCACCGCGAGGGTGTTCGGCGCGCCGAACTTCACGACCGGGGTCACGTCGAACCGGAAGCGCGCGTACCCGCCCGCGTGGTGCCCGACCTCGCGGCCGTTCACGTACAGCGTCGTCTCGAGGTTCGCGCCGTCGAACTCGACGTAGAGCTCGCGGCCCGACTCGGCCTTCGGGACCGTGACGCGCCGGCGGTACCAGCCGACGCCGCGATAGTAATCGCCGCCGCCATCCTGCCCGTCCTTCGCGTTCCACGTGTGCGGCACGCGGACGCGCTCCCACGTCCGGTCGTCGAAGTCGGGCGCCTCGGCCCCGGTGGCGTCGGCGCGCAGGAAGCGCCAGCCGTCAGGCAACGCCGTCTCGTGCCGCAGCGCCGCGGCTGCGGGCCTCGGTGCGGCGCCGGCGACGACCGCGACGACGAGGCTAAGGCAGAAGCTTGTAGCCCGTCCCATAGATCGTGAGGATGTGCTCGGGTTTGGCGGCGTTCTCCTCGATCTTCTTGCGCAGCTTCACGATGAAGTTGTCGACGCTGCGCGTGGAGGCGTGTCCGGACACGCCCCAGATCTTCTCCAGGATCTCGTCGCGCGCGACCGGCTCGCCCGCGCGCTCGGCCAGGAGGCGCACCAGCTCGACCTCGTAGAATGAAAGCGCGTAGGTCTTGCCCTTGCGCACGAGCTCGTGGCGCTTGGGGTACACGACGGCCGCGCCGACGCGGATCTCGTCAGAGGCGGCGGCCCCTCCCTGGCTGGCCCCGCTGCGCTGCAGGCGCCGGAAGATCGCGCCGATGCGCGCCACGAGCTCGCCGATCGAGAACGGCTTCGTGACGTAGTCGTCGGCGCCCGATTCGAGGCCGCGGATCTTGTCGCTCTCCTGCGAGCGCGCCGTCAGCATGATGATGGGCACGAGCGGGCTGGTCTGCCGGATCTGCTCGCACACGGCGAAGCCGTTGACGTCGGGCAGCATGAGATCGAGCAAAACGAGATCGGGCGCGCGCGCGCGCGCGAGCTCGACGCCCTCGCGGCCTAGCCCAGATGAGATCGTGTCGAAGCCCTCGAACTCCAGCGCATCGCGCAGGCCGCGCACGAGATCGGGCTCGTCCTCGATGATGAGGACGCGCCGCCGCGCCGCCGCCTGCGGAGCTGCGACGGGCGCGCTCAAGACGCCGCCCTCGCCTCGGGGCCGGGCGTCACCAGCGGCGCCGCGGGCACGAACACCGTGAAGGTGGCGCCCTGCCCCGGCACGCTCGCGAGCTCGACGCGGCCGCCGTGCGCCTCGGCGATGTGCTTGACCAGCGACAGGCCGATGCCGCTGCCGCGCACGTTGCGCTGGCGCGCGCTGGTGGCGCGGTAGAAGCGCTCGAAGATGCGCTGCTGCTCGTGGTCCGAGATGCCGGGCCCGCGATCGCGCACCGACAGCGCGACGCCGCCCGGCGCGCGCGCCAGGCGCACGGCGATCTCGCCGCCCTCGCCCGCGTACTTCACGGCGTTGTCCACGAGGTTCAGCAGCACGAGCGTCATCGCGTCCTCGTCCATCCGCACGGGCGGCAGCTCGGCCTCGATGTCGGTGCGCAGCTTCATCTTCTCCTTGTCGAGACGGTGCCGGCACACGTCTAGCGCACGCTCGACGACCTCGTCCAGCCTTCCCTCGGCGAAGCTGTAGCTGGCCTTGCCGCGCTCGAGGCGCGCGAAGTCGAGCACGTTGTCGATGAGGTGCGCGAGGCGCTCCGACTCACGCGTGATGATGCCGGCGTACTCGCGCTCCGAGCCCTGGCCCTTGTGCTTCCCCGTGGCGATGAGCTCGCCGAACATGCGGATGAGCGACAGCGGCGTCTTGAGCTCGTGCGAGACGTTGGCGATGAAGTCGCTCTTGAGCTGCGACGCGCGCCGCTCGGCGCGCACGGCCAGGAACACGACCCCGAGGCCCATCGCGATGATGACCGTCGACACGGGGATGAGCAGCACGCCCAGCAGGCGCTCGGTCTCGGCCTGCCGGCGCAGCTCGTCGACGTTCTTCGGCGCGATCTGCACGCGCCACGCGTACAGCGTCTTGCCGAAGGACTCTTCGTAGAGGAATGGCGTCGACCCCTGCGGCTCGCCGTACACGGCGCGCGCGACCTCGTCGAGGATCGCGACCTTCCGCTTGCCCGAGATGCTCTCGACCTCCTCGGGGATCCACTCCTTGGCGATCGTCTTCAGGTCCAGCTTCGCCGCGACGTAGTAGCTGTGCGCGTCGATCGTCGTCTTGGCGGCGTAAGCGATCAGCACCGACTTGCCCTCGAACAGCTGGTGCAGGTGGCGGAAGTTGCCCGGCTGGTCGGGCGTCCACGCGTGCAGCGAGCCCCAGTCCAGGCCCTTGACGTAGCTCTGCCAGCGATCGAGCTCGCGGGCCCGGTGGCGCGCGTCGGGGGAAGGATACAGCGACCGGATCTTGAGGGCCGAGTCGAGCAGCGCGACGGACTCGACGCCCGGCGGCAGCTCCATGAACGCAGGCGGATCCGCGTCCCGCCACTCGACCGCCGCGAAGAGATCGCGGTCGAGCTCGTCGATGCGGTTCTGCACCTGGCTGATGATGAGCTGCGCGACCTGCTCGTTGCCCTCCATGAGAGAGGCCTGGCTGCGCACCGACGCCGCGACCGCGTAGCGATAGCCATAGTAGGCCAGCGCGACGGCCGCGCAGATGATGGCCGGGAAGACGACGGCCAGAATCAGCGAGAGATTGAGGGAAAACCTTGCGCCTTGCCGCGGCATGGCGGATGCCTCAGCATGGCACAGAGAAGGCCGTGCCCAAAGCCGAACGCCACTTCTTCGTGTGCACGAACGCGAGACCCGCGGGCAGCAAGCCGTCCTGCGGCGCGCGCGGCTCGGCCGAGCTCCTGAGCGCGCTGCAGGAGGGCCTGGGCCGGCACCCCGAGCTCTGGGGCAAGGTGATCGTCACGCCGTCGGGCTGCCTCGGCCCGTGCTTCGAGGGCCCGACGATCGTCGTCTACCCCGAGGGGGTCTGGTACACGGGCGTCACTCCGGCCGACGTGCGAGAGATCGTCGAGTCGCACATGTGCCGGGGCGTGCCGGTCGCGCGCCTCGTCCACGAGTGGGAGGAGTGACTAGCCCGCGGCTCGGGGCGCGAGCGCGCGCAGGAAGACGGACAGCGCCGATCGCCGCGCGAGCTCGCGGAGCCAGCGCAGCGGAGCCGCGGGCGGCGACGCGATCGGCCAGCGTCGGCCGCCGCGCTCGAGCGCGACGACGCGACCACGAAGGTGGGCCTCGTCGATCGGCGGATCGTTTTCGAGCGAGGCGTCGCCCCGCAAGACGAAGCGCGCCCGACCGCCGGCGGCCGCCTCGACGGCGGCAACGCGGTGGGCGACGGGGCCGCGGCGGCCCTCGCACAGCACGACGTCGCCGACCGCGACCTCGCGCGGCGAGACGGGCGCGACGATCAGGCAATCACCGTCGTGCACGGTCGGCAGCATGCTGCGGCCCGCGGCGCGAAACCGCACGGTCACCCCTCGCGCGAGCAGCTCCGCCGCCAGGTCGCCGAAGCGCGCGCCTTCCATGCCTCCGGGACATCGGAAGGTCGCCGTCCGTCCTTGATCAGCTCGCGAGCGCGAACTCGAGGGCGCCGCGATCCGGCACGAAGGCGAAGCGCTCGCAGCGGGCGGCGCGCGTGATCTCCGTCAGCAGGCCCAGGCTGCCGTCGAGACCCGCCGCGTCGTGAAACGGCGTGAAGCCGCACGCGAACAGCTTCGCGACGGCCGCGGTGGCGGGCAGGCGTTCGAGCTGGTTGTGCGCGCCGTGCCCCAGGACGAAGACCCGGTCCAAGCGCGCGCGGCCTTGCTCGGCGATGTAGCCGTCGCCGTGCCACGGCGTGCCGTACATCCACACGCTTCCGTCGTCGTGGGCCCTCACGATGATGCGCTCGTCCGACAGAACCTTGACGCCCGCGTGGCCGCGCCAGAGGCGCGCGATGGTCGACTTGCCCGCGCCCGAATGCCCGACGAACAACCACCCGCGGCCGTCGGGCAGCACGACGCCCGCGCCGTGCAGCTCGACGCCCAGGCCGCTCGCCGCGAGCAGGTGCACCATGAACACCTCGTCGAGCGGATAGTGCAGCGGGTAGATCCACGGGCGACCAGCGAACGACGCACGGCGCAGCGTGATCTCGCCGCGCCGGAAGTCGGGGCTGAACCGCGCGCTCTGGTAGGGCGCCGCGCCCA
>DASZUD010000319.1:0-18688 GCA_035548155.1 Polyangia bacterium
AGCAGACGCGCATCCGCGAAGAGATGCTGCGCGAGATCCAGGCCGTCAAGAAGAGCTACACGAAGTTCGAAGGCGCCAAGTCCGGCTGGGACGTGTCGATCATCGGCCCCGAGTTCCAGCAGAACACGGGGGAGGCGGTCCTCGTCACCAAGGAGGACGTCTGGACGCGCTACTTCTTCTTCTTCGAGGGCGGGCTCTACAAGATGTTCCTCGCCTTCAACAAGGACGCGCTCGAGGGCAAGACCTTCGCGGACTTCGGCGCGAGCATGGAGGACAAGTACGGGAAGGCGAAGGCGGTCTTCCGCGACGACAAGATGAAGGGCGGCGTCCGCCACACGCTGGACCACTACGAGTGGACCGCGGGCGGCGATCGTCTTCGCCTCGTCGATCGTTCGGAGTTCTACGGCGTCTACTGTCTCGTGCTGTTCGACGGCGAGAAGGAGCACCGCCTCGCCGAGCGACGCAAGGTCGCGAACCCCGGCGGCCCGCACGGCGACTCGCTCGTCGAGGCGGTCACGCAGCACGAGGACAACGGCCGCGACGCGAACGACAACATCATCGATCGCCTCACGGGCCGCGAGATCAAGAAGCCGGGCGAAGAGGAGAAGCACGCCGACATCGTCGTCCCGTCGCCGGTCAAGGCGCCCACGCCCGCCGAGGTGAACGGCCGCAGTGGCTCGTCGTCCAGCTCTTCGGCCTCGTCGTCCGAGAAGGACGGCAACGCCAAGAAGAAGGCGTCGAAGAAGAGCGACCTCGACGGCCTCGAGCTCTAAGCCCACGGCGGCTTGGTCACCGCCTTTCACGGGGCGTCTCGAAAGAGGCGCCCCGTTTTTTTTGCCGTGAATCAGAACGGGGCGCCGACGACGGCGCCCGTCCGGGGCGGACGCAGCGTGAGGTCGTGAGATTCGTCGGCGTGGCCGCCGATGCCCCTCGGGCGACCCCTGCCGACGCGCTCGCACCCTCCGACGCCCACGCCGCCGAGTGCACCCGCGGCTGCAAAGGCCAGCACCAACGCTCCGTCGCGAGTCAGCCTCACGCGTCGACGGCCACGCGAGCCACCTCGAAAATGCCGCGCGTCCCGAGGCGTCAGAACGAGCGCAGCGGGCGGGGCTCACAAATGCGAAGGGCCAGCTTCGCTGGCCCGGTTCGCTCCCCGATGGGGTGGGTTGGTGAGAGGGGCGAGGCCCCTCCCGCCCGCCTTAGAAGATCGTGAACACGTCGGGGCGCGCGGCCGCCTTGTCGATGCCCTCGAAGAGCTCTTTCTGGCCCGCGGTGAGGCGGCTCACCAGCGCGCGGATGTTCGCCGTGCGCAGCTTGTACGCCTCGGCGCGCACCTGATCGGGCGAGCCCGACATCACCGAGTTGAAGAGCGGCGTCGGCCGGATCGGAACCACGTTGCCCGAGTCGAGCTTGCTGCTGGCCTTCTTCTCGACCAGCGGCGCGCCCGTGTTGATGCGCACCTGGAAGCCGGTCAGGTCCTTCGGGCCGCAGTCTTTGCCGCCGCCCTTGCACACCTGGTCCCCAACCTCGACGAGCTCGCCGACGACGACCGGCCCACCGGTGTCGAACACGAGGCCGTAGTTCTTCGCGCCCGTGGGCGCCGTCTTCTCCGCGTACGCCTTGAGCGACTCCGCGTCGGCCTTCGTCTTCTTGATGTGACGCTCGACCTCGTTATAAAGGGCGATCGTGTCGTAGTAGTAGTTGAACAGCCGGTCGACGACGATGTCCTCGAGGCGGAAGTAGTCGACGCGGAAGATTTTGCTGGTGTCGGGCCGCGGGTCGAGCTTCACCTTCTCGAGGTCCGCGATGAGCTGCGGATCGTACTCGAGCGCGTCCCGCTTCTGCTGGCCGAGGCGCTGCTGGCTGAACGCCATCGCGGTGCCCACCTGCGTGAGCGTCTTCTGCATCTCGTCGAGCTCGGCCTTGACCGTCTTCGCGGCGTGGTTCGCCGTGTTCATGTTGGCGCGGCCGACGCCCGAGACGCCGAGGCCGGCGCCGAGCGCGAAGCCGGCGACGCCGACGACGACGGCGGTCACGAGGGCGGCCTTGCCGCGGCCCGAACGCACGTTCTCGACGGGCGCGCCGTCATCGATCGTCCGAAGATCGAACACGCCCTGCTGCGGCTTCAGGCCCGCGTAGGGATCGAGCGCCGCCGGAGGCGCGGCAGGGGCGGGCGCTGCCGCCGCCGGCGCCGCGCCCGGGAACGGCGCGCGGCCCGCGGCCTGCGGGAATCCCGCGGGAAGCACGCCCGTCGGTCGGGCTGCGGGGCCGGGGCCCGGCGCCGGGCCCGCGGCGTCGGGGCGCTTCAGGCCCAAGCGCGCTTTGAGATCGCTGATGTCTTTGGCGGGCGGAGCTCCGCCAGGCTTCTGGTTCTGATCCACAGGTCCCTCCGAATTGCGGCGTGCAGCGTGCGGGTGGCGGGGTGATCAACGTCCCTCACGCGTCCTGCGGGCGAGGCCGGCGTGCGGAGACGCGACGATACAAAACGGCCTTCGGACCTGTCAAGCGAACCCCGCCAAAACACAGAGCGTTTCTGGATTTGGCGGGAGGTGTGGGGCGGGCGGTCAGGCGGCTTTGAGAAAGGCCTCGATGGCCCACGCCGACTGCGGCGGCAGATTCGTGAAGCGAATGCCGATGCTCTTCCCCGTGCCGTCGTCGTCCTTGAGGGCCATCGTCTCGCCCGACGCCGTGCAGATCTCCGTCTGCCCCGGCAGCTGGAACTGGATGCCCATGAACTTCGGCGTGTTCGTGTGCGTGGGCTCCAGCAGCGGCACCAGGCGAGCGCCCGTGCGGCTGATGTCGGTCATGCGGCACATGAACGGGTGGCCGTTCAGGAAGCGGTTGACGAACACGTCGGTGCCGATGCGGGCGAAGCCGCGACGATCCGGCGAGTTGGTGCGGCGCTCGTGGCGGCGATCGAGGACGCGAGATGAAACTGAAGACATGCGGGCCTCCGTTGGCTCCCCTCTCGGGGGGAGTTTTCCCTACATGTAAGTTCAGAAAGAAAGCAGGTCAAATTTTTCACCGTTCTGCCGAAGGAGTCCCCAATCAATTGACTCGAAGCGCTGCGCTGCTCGATAATCCGACCCTCCGACCCGTGCCCGCCCCCTGCGGGACGACCGCATCGAGCAGACTTTTTTCTTAGTCCCGTCCTGCCGATAGAGACTGCCGACTCGCGTTACCGCACCCCGTCAATTTCGACGTTCCCCCTTTTCACCCAAAGCCCCAGAGGAGCCAGGACATGCACCGCATGAAGATCGGGCTTGTCGCCGCCATCGTTTTGCTCGCGATCACCGCCGGTTTGTACTCGGCCGTGACGAAAGAGCTCAAGACCACGGTCCAGCAGGAAGTGGAGACCGAGGTCTCGCGCGGCCAGCGGATGCACCAGTCCATCGCCCGTTTGGAAGCGCTGGATTTTGCGAACCTGGTCGCCAGGCTCAGCCACAACGCGCCCATCGTCGCCATCTTCGACAAGGCCGACGAGACGGGACGCCGTCAGGCGGCCTTCGAGCAGTGCGAGGACGTGAACAACTTCCTCCTCAAGGGCGGCTCGCGGAAGGCCGACATCGTCGCCGTCCTCGACTCGTCCGGCAAGGTCATCGCGCGCGACCTGAACGTCAACGCGATGTACGGCGAGGATCTCCGCGCGAAGTACCCGGCCGTCTCGCTGGCCCTCAAGGGCGAGGCGACGAAGGACGTGTGGACGTTCAACAACCGCATGACGCGCGTCGCGATCGCGCCGATCGTCCACCCGGACGGCAGCACGAAGGGCGCGCTCATGGTCGGCTACGTCGTCGACGCGCGCGACGCGCAGCTCAAGCGCGACCTGCTGGGCGTCGAGGTCGGCTACTTCCACGACGGCAAGATGGCGACGTCGAGCTTCGTCTCCGAGGGCGCCGGTGAGAGCGCCAAGGAGGACGGCAACAAGACGCAGGCCCTCAACACGGTGCTCTTCCAGTCGGCCGAGAAGTGGGGCAACGAGGCCGTCACGAGCGGCAAGCCCACGAACCTCTTCCGCCTCTCGATCGACGGCCGCGAGTACGCGGCGATGGCGGCGCCTCTGCAGGGCAACGCGTTCAGCAAGACCAGCGGCGTCGTGGTCCTGAAGTCGGTCTCCGACCTCTTGGACCCGATGTCCGACGTCGGCACGAAGATCCTGATCCTGGGCGTGCTGGCCATCATCGTCGCCCTCGGCGCCAGCGTGATGACGGCGATTCGCTTCATCAAGCCGCTCGACAAGATCGAGCTCGGCGTGGCCGAGATCATCAACGGCAACATCGACTACATGTTCAAGCCGGTGGGCCAGGACTTCGAGGGGCTCTCGAACGCGCTCAACGTCATGCTCGCGCGCCTGCTGGGCCGCGAGGAGCCGAACGAGGAAGAGGGCGAGGATGAGGCCGACGAGGCCAACAAGTGGCGCTCGGACCAGATGCTGGTCGAGGAGGCCAGCGCGGCGGCCCAGTCCGGCAACGATCCCGAGGCGACGGCCCTCGGCCAGGAGGCCGAGCCGATCTACTACGCGCGCATCTTCAACGAGTACAGCGCCGCGCTGAAGTCGCAGGGCAAGCCCACGAAGGGGATCACCGTGCAGGCGTTCACCGCGAAGCTGCGCCTCATCGAGGGCGGCCTCAAGCAGAAGTGGAAGTGCCGCATGGTCCGCTTCAAGGTCAACGCCCACGGCGACCAGGTGACCCTGAAGCCGGTTCCGATCTTTTGATTTGATCTAATCGGGGGACCGCCCGGCGTCTACGCTGGCGGTCCGGGCGGGCACGGCAGGACGCCTCTGCGTCCCCTCGTGCCTCGCTGGGCGCCGTGGCGAAGCCACGACGCCCAGCCGTTTCGAGCCGGGGGGGACCGCCCGGCGTCATGCGCGCTGGCGGTCCAGGCAGCCGTCCTCGGGTGGACGATCGAATTCGGTTTGCTCGCCCTGAGGTTTCCGAAACGTTAGAGTGGGGCTCGTGATTCAGACCGGCCTCGACGTTCTTTGCGCGGACAGATTGGAGCTGCTGCGCGGGCGGAGGGTGGGCGTGCTCTGCCACCCGGCGAGCGTCGCGGGGGATCTCACCCACGCGGTCGATCGGCTGATTCAGGCGGGCGTGCGCCCGACGCGATTGTTCGGCCCGGAGCACGGCGTGCGCGGCGAGGCGCAGGACATGATCGGCGTCGAGCACGACCGCGACGCGCGCACGGGCATCCCCGTGACGAGCCTCTATGGCGAGACGTTCGACTCGTTGACGCCGCAGGCGGCCGAGCTCGCCGACGTCGACGCACTGGTCATCGATCTCCAGGACGTGGGCAGCCGGTACTACACCTACGTGTGGACGATGGCGCTCGCGATGCACGCGGCGGCGCGCGCGGGCGTGGCCGTCGTCGTCCTCGACCGCCCGAACCCGCTCGGGGGGATGGCCGAGACGATCGAGGGCGGCACCGTCGAGCCGAAGTGTGAGTCGTTCGTGGGCCTCGGCGCCGTGCCCGTTCGCCACAGCATGACCGCGGGCGAGATCGCGCTTCTCGTGCGCGCGGGCATGCCGTGGGGCGCGCAGCGGTTCGCGAAGCCGCTCGACTGCGATCTCACCGTGGTGGCGATGCGCGGCTGGCGGCGCGCGATGGCGTTCGACGAGACGGGCCTGCCGTGGGTGCTGCCGTCGCCGAACATGCCGACGCTCGACACGGCGTACGTCTATCCGGGCCAGTGCCTCGTCGAAGGGACGAACCTGTCCGAGGCGCGCGGCACGACGCGGCCGTTCGAGATCTCGGGCGCGCCGTTCCTCGACGGTTACCGGGTCGCCGCGCGTCTCGAGGCGATGCGGCTGCCGGGCGTGCGTTTTCGGCCGCTCTCGTTCCGGCCGAGCTTCCACAAGTTCGCGGGTCGTTCGTGCGGCGGCGTGCAGTTCCACGTGACCGATCGGGCGGCGTTTCGCCCGTACCGCGCGGGCCTCGCGTTCCTCGCGGCGGCGCGCGCCGAGGCGCCGGGCGAGTTCCGCTGGCGCACCGAGCCCTACGAGTTCGTCGCCGATCCGCCCGCGATCGATCTGCTGACCGGCAGCGACGCCGCGAGGCGCGCCATCGAGGCGGGCACCGACCTCGACGGCCTCTTCGCGAGCTTCGTGCCGTTCGAACGCGCCTTCGCCGAGCGGCGCGCGCCGCACCTCCTGCCGGAGTACGGCTGAGCGCGATGGAGATCGCGCTCTTCGGCGGCAGCTTCAACCCCCCGCACGTCGCACACCAGATGGTCGCGCTCTACGTCCTCGAGACGTCGCGCGTCGATCAGCTGTGGTTCGTGCCGACGTGGAAGCACCCATTTCAAAAGCCGCTCGCGCCCTTCGAGAACCGGCTGCGCATGTGCGAGCTGGCGGCGAAGTCCCTCGGCGGCCGCGCGCGCGTCACCGAGATCGAGCGGACGATCGGCGGGCCCAGCCGCACGATCAACACCGTGCGCCGCCTGCGCAAGCTGCACCCGGATCACAACTTCTCGCTCGTGATTGGCAGCGACCTCTTTGACGAGGTGCCGACCTGGTACAAAGCGGCCGAGCTGCAAGCGCTCGTGTCCTTCATCGTCGTCGGCCGGCGCGCCGCGAAGGGCGCCGCCGCTCACTCTGCCGTCACCATGCCGGAGGTCAGCTCCACCGAGGTGCGAAGCCTGCTGCGCGCCGGGAAGTCCGCCGAGGGGCTCGTGCCGCGCACCGTTCTCGACTACATATACCGCCACGGTTTGTACAGGGAGCCCGCATGAGCTACATGTCCGAAGCCGAAGTGAACGCCCGCGCCCTCGCGGAGGGGCCTCCCGAGCCCACGCCGTCCGTTTTCATCATGGGCGCCGGCGTCGTCGGTACGGCGCTGGCCGCGCGGCTCGTGCGCGCCTCCATCCCCGTGATCGGGCTTCACGGGCGCCAGGTCGAGCTGACCGACGCGGCGCGCGCCATCTCGGGCGTCGTCGGCAGCACGGGCGAGATCCCGGACATCATCTCGGAGGCGGACATCATCATCATCTCCGTGCGTGACGAGCGCATCCGCGAGGTCGCCGATCGGTTGGTCTCCGAGAAGCGCCTGCGGTCGAACCAGGTGCTGCTCCACACGTCGGGCGCGAACGCCGCGGCGACGATCCTGGCCGCTGCGCGCCCGCACGTGCGCGCCGTCGGCACGCTGCACCCGCTCGTGTCGTTCGCCGACCCGCGCGTGGCCGTCGAGCACATGAAGGAGGTCGCCTTCGGCATCGAGGGCGACGATTCCGCCAAGAGCCACGCCAAGCGCCTCGTGCGCGCGATGGGCGCGCGGGCCGTGTTCCTCGAGGCGGAGAACCTGCCGCTCTATCACGCGGGCGCCGTGCTGGCGTCGAACTACGTGGTGGCGCTGGCCGACATGGCGCAGCGGCTGCTGGTCACCGCGGGCGTGCCGCAGGAGCAGGCCCTCCCCGCGCTGATCCCGCTTCTGATGAGCGTCGTGCAGAACCTCCAGCAGGTGGGGCTGCCCGGGGCGCTCACGGGCCCGGTCGAGCGGGGCGACGTCTCGTCCGTCGAGCAGCACCTGCGTATCCTCGAGCAGCGCGCGCCCGAGCTCCTCGAGCTCTACCGCCTGGTCGGCCTCGACGTGCTGCGCCTCGCGCGTGAGAAGTCGAACCTGGCCTCCGACACGGTCAAGCGCCTCGAGGGCCTGTTCGGCGCGCCGCGCAGCGCGAAGAACTGAGCCCGGCAGGGCCCCGTGGCCTCGCGAAGGTTGCGTGTCGCGGGAGGGCCGTGCATTTTGCGACGCGTGGCGGGGCGCGCGGGCCTTACAATCGTGCGCCAGTCACTCCGGCTTTTCACCTCTGAGGGAGCTCTGCATGTACAAACGCATCGCGATCGCGCTCGTGGCTCTTTGCACGTTGATCTTGCCGCTCGCAAGCTCGCAGGCGGGCGGCGGCGCGAAGCCGGAGGACGTCTTCAAGGGGCGCATCATCATCACGAAGAAGCGCCTGCCCATGCGGTTCTCTTCGGCGGGCGCGTTCATCCAGGCGGTGCAGTCGGCCAAGACGGACAAGCTGTGGCCGAAGGACGAGGACGGCGCCGACAAGGGCTCGTGGGACGTCGAGTACATCGCGTTCTTCGCCCAGCCGCTCAACGACAGCGAGATCCAGGTCAAGTTCTACGACATCACCGCCGGCAAGAAGTACGTCGCGGGCGACGCGCAGTACACGCGAGAGAAGGGCTCGCGCATCTTCAGCTCGAGCATCGTGCTGGCGAAGCCCGAGTTCGACGTCCGCAGGCACTACATGATGACGGCCGAATCGCGCGGCCGGATCCTCGCGACGACGTCGTTCTGGCTGCTGGGCAAGGGCGCGACCTACAGCGGCAAGGTCGAGTTCTCGGACGACGACGCGAAGGGACGCTAGCTGGCGGGGGGACCGCCCCCGGGGGCTGAGGCGAGGCCGGCGCAGCGAAGCTGCGCCTCCCGGCGGTAAATCGGCGGTTAGGCAAAAAGTGAGCTTGGTTGGATGCAATTGACCTTACCGTTGCGGAAAGATATGACGCTCGTGTGAGACACGTGGCGTTAGTGATGGCTGCGCTCCTGGTCGGAGGCGCGGCGCAGGCGGCGGCGAAGGCCAAGAAGGCTCCTGTCGAGGCGAAGAAGGAGCCGCCGAAGTTGCCGCCGGACAAGCTGGAGAAGGTGCGCGACATCTTGCTCGGCGAGGACGAGCAGGGCGCGCTCGATGCGGCGAAGGCGCTCGGGCTGTCGGGCGCTTCGAATGCCGCGGAGCCGTTGATCGATTTGCTGAGCGTCGGAGGTCCGCCGGCGCGCCTCGAGGCGGCGGTCGAGGCGCTCGGTGCCCTCGGCGACGTGCGCGGCGTCGACGCGCTCGAGCTGTACGCGGGCAATCGTTCGGCCGATCTGCGGCGGCGCTCGGTGAAGTCGCTCGGCGCCATCAAGGACGACCGCGTCGTCCCCGCGCTGCTGACGGCGCTGGGGGACGGCGCGCCCGACGTGCGCGCGGCCGCGGCCGACGCGCTCGCCGCGCGCAAGGAGAAGAAGGCCGCGCCGCGGCTGCTCGCGCTGGTCAAGCGCAACGACGCGGGCGCGGCGCCCGCGCTGGGCTCGCTCGCGACGCCCGAGCTCGTCCCCGCGCTCGCCGAGCTGCAGGGGTCGGTGGACGACAACGTCGTCGCGTCGGCGCTCGGCGAGTACCTCAAGCGTGACGACGTGCCGGACAACCTGCGCGTCGAGGTGGTGCGCACGATCGGCCGGCTCTCGGGCGCGTCGGCGACGACGGCGTTGGTCGAGTACCTCGCGTCGGTGCCGGCGAAGGACGATCGCGCGTCGAAGAAGGAAGCGCAGAAGCTCGTGGACGAGAAGGGGACGGTGAAGTGATGGCGCTCGGACTTCGGCAGGGCGGCCTCGCGGTCGCGCTCGTCATCGGAGCGCTCGGCGCGGGGTGCGCGACCAGCACTTACCAGCGCGCCGGCAACTCGGACGACGTCGCCTCGGCGCTGCGCAGGAGCGGCGACGTCGCGGCGCGCCCGGCGAACGCCGCCGGCAGGCCGCTCGCGTTCCTCGCGCTCGGCGGCGCGAAGGGCCCTCGTCTCGCGGCGTACGATCTCGCGGAGTCGCGGCTCCTGTGGACGCAGCCGGCCGAGCTGAAGGCGCGCGTCGCCGTCGGCGCGGACGTCGTCGTCTACGCCGCCGCCGACGCGCTGGTCGCGCGCGACCTCGGCACGGGCGCCGAGCGCTGGCGTCACGCGATCGCCAAGGACGAGCGCCTCCTCGGCTACACGATCGACGGCAAGACCGCTTACCTGGTCCTTCAGGTGGGCGGGACGCACCTGCACGGCGGCAAGGCGATCGTGCTCGCGCTCGACACGACGGCGGGCGCCGCGCGCTGGCGCCACGAGCTCTCGTCGGGAAATGCGGGCGCGCCGGTCGCGCGCGGCGGGATCGTCGCCGTGCCCGTCCAGTCTCAATACGTGACGCTGCTCGACGCCGCGAACGGCGCCGTGGTCGCGCAGGTGCTCTCGAGCGAGGAGGCGGCGACGTTCGTGCGCGGCCTGCCCGAGGGGCTGTTCTTCGGGTCGGCGGGGGTGTTCCGCTTGTCGCCCGAGACGGCGGCGGGCTCGCGCAAGTCGAACGGCTACGCGCGCGCCAAGCTGCCGGCGTTCGTGCGGCCGGTCTATTGGTTCGATCTCTACCGCCCCGAGCAGGGCGACTACTCGGCGCTGGATCGCAACCGCATCCTGTGGCGCATGACGCCGGGCGAGGCGCGCTTCCGCGACGACCTGGCGTTCGTGCACAACTTCCGCTTCTTCTTCGGCTTTCAGTCGCAGACCGGCGAGCTCAAGTGGGCCTACAACCACCCGGGCGCCGAGGCCGTCTCCTCGTCCGACGTGGGCGACGTGATCGCGTTCGCGACGGCCGACGGCGAGATCGGCGCGCTGGACACGCGCACGGGCGCGCGCGTCTTCTCGGCGAAGCTCCCCGGCGAGGTGGTGCGCGGGGCCACCTTCGATGCCGAGGGTTGGAACCCGCGAAGGTCGAACGGCTCGAGCGCCGCGGCCGCGCCCTTGCCCGAGGTGCTGAGGACGATCGTGTGGGACGGCGATCGCCGCTTCTGGGACGTGAAGATGTTCGCGATCGACGAGCTCGCGCGCCAGCCGGGCCACGACGTGACCGAGCAGCTCCTCAAGATCACCGAGCAAGAGGGGTTGCCGCCCGCCGTCTACCAGCGGGCAGGCGAGGCGCTCGTCGCGCGCAAGGACGCCTCCGCGGCCGACGCGCTCGCCCGCGTCCTCGAGCGGCACGCCGACTACGCCGAGGGCAAGGCGGCCCCCGCCGTCGAGATCCTCGCGCGCGCGGCCGGGGCGATGAAGGCGCGCGCGGCGGTGCCGGCGCTGGTCGCGCACCTGCGGCGGCCCGAGACGCCGCCCGCGGCGCTGACGCAGATCGCGCGGGCCCTCGCGGCGATGGGCGCGACGGACGCGCTGCCGGCGCTGCACGACCTCGTGACGATGTACCGCGCCGACCCGGTGTATGACGGCGATCCGCGGCCGCTGGTCGCCGCGTCGGAGGCGATGCTGGCGCTGGGCGGGCCGGCGGAGCGACAGCTCTTGCTGTACCTCGCCGAGGAGCCGCACACGGTCGAGCCGCTGCGCGTGCACCTGCGGCGCGCGCTGGCCGATACGGCGGGCGCCGAGGCGCGGCTGCGCGCGGCCAGCGCCGCGACGGCCGACGAGTGAGCGAGCCGCGCCGCCTGACCGTCCTCGTGTGCCGCGGGCCCACCTGCGGCGAGCGGCGCAACTCGGCGGCGCTGCACGATCGCCTGCGCGAGCTCGTCGAGGCGCGCGGCCTGGGCGAGCGGGTCACGCTGGGCTGGGAGACCTGCTTCGGCCACTGCATCCGCGGTCCGAACGTGCTGGTCTACGACACCGACGAGGTGCGCGGATGGCAAGTGTACGCCGGCCTCGACGCGTCTTCCGCCGTGCTCTACAACCGCGTCACGCCCGAGGAGCTCGAGCGCATGCTGGACCTGCACCTCGGCGGCGGCTTCGACGTGCGCGCGTTTCGCCGCCTCTGACGCCGTCGCGCTTGCGGCCGGGCCGAAAAACGCCAGAATCGCGGCCGTGAACGACCGGATCTACTTCGACCACGCCGCGACCTCGCCCGTGCGCGCCGAGGTCGCCGACGCGATGGCGGCGGCGCTGCGCGGGCCCGCGGGAAACGCCTCCAGCGTGCACGCCGCGGGGCGCGCGGCGCGCGCGTCCGTCGAGGCGGCGCGGCGCGAGGTCGCGGCGCTGCTGGGCGGCGCCGCCGAGGAGATCGTCTTCACGTCGGGCGGCACCGAGGGGAACAACCTCTTGGTGCGCGGGCTCGCGCGCGCGGGCGCGGCGCGCCTCGCCGCGGGAACGCGGCCGCACGTCGTGTCGTCGCGGCTCGAGCACCCGTCGGTGCTGGGCGTGCTGGACGTCCTCGCGGTCGAGGGCTTCGACGTGTCGTTCGTCGAGGTCGGGCCCACGGGGGCGATCACGCCGGCGGCGCTGCGGGCGGCGCTGCGGGCCGAGACGGCGCTCGTCACGCTGGCCGCGGCGAATCACGAGCTCGGCAACGAGATCGACGTCGCGGCGATGGCCGCCGTGGCGCGCGCGGGCGGCGCGCTGTTTCACACGGACGCCGTGCAGGCGGCGCCGTGGCGCGCGCTGGCGCTCGGCGCTGCGGGGGTCGACGGGGCCACGATCTCCGCGCACAAGCTGGGCGGGCCGCAGGGGGTCGGGGCCGCCTTCGTGCGCCGCGGGATCGACCTGCCGCCGCTCGTCGTCGGCGGTCATCAGGAGCACGAGCGCCGTGCGGGTACGGAGAACGTGGCGGGCATCGTGGGCTTCGGCGTGGCCGCGCGCCTCGCGGCGGCAGAGCGCGTCCATGCAGCGCCGCGCGTCGCGGCGCTGCGGGAACGTCTCGCGGACCGCGTGCTGGCGATCGCGGGCGCGCGCGTCCACGGCGACCTCGCGCGCCGGCTGCCCGGGACGCTGAACGTCGCGTTCGGTGGCGCGCCGGGGCAGCTCGTCGCCGCGGCGCTCGATCTCGAGGGCGTCTGCGTCTCGACGGGGGCCGCGTGCACGTCGGGCTCGCTGTCGCCGTCGGCCGTGTTGCTGGCGCTCGGCCTGCCGCCTCGCGCCGCGGGCGAGGCGCTCCGCTTCAGCTTGGGCCGTGCGACGACCGAGGCGGAGATCGATCGCGTCGCGGCGCTGCTGCCGGAGATCGTCGCGCGCGTGCGGGCCGCCGGCGCGGGCGCTGCGCGGCCCAAGGCGCGCGCCCGCGAGCGCGTCGTCGTCGCCATGTCGGGCGGCGTCGACTCCTCGACGGCCGCGGCGCTCCTCGTCGAGCAAGGCTACGAGGTCGTCGGCGCGACGTTGAAGCTCTACGACGCGACCGGCACCCAGGCCGTGGGCCGCTGCTGCGGGCCGCGCGACATCGCCGACGCGCGCGCGACGGCGGCGGCGCTCGGCTTCCCTCACTACGTCATCGACGAGAGCGAGGCGTTCGCGGCCAGCGTCATCGACGAGTTCGTCTCCGAGCACCGCGCCGGCCGAACGCCCAACCCGTGCGTGCGCTGCAACGAGAAGCTGAAGTTCGGGCCGTTGCTGGCCCTCGCCGAGGCGCTGGGCGCGACCGCCCTGGCGACGGGACATTACGCGCGGCTCCTGCCAGGCGCCGGCGCTCCGTCGCTCGCGCGCGCCGTCGACGCGCAGAAGGATCAGTCTTATTTCCTGTTCGGCCTGCGCCCCGAGTGGCTCGCGCGCGTGCGCTTCCCGCTGGGTGAGCTGACGAAGGACCAGGTGCGCGCGCACGCTCGTCGCCTCGGCGTGCCCAACGCCGACAAGGCCGAGTCGCAGGAGATTTGCTTCATCCCCGACGGTGACCACAAGGCCTTCGTCGAGGCGCGCGGCGGCGCGGGGCAGGCGGGCGCGGTCGTCGACGTCGAGACCGGCGGCGTCGTCGGCGAGCATGGCGGCACGCACCGCTTCACGATCGGCCAGCGCCGCGGCGTGCCCGGGGGCGCCGCCGACCGTCGCTTCGTGCTGCGCATCGACGCCGCGACCGGCACCGTCCACGTCGGCCCACGCGAGCGGCTGGGCCGCGACACCGTGCGCGTCTCCGACGTCCGGTGGCTCGGCACGGCGCCGCGTGATCGCGTGCGTTGCAGCGTGCAGATCCGCCACCACGCACGCCCCGCGCCCGCGTGGGTCGAGCCCGGCGCCGACGGCTCCGTGGACGTGCGCCTCGACGAGCCGGCGTTTGGCGTCGCGCCCGGGCAGGCCGCCGTCTTCTACGACGACGCAGAAGCCGTCATCGGCGGCGGCTGGATCGATTAGCTCTTTCGAGCGTCAGAGCGAGCGAGCGGGTCCAAGAACGGAGGGGGCCAGCTTTGCGCGCCCGGCTCACCCTGCGGAGGACGGGGAGGACCCGCGGGAGAACGCAGCCCTTTCCCGCGAAGCGCAGCGCTATCCGCCCGCAGAGACGGCGGCGGCGACGACCTGGCGGCCCGTCGTGTTGCGGTCGCGGGCGCGCACGGCCTCGATGGCGGACTCGAGCTCGCCCTTGTCGAGGAAGATGCCGTGGCACGTCCCGCAGTAGTCGACGTGCACGGCGCCGAGCACGACCTCGGAGAGGCTGCCCGTGCACGCGGGGCAGGGCGCCTTGTTGGGCGTCGGCACAGGCGGCGGGCCCGACGAGCCGGTGAGCAGGCCGCGCAGGCGCGCGAGCTCTTGCTCGGGCAGCTTCGCGGCGCGCGTGATCTCGCCGCGGTCGAGCCACAGGCCGCCGCACTTCGGGCAGAGGTCGACCTCCAGCCCCTGGAACAACGCCTTGTCCAGGATCGAGTTGCACTTCACGCAGCAGAGGTTCGTCGAATCGCCCATGGGGCGGAGTGTAACCGCGGCGGCGGCGCGCGGTAAAGCGGGTGGCGCCGCTGCGCCCGCAACCGGTCCTGCCGGTGGTAGGTTACGGGACCGGCGCCGCGCGCCCCCGACATGACCCAGGACAATCAGAGCTACGCAGCGCTCGAGGCCAGCCTCGGGCACGTGTTTTCGAACCGCGCCCTCTGCGAGGCGGCCCTCACGCACAAGTCGTGGCTGAACGAGGCGCCCGGCGCGGGCCGCACGGACAACGAACGCCTCGAGTTCCTGGGCGACGCCGTGCTGGCGCTCGTCGTCAGCGATCTGCTCATGAAGCGCTTCCCCGACCGCAGCGAGGGGGAGCTCTCGAAGGCGCGCGCCGTCGTCGTCAGCGAGGCGGGGCTCTCGCGCACGGCGCAGGCCATCGGCCTCGGACAATGGATCTTCCTCGGGCGCGGCGAGGACCAGGCGGGCGGGCGCGGCAAGGCGTCGATCCTCTCCGACGCGCTGGAGGCGCTCATGGGCGCCGTCTATCTGGATGGCGGGCTCGAGGCGGCGCGCGTCGTGGCCGAGCAGCTCTTCTCGACGGCGCTCAAGGACGTCGAGACGCACACGCGCAACGACTACAAGTCGCGCTTGCAGGAGCGCTCGCAGGCGCTGCTGCAGGCCACGCCGCAGTACCGCGTCGTCGGGCAGGAGGGCCCCGACCACGACAAGCGCTTCTCGGTGGCGATCTCGCTCGCCGGCCGCGAGTACGGGCGGGCCGTGGGCCGCTCGAAGAAGGAGGCCGAGCAGAACGCCGCGGCGCAGGCCCTCTCGATCCTCGAGGGCGGGGAGCCGCCGAAGTGACGGCGACGCCGACGCCGGCCGAGCTGGTCGCCGAGATCCCCGCGGACGTGCGCGCGCTCGCGAGGCGGCTGCAGCAGCGCGGGTTTCAGGCGCACCTCGTCGGGGGCGGCGTGCGCGACATGCTGCTCGGCCGGCCGCCCAAGGACTTCGACGTGGCGACGGACGCGAAGCCGGAGAAGGTCCTCGAGATCTTCGGCCACGCGTTCGCGATCCCCACGGGGCTGCAGCACGGCACGGTGACCGTCCTCACCGGCTCGGATCCGGCGTCGCGCCTGGCCGTCGAGGTGACGACCTTCCGAGGCGAGGGCGCGTACCTCGACGGGCGGCGGCCCTCGTCGGTGACGTACGTCTCGTCGCTGGAAGAAGACCTCTCGCGGCGTGATTTTACGATGAACGCGATCGCGCTGGACCCGAACGACGGGACGCTGACGGATCCGTTCGGTGGGCAGGCCGATCTCGCGCGCAGACTGATCCGCGCCGTCGGCGATCCCATGGCGCGCTTCCTCGAGGATGGCCTGCGCCCCATGCGCGCCGTGCGGCAGGCCGCGCAGCTCGGCTTCTCGATCGATCCCGAGACCGAGGCGGCGATCGCCCCGACGCTGGACGTGTTCCGCAAGGTGTCGGTCGAGCGCGTGCGCGACGAGATGCTGAAGCTGCTCGCGTCGCCGAAGCCCTCCGTCGGGCTCGAGCTCATGCGGCGCACGGGCCTCTTGGGCGAGGTGCTGCCCGAGATCATCGAGAGCGTGGGCTGCACACAGAACCGCTTCCACAAGCACGACGTCTACGGTCACACGCTGGCCGTCGTCGACGCGACGAAGGGTGACGCCATCGTGCGGCTCGGGTCGCTGCTGCACGACGTGGGAAAGCCGCGCGCCCGGCAGCCGCGCGAGGGCGCGCCGGGCGAATACAGCTTCTTCAAGCACGAGTACGTGGGGAAGGACATGGCGGACGCGATCTGCCGGCGCTGGAAACTGTCCACGGCCGATCGCGAGCGCGTCGTCGCCATGGTCGAGCACCACATGTTCTTCTACGCGCCCGAGTGGACGGACGGCACCGTGCGCCGGTTCGTGCGGCGCGTGGGCCCGGACACGCTCGACGCGCTCTTCGCGCTGCGCGAGGGCGACGTCATCGGCCGCGGCTTCGGCGAGGATCCCGAGGAGGAGCTCGGCGAGCTGCGGCGGCGCATCGCCAGCGTCGCCGCCTCGGACGCCGCGCTGCACGTGTCGGACCTCGCCATCGGCGGCAAGGACGTCATGAGCGCGCTCGGCATCCCCCCGAGCCGCGAGATCGGCCAGATCCTCGAGCGGCTGCTGGAGCTGGTCCTCGACGACGCGTCGCTGAACGAGCGCGACAAGCTGCTCGCGCTGCTCCCGACGGTGCGTTCGCCGCGGGAGAGCTAGCGGGTGAGCGCGGCCACGAACGCGTCGGCCGAGGCGACGTCCTCCGTCGCGCGCTGAGGCAGCTCGGGCTGGCCGAGCAGCTCGGTGCGGCGGCGGACGACGGTGGCCTCGGGATCGACGAGGGAGATGACGTCGATCGTGCGGCCCTCGGCGGGGCGATCGGGCAGCGCGGGCGCCGTGCGGCTGCTCGCGATCACGGAGACCACGGCCGGCGTGGGGACGGCGACGCGGCGCCGTCGGCCGCCTCCGCGAACGGTGAGCTCGACCGACGAGCCTGTGCCCGGCGCGACGCCCTCGGCGCAGGCGACGAACTGCGCACCGACCTGCCGCGCGAGGGCCGCGGGGACCGCGTCGAGGCCGTCGTCGACCGAGCGCGCGCCCGCGAGGACGAGGTCGGCGCCGACGCGCTTGACGGCCGTCCCCAGCGCCTGGCCGAGAGTGTGGAAGTCGGCCGAGCCGAAGTCTTCGCCGACGACGCGCACGGCGCGCCCGACGCCCGCGGCGAGCGCGCGGTGCAGCGGCGCGTCCTCCGACGAGAGGCCGGCGAGCAGCGCCGTCACGGTGTGCTCGCCGGGGAGCGCCAGCGCCGCCGCGAGGGCGTGCGCGTCGTCGAGCCCCAACGTGGCGGGTCCGGCGCCGCGCGGCGCGTGAAGACAAACGACGATCCTCACGGCGCGCCTCCTGCCGCGGCGGCGAGCCCGGGCAGCGCCGCCGCGAGGGCGGAGAGCGCGTCGGAGCTGTCGGCGCGCCAGACGACGTCGCAGCGGCCGGGGAGGGGACCGGCGCCCGCGCCCAAGAGCACGACGCCGACGCGCGTGCGCGGGGAGGGCGACACGAGCTGCGCGACGCTGGGCCAATCGGCGCTCGCGCGGACGTGCACGAGCACGCGGGGCGCGCTCACGGCCAGGGCCGCCGGCGAGACGCGCGCCAGATCGACGACGGTCACGCCCGCGGGCGCGGCGGCCGTCAGCGCGGCGACGCGGTCGGCGCCGACCTCGGGGTCGACGAGGACGAGGACGCGCGCCAGCGAGACGGCGACGTCCTCGTCGGGCGAGGCTTCGAGCTCGACGACGGCGGGCGCCGGCGCCGTCGGACCTTCGAGCGCTTGCACCTCGACGTCGGGCGTCCCCTCGACGCGCGGCTCGCCCTGCGCGCTCAGCACGGCGATGACGGGGCGCTCGAGCTCGACGGGATCGAGCCGGCGATAGGCCGACGAGTCGCGGTGCCAGCGGCGCAGGTACACCCGACCCACGCTGTCGGGCAGCGGCGTCGGGCTTCCGGAAACCTCGAGATCGGCGACCGCGGCGAACGCGGCGCCGAGGCGCGCGGCCAGCGGCGCGCCCAGCTGAAGGCCGGCGCCGGCCGCCGGGAACAGCACGATGAGCGGCGGGACGCGCTCGGCCAGGTGCTGGAGCAGCGGCCCGTGCGTGGCGTCCAGCGCGGGCGCGTCCAGCCCGGCGCGCTCGCAGAGGAGCACCTTGTCGGCGCCCGCGACGCCGAGCCGCGCGGCGATCTCGTGGACCTCGGCCTCGGGGCGCGGCGACGTCAGCACGACGGCGAACACGGTGACGCCCGCTTGCCGCGCCACGCGGCGCGCCTCGGAGAGCGCGAACAGCGACGGAGCCGTGGGGACTCCTTCGCGCAGGTCGATGGGAACGAGGAGGTTGGGCATCGGCGAGCCTCACGCTTCTAACACGGACCGTCCGGCCCCGTGTCATTCGGATGTCGGCGCTGCCGACGCCGGTGCATTCATTGACAGCCCGATCCGCCGGTAGCCATAATCGCCCGGGATCGCGTGCGGTTCCGGCGGGATAGGCATGCCAACAGGATCCGACGGCCCCTTTGACGAAGAGCTGCTCCTCGAGGAGCTGGAGCCGTTGGCCGAATCGGGCGCGGGTCTGCCCGAGGGGCTGCCTCCTTTGCCCGAGGAGGCCACGCTGTCGTCCGCGGACGAGCCGGCGTTCGACGAGGCGGGCGTCGAGGACGCGCGCGCAGACTCGGCCCTCTACGCGGCCGAGACGGCCCTGGCGCCGGACGGCGCGCGCCGGGCGGCGCTGTGGCTCGAGATCGAACGGCTGGCCGAGG
>DASZUD010000320.1:0-10657 GCA_035548155.1 Polyangia bacterium
GCCGATGAGCAGGAACGCGAGCACGAACAGCAGCGCGCGCGACGCGGAGCCCGTCACCGGCGGGCGCGACGACGACGCGCGATTGCGATCCCGAGCACGAGCACCGAGCTGGCGAGCCACGCGCCGATAGGATGGTTGCCGGCGCCGA
Source organism: Polyangia bacterium (assembly GCA_035548155.1). GTDB lineage: Bacteria > Myxococcota_A > Polyangia > Fen-1088 > Fen-1088 > DASZFV01. The sequence continues at coordinate 149 of DASZUD010000320.1, forward strand.
TCGCGCATGCGCATCCGGTGCCGCCGCTCTCGCCGGTCATGATCGGGAGGCTGCCGCTGCCCCCGGCGCCCGCCCCGACGCCCCCGGCGCCCGAAGAGCCGGCGGCACCGACCGCCCCAGCCGAGCCGCCCGACCCGCCCGACCCGCTCGACGACGAGCCGTTCGTGCCCGAGCCCGCGGCCCCCGTGGTCCCCTCGCCGCCGGCACCGGCGACACCCGTCGGAGATCCCGACGTGCCCGCGCCGCCGGACGTGCCTCCCGCGCCCGTCCCGCCGCCGGCGTCCTTGACGCCGCCCGCGTCGATCGTGACGGGCGCGTCGACGGCGCCCGCGTCGGTGGTCGCCTTCGCGCCCAGCCAAGGCGCGACGCAGTGGTTCTGCGCGTCGCAGCCGCACTCGCTGGGGCAGCCAGGTCCGCACGCGGCGCTGGGCACGTTGGCGTAGTTGCCGCCGCGCAGCGCCTGCATGTCCGCCGCGCGCTTGCCGTTCGCGTTGGCCGCGCAGTGGGCGGTCGCGATCGCGTCGACGTTCGCCTGGCTGCACGTGTACGGCTTGTCGCTGGGCGTGCCGTCCGGCGTGCCGTTGCAGATGTTGCCGCCGCCGTTCGGCCCCGGCCCCTGCAGCGTCTTCAACACCGACTGCCCCGCCGCGAGGCTCATGTACGCGACGACATACTCCGAGCGCTTCACGTCCGGGTTCGGAACGCCGAGGTTGTCCCACTTCACGCCGTCGGCCGTCTGCATGGCGAACATGTGCGAAAAGCCCGCGTAGCCGTCGCCGTTCGGCATGAGCATGTAGACGTTGTCGAGCGCGACCACCTTCGGATCGGCGCTGTCCCCGCCCGGATAGAAGCGCTTCTTCTGCGCGGCCGCCGCGTTGATGAGGTTCTGGTCGTCGTTCTCCACGCCGATCGTGTTCATGACGTGGAAGTCCATCAGGTTCGGGAACGCGCTCTGGTGATCGGCCCACCAGTCCGTCGGCCAGCCGCCGCTGGCCATGCCCGTCCAGTCGTTGATGGCCTCGTGGAGCGCGAGCAGGTAGCCCCAGAAGCCCGTCGCGCCGTACGCGTTGCCGACGAACGCGTCGTAGGCGACGCCGTCGCCCAAGGTCCCGCACGACGTGCCCGTGTGCGCGCCGCCCGTCGCCGTGTCGAGCTGATACTCGAAGGTGCTCTTCGCCTGGAGGTTGAAGAGCTTCTCCAGCGTCGTGACGACCTTGTCGCCGTACGAGCAGAACGCGGCGGGCAGCGCGGCCTGGTGCGTGGGCGCCGTGTCCTGGATGCACCAGCGCGAGCGGGTCAGCGTCGTCCCTGCGCACGACGTCGCGAGCGAGTAGCCGGGACAGCACTGCGCGCGCGCCGCGCCCGACCAAGCGAGGGTCGCCGTGAACGTGACGAGCGCGAGCAGGAGGACGCGGAGGCTCATGACGGCGCCATGGCCGGCCCCGCCGCGATTCATTGCAAAAAAGCTCCGCGGCCGAGCTCGCGCGCCGCGCGCGGTCAGAAATTGAAGCGGAAGGCCGTCGTGAACCCGCTGCCGGTCACGCCGTCGGCCCACGCCTGCGCGTAGCCGACGCGCAACGACCAGCTGGGCAGCATGCGCCGCGCGGGCTCGAGCGGGAACGGCGAAGCGGCGAAGCGCAGCGCGCCGAGGTCCAGCTCGAGGCCCGCCTCCGCCGTGAAGAAGCCATAGGCGTGCGGGCCCAGCATGTTCATCTGGTTCGCGCGCGCTGCCGCGGGCGTGAGGATCTCGACGAGAAACGACGCAGAGCCGCCGGCGTACACGCCCAGCTCGCGCCGCTCTTCGGGCGCGCCCCATGAAGCGAACGGGACGGTGAGGTGCGCCGTCAGGCCCGAGCCCGTGAACGCCGACGTCGACGAGCGCAGGGGCCCTTCGGTCTCGACGAGCACCGTCGAGACGAGGCCGACGTCGAACAGCACGGGCCCGCGGCGCGACGAGAAGACGATCTCGGTGGACGGCGCCGTCGCGCGCAACCGGCCGCCGACGAGCGAGACGTTGCGCAACCCGAGCGTCACGGCCGTGCGCTCCGGTTGCGCCACCCAGCGCAGATCGCCGAGCGCCGGATCGGCGAGCACGCCGCGGACCGAGCCGTCGTCGAACGGCACGTCGAGCGTGATCCGGCGCGGCCGGTCGCTCCCCTCGAAGCGGTAGCCATGGAAGAACGCCCACAACGTACTCGTCTCGCCCGGTCCCACCGAGACCGGCGCCAGCAACGAGCCCTCGTCGGGCAGCTCGCCCGGGAACGGCCCCGCGCCGCCGCCGCCCCCGAGCAGGGCGCGCGTCTCACTCGGCCGGCGCGCATCGAGCGCCATCCAACAGGAGAATGAGCCCGGCGACATCCGCCGCGCCTTCGGGCCGTCATTGCGCACGCGCAGCTCGACGACGAGATCGACGTCGTCCGCCAACCCGCGCTTCCGCACGTCGTCCGTGAGCCACAGGTGCGTCACCTCGACGGCCATGCCGCGCTCCGCCGCCGCGAGCGTCTCCGTCGGCCGCACCTCGACATATGACGGGCCGCACGCCGCCGTCAAAGCGACGAGCGCGATCGCCCCTCCGCGCCCAAGCACCCTCTCGGCCATTTGGTCCGCTTGGACGAAGATCGCGCCGTCCGGGTTGCTTCTAAGGAACGATGTACCCGCAGTCCTGGAACGCGAAGTTCATGTCGATGTGGAAGTCGGACTTCACGCTGTGACGCTCGGCGTGGAAGAGGTCGAGCGTGTAGACCGAGCCCTTCGTGATGCCCAGCGTCGCCGCCTGCTGGTCTAGGTCGACCGACTTCTGCGCCCGTTCGTGCACGCCGCCCAGATCGACCGCCAGCTGGCCGTTGACGAAGACCCACACGTCGTCGTCGCCGTCGAACGTGAAGACCTCGCCGCCTTTGTAACGGAAGGTCGTGTGGATCTCGGTCGTGAAGCTGTAGTTGTGCTGCGTGCCGTCGGCGACGCCCGAGTTCCCCCACCCTTTGCCGTCCAGCGGAAAAAAGTGCGTGCTCGAGAACGTCGAGACGTTGTTGTGATCGGGCGGCGCGAGCTTGAAATAGACGAAGAACGTCCGGTTCACGCCCTCGACCGAGCTGTACCACTGGTTGAAGTTCGCCTCCGTGGTCGTCATCGCGCCGAACGGACACACCGGCGAGACGGGAGCCCCCGGCTCGCACTTCGAGGCGTAGCGGGGCTTGCGGTTGCTCGTGTCGAGATCGGGCGCGACCAACCCGGGCGTGATGCCCTTGCCCTCGAACACCTCGAAGTCGGGGTGCCCGCCCGGCTGCAGCGTGCCGCCGACGGCCGGCAGCGCACCCTTGAAGTCGCGCACGATGCCCCGGAGGCGATCACACGTCATCGAGCTCGTCACGGGCGTGCTCCGGATCTGCGCCGCGGGGATCTCACCGCCCAGCTGATATCCGCCGATGTCGTCCGGCAGCGCCGAATAGCCGTCGGCAGGGATCGGCGGCAGCGTGAACGGAACGTAGTCCGAGTCGCTCGTGGCGCCGCCGTCGTCGTCGGTCGCGCCCGCGTCGGCGTCGGGCGAGAAGGTGGTGTGCGCCGCGCACCCGGCGGCGGCCAGCGCGAGCGCGGCCAGCGCGCTCCTACCAGCCGCTGTTGCCAGCGCCCTTCGCGATGTTGAACGACGCGTTCGGCTCATAGTTGAGGCCGTTGCTGCCCGTGACCGTGACGTTGGTGAACGTTCCGCCGCCCGTGGACTTCGCTCTCACGAGGATGCCATACGAGCCGGCGTTGGTGATGGCGATCGTGTCGAACGTCGCGTTCGTCACGGCGTTCGGGCCCTCGATGTGTAGGCCCGCGTAGGTGGGGCTGTCGATGACGAGGTCCTTGAACAGCACGCCCGAGACCGGGCCCAGCGAGCCGAAGACCTCCACGGCGCCGTGCTCCTCGTTGAACATGTGCCCGCCCGCGCGCGTGATCGTGTTGCGCTGCACGATCGTAGTGCCGCCGAACGCGTCCGAGCCGAACTGCTGGGCGATCAAGACTCCGGGGTAAGTCACGACGTCGGCGCACACGTTGTCCTCGACGCGGTTGTCGCTGCCGCCGTAGACGCCGAAGCAGTTGGCGCGCCACGGCACCTGCACCGTGTTGAAGTGGAACACGTTCTTCGTGTTCACGCCCGGATCCGCGCCCGTCGACCACGACGCCAGCGCGTCGTCGCCCGTGTTGCGGAAGTGCGAGCTCACGACCTCGGAGTTGCTGGTGCCGCTGGCGAAGTTCACGCCGTCGGCCATGAGGTTGCGGAAGCGGCAGCCCGTGATGACGAGGCCGTTCGCGACGTTGCCTGCGCCCACCCAGTAGCCGACCTTGGTGTGCTCGACCCAGATGTTCTGCAGGCGCGAGCCCGTGCCCGCGCCGCCGTTGAAGCCGTTGTCGGACGTCGTGTCGTCGCGCGCCGTCGTGTCGCCGAGGATCGCGAAGTCGAAGAAGCGGCAGCCGTTGCCGGCGCAGTGAAAGCGCGCCCACGGCCCCTGCAGCGTCGAGTACCACATGCCCGCGCCGTGGACCTCGACGTTCGAGGTCGTGGCGCCGCCCGCGTCGCCGAGGGCCGCGGTCATTTCGAACGTGCCGGGCGGGATCCACACGCTCTTGCCCATGTTGGCGGCGGCCTTCACGCAGGTCTGCATCGCCTTGGCGTCGTCCTGGCCGTCGCCGGGCTTCGCGCCGCAATCCGCCGAGAGCGAGAGCGAGCCCGCGGGCTGCGCGAGCGGCGGCCCGACGTACTCGAGGTCGACGAGATCGATGACGTAGTACGCGGCGCTGTTCGAGGCGTCTTTTTGCAGCTTCACCTTCGCGCCGGGCGGGATCTCGCCCACCAGCGCGCGCGACTCGTCGTAGAAGTGGTGCGCGCCGCCGCGGCTCGGATCGTTGTTCGTGCTCTCCTCGCCGCCGTAGCTCCACGCGTAGCGCGAGGTGAGCGCCAGCGGCTGGCGCAGCGTCCCGTCGACGTAGAGGTTCAGCGTGGCGTTCATTCCACCGCCGCCCGCCGCGTCGGGGATGACGTAGCGCACGACGATCGCGTTCGCGCGCGCCGTCGACGTGACTTCGACGTACTGCCCCGGCGCCTCGAGGCGCACCGCGCGGCGGCCCGACGCGTCGCTCGCGATCGTGCCGAAGGTGCGATCGGGGCCGACGGTGGCGCCGTTCGTCGCGGCCGACTCCGCCTCGGACTCGAGCCACGGCATGGTGGCGCCGCGGCTCGCGGGCGGCGGCGGCGGAACGTCGTAGAAGGGGCCCGCGTCGTTGGTGCCGCCGTCGAGGAACGTGCCGGCAGCGCCGGTGGTCCCCGCGGCGCCCGCGCTGCCACCGGCTCCGGCCGCACCGGTCGTTCCCGCGGTCCCCGTCGAGCCCGCCGCGCCCGTGGGCTGGCCGGCGGCGCCCGAACCGGCCGCGCCGGTCGTCATCATGCGGCCCGCGCCGCCGTCGTGTCCGCCCTTGCCGCTGCTCACCACAGCGCCGGACGAACAGCCCACGGAGACGGCCACGGTGCTCACGAAGAAGGCCGCACGCGCGGCCCCCAAAAACGAAAGCCGAGCTTGCATGCCTCCCGTGAATGCCCGCAGGCCGCGAAATCCGTTACTCTGGGCCCATGCAGGGCCGCCCCCGCGCGTGCGACGCGCCGCCGCCCAGGCTCGCGCTCGCCGCCTGCCTGCTGGCGCTCGCGGCGAGCTCCGCGCAGGCGCAAGAGCCGATCGCCGGCGCGGCCGAGCCCGTGGCGCCCGAGCTGGGGCTCACGTGGCAAGCGCCCGCGGGCTGCCCGTCGCGCGCGGCCGTCGAGGCCCAGTTCGCGCGGCTCCTCGGCGGCCCCACGCGGCTGCCCTCCGGCAAGCACATCGACGCCTCGGCGCTGGTCCGCTCTGCATCTCCCGACCAATGGACGCTGGAGCTCGCCACCGTGCTCGACGGCGCCGTGGGACGGCGCACGCTCGCCGGAGACTCGTGCGCCTCGGTCACGTCGGCCGCGGCGCTCATCCTCGCGTTGATGATCGATCCCGCGGCGGCCGAGCGCGCGCTGCTCGCGCCCGCGCCCACGCCGGCACCAGCGCCGCCGCCAACGGCGCGCGCGCTCGGCCCCGAGGACCTCGTCTTCGCGCCTCCCCCACCGCCCGAGCCGCGCGTCGTGCACGCGACCGTGCGCGCGTTCGGCGGCGGCGTGTTCGGCCTCTTGCCCGAGCCCACGCTCGCGGGCGGCGTCGCGGTGGGCGCGCGCGCGCGGCGCTTCGGCGGCGAGCTCTCGTTCGCCGCGACGGGCCAGCGACGCGTGAACGCCGCGGGCGGCGCGGGCGGAGACTTTCGCCTGCTGGTGCTGGGCGCGCGCGCTTGCGCCGCGCTGGGCGGCCGGGTCGTCGTCTGGCGCGCCTGCGCCGGCGGCGAGCTCGAACGCCTGGCCGCCACCGGCATCGCCAGCCCGGCCGCCTCGAAGTCGATCTGGATGGGCGCGGGCACGGCCGGCCTGCTGCTCGAGGCCCCCCTCGGCGAGCGCTTCGCGCTGGCGCTGGACCTCGGCGCCGCGCTGCGCGTCTACCACCCCGAGTTCTGCGCCGACGCGACGCCCTGCCCCGAAAACGGCGTCTCGGTGGCGCGCGTGGGCACCGTCAGCGCGATTGCCGCGCTGGGTCTCGCCGTAAGCCTCTGATTACGCGGCGCTTTTTTCGAGCACGGAAAACACCTGCGCCGGACATTCATAATCGGAGCAAGGACGTGCTGGTCGGACGGAGCAAGGACCGAGAGTACGCGCAGCCCGCGGGGCTCCCGGAGATCTACGCGCAGCACGCGGACTTCGTGTTCCGCAACCTGCGCCGCCTCGGCGTCCACGAGTCGTTGATCGACGACGCCGTCCAAGACGTGTTCCTGGTCGTGCACCGGCGCCTGGGCGACTTCGAGGCGCGCGCGCAGGTGACGACCTGGCTGTTCGGCATCGTCCTGCGCGTCGCGCAGAGCTACCGCCGCTCGGCGATGCGCCGCCGCGCGCGCCTCACGGACGCGCCCTCGACCGAGGTCGAGCAGGTGCCTTCGACTTCGGCGGAGGGACCCGCCGAGCTCTTCGAGCGCCGCGAGGCCAACGCGCTCCTGCACCGGCTGCTCGACGAGCTGGACGACGACAAGCGCGCCATGCTCGTGTGCGTCGAGCTCGAGCAGCTCACGGTGCCCGAGGCGGCCGAGTCGCTGGGACTCAACCTCAACACGGCCTACGGCCGCCTCCGCGCGGCGCGCGCCGCGTTCAATGAAGCGGTCGCGCGCATGCAGAAGCAGATGAACGAGCAGAAGGCGGCGGGGGGACGAGAATTTCCATGACCGATCTGAGCCCAGAGGCACAATCAATCCTCGAAGCCGGCCGCGACCTCGACGGCGCGGGCGACCTCGAGAAGGCGCGCGTTCGGCGCGCGCTGTTCGCGAAGATCGCGGCGGGCGGCGCCGTGCTCGCGGCAACTTCGACGGCCGCCGCGGAGAGCGGCGCGATCGGGAGCGGCTCCACTGCGGCAGCCGCGACGACGACGGCGACGAGCGCAGGCACCTTCGCCGCCGTCGCGACGCCGCTCGCGAAGATCTTGATCCCGCTCGCCATCGTGACGGGCGGCGCGGCCGGCGGCTTCGTCGCGTGGCGCGCGCAGCGAGCGATGGCCCCGGCGCCCGTCGTGGCGCCCAGCTCGCCGATCTCGCCCGCCGTCGCCGCGCCCGTCCTCGTCCCTGCGGCGCCGGCGCTCGCGCCCGCTGTCGAGCAGCCGGCGCCAGCCTCTCGCCCCGCGCATCGCCCGCGCGTCGTCCCGGCGGCGCGCGCCGAGGCCGCGGTCGCGCCGGTCAATCACCTCGCCGAGGAGACGGCGCTGCTCGCCTCGGCGAACGCCGAGCTGCGCCGGGGCGATGCGCGTCGCGCGCTCGCGCTGCTCGACGACTACGACCACCGCTACCCCGCGGGCGTGCTGCGCGAAGAGGTGCTGGCGACGCGCGTGATCGCGCGCTGCCAGCAGAGTCCCGACCGCGCCGCGCGGCGCGCCGCCGAGGCGTTCCTGGCGCGGCACCCGGCCTCGCCGCTCGCGTCGCGCGTCCGGACGTCCTGCGAATAACGGCCGCCGCTGCGCCGGCACGGCTGCAAAGTGTGCGACACTGAGGTCGTGCGCTCTCCGCGTTCGCGCGTGTTCGGCGCTTGGCTTCCGATCGTGCCGGTCGTGCTCGCGGCCTCGCTCGGCGCCTGCTCCGGGCCCGACGAGATCTCGCTCGGCGGCCACCTGACTCCCCACACCGAGCGCTTCGTCTCTCCCGCGGGCAGCGACGAGAACGACGGCTCGATGGATCGGCCGTGGAAGACGTTCGCGCACGCGCTGCCGCTGCTCGCGCCCGGCTCGACGCTGCAGCTCCTCAGCGACGACACGCCGTATGACGGCTCGACGTCCGGCACCTTGAACGTCCGCTGCGGCGCCGCATCGCCCACCACCCCGGCCCCGAACGCGGTCCTCGCCTCGAGCGGACAACCCAGCATGCCCATCACCGTGCGCGCCTACAGCGAGCACGGCGCGTTCGTGCGCGGCGACGGCCACGTCCCGCCGATCACGATCGACGGCTGTCACGACTGGGCCGTCGCAGGCCTGCGCGTCGAAGCGCAGGACGCCGACGACGATCTCACGACGCCCGACACGGGCTCGGTCGTCGTGCTCGCGGGGAAGAACGCGAACGTCACGCTGACGCGCCTCCTCGCGCGCCACCCCAACCGGCAGAAGCTCGCCGCGCCCGTCATTCGCATCGCCGACGGCTCGTCGGGCGTCACCGTGGTCGAGTGCGAGCTCTACGACTTTCACGGCAACGGCATCGAGGCCGCGCGCTCGGACTCGCTGGTGCTGCAGCGAAACTACATCAATTCGCGCAACACCCCGGACGCGCCCGGCGCCCCGACCGAGGATCCTGCTCGCGGCGACTGGGGCGTGTGGCTCGAAGAGACGACGCACGTGTACGCCGAGAACAACGTCGTCGAGAACGTGTACGCCGGCTTCGGCGTCGTGGGCCGGGGCGGCGACGTCGGCGACGACGTGCCCGCGCTGTTCGATCCCGTGTCGAACAACCAGCTGCTCGGCAACATCGTGAACCAGCCTGCCGGCCTGGGCTTCCGCCTGGACGGCCGCTGTCAGGGCGCGATGCCGTGCGACGCCGCCCACACGGTGCATCACACCGTGCTCGACAACGACGTCGTCATCGGCGGCGCGCTGGGCGTCTCGGACGCCGGCTCCGTCGACACGAAGATCAACCAGATGACGATCCTCGAGTCGCGGCGCAGCATCCAGCTGAAGAGAGAGCGGGAGAACGCAGGAACGACCGCCACCTCGTCGGTGACCAACACGCTGATGATGGGCTTCCAGGCGGTGGCCTTCGAGGTGCTCGACGAGGCGACGTGGGGCTGCGATCACTGCGCCGCCGTCGGCGGCTACTCGCCCGACGCGACCTGGGCCCCCGACGACGCCCAGCGCGTCACGAAGGTCGACGCCGCCGCGTCCGACCTGGGCGCGTGCCTCGTCTATCTACCGATGTCGAGCCCGCTGCGCACCGCCGGCACCCTGGGCCAGCCCGTGGGCGCCAACGTCCTGCGCCCCTACGACAACAGCGGCTCACTCGTCTCCGGGACGTCCCTGTGGAGCCCGAGCCCCTTCCCCTGCGGCGCGATAGTCACCGACGTGAACTCCGATGCGGCCACCAGCTGCACCGGCGCCGCCGGCCGTCTGCACGTCGGCTTCATGTCCAACTGTCCTCTCCCGAAGTAAGCGAAAAAAAACCCGGGGAGCGAGCGATCGCTCCCCGGGCCCCGCAATCGGCTCGCCACCCGCGCGAGCCGGTCACACTCACATCTACATTCCGGTGCTGTTGCCGCCGACCGGCGTCGCGGGCGCGGTGCCCTTGTAGAGCTGCAGCTCGTCGACCGAGAAGTCCCAGTCCGCGTCGGGGCTGAGGAAGCCAATCTCCTGGATGCGGCCCTTGATCTTCGCCCCCGTGCCGCCCGTCGCCGCCGAGAAGAGCACCGTGTACTGCTGCCACTCGGTGGTCAGCGTCACCTGCTTCTGCGGATGGTTGTAGCAGCCCGTCGTGCAGTCGCCGCCGTCTTCCTTGGCGTTGCTCTCGGGGACGACGAAGTTCACGCCGATCTTGGTGCCGGCCTTGGCCGCCTTCGCCCAGAAGCTCAAGCCGTCGAAGTTCGAGACGTCGACGCAGTAGATGCCGGCCGTCTTGTCGATCGCCATGTTGTAGATCGTGCCGACGCCGTAGCCGCCCATGAGCGGCGTCTTCGCGCCCGTGCCCGTGTAGTGGCCCGAGTGCGCGGTGCCGACGGCGCCGCCCGTGTCCTGCGCGATCTTGAACGCGTTGCCGACGGGCTGGACGTCGTTGAAGCTGGACCAACCCGGCAGGATCGCCGTCTCCTCGAAGTCGTCGACCTTGCCCTCGTCGAGCCCGAGCATGCGCGTGCCCTCGCCCGCGCACACCCCCGTGGTCGTGGGCGCGCTCGTG
>DASZUD010000321.1:0-2425 GCA_035548155.1 Polyangia bacterium
CGCCCGCCGGCGCCGGCGTGCGGTGGGACGCGCGGGCGCGCGCGCGCGACGGGACCGGCGCGTACGTGGCGCTCGACGCCACGATCGCGCAGGGCATCGCCGGAGATCCCAGCCGTCACGTGACGTACTCGGGCGAGTCGCTGTTCGCCCTCGGCTTCACCGACCGCCAACTGCTCTTGCGCGGGCGCGCGGCCATGGTCGATGCGCTCGGCGGCGCGCCCGTCCCGTTCGAGGAGCTCGTCATGGTGTCGGGCAACGCCGGGATGCGCGGCTTCCCCGACGGGCGTTTTCGCGGCCCGAGCGGCGTCGTCGGAACGGCCGAGTACCGCTGGTACGTCGCGCAGTACGTGGACGCTTCGCTCTTCAGCGACGTCGGAACCGTCGCGGGGGCCGGGTTCGCGGGCCTCACGAGCGCGCGCTGGTTCCCGAGCTACGGCGTGGGCCTGCGCTTCTTCCACGTTCCCGGCGACTACTGGGACGGGACCCTCGAGACGGGGGCCCAGCTCGTCTATGCGCCCGACAACGGGTTCCGCTTCATCTTGGCCGTCGCGGGCTTCTGACGGCGTGGCACCAGAGATGCAGCCGAGCTGCTTGCGGTGGAATCAGGATCTCGACGTCGGTGGCGTCTTCCGGGCGACGAGATCCGGGTCCCGGCCGAGTTGGGTTGGTCCTACGGAACAGTGACGCATACGTGCCGCCGGATTGCGGCGGCCAAGGACTGGGTGCCATATGACGAGGAAGATCGATCCCGACATTCAGCAAGACGTGCTGCGCGAGCTGGCATGGGACACGCGCGTGTCGCCCATGGAGGTCGGCGTGCTCGTGAAGAACGGCGTCGTCACCCTCGTGGGGACGGTCGACAATTGGGCGAAGGCGCGCGCCGCGGAGCAAGCCGCTCACAGGGTCGCCTCCGTGCGCGACGTCGCGAACGATCTCGTCGTGCAGGTCCCCGGTGATGCGCGGCGCACCGACGCCGAGATCGCTCAGGCGGTTCGACGCGCGCTCGAGTGGGACAGCCGCGTCCCCGAGGAGCTCGTCACGACGACGGTCTCGCACGGCGTCGTGACGCTGGAGGGCAGCGTGCCGCACTGGACCCAGCGCGCCGACGCCGAGGCGGCCGTCGCTCACCTCATGAGCGTCCGTCGCGTCCTCAATCACATCGTCGTCGATCCTGCCGAGGCGCTCGAGCTCGATCAGGTGCGCACCGCCGTCGAGCGGGCGCTGGAGCGGCACGCGACCCGCGAGGCGTCGCGCGTCGAGCTTCACGCCCGCGGGGGGGCGGTGGAGGTCTCCGGAAGCGTCGAGAGCGCCCACGAAAAGGCCGCCGTCCTCGGCGCGGTGCGTGGGACACGAGGCGTTCGCGAGGTCACGGACCGGCTCGCGGTCCGTCCGTGTCCCTCGCCGCCGCCGGATGGCGGCGCGCGATCCTGCCGCGGCTGCCGCTGAGGCCGCAAACCTTGCGGCGCCTCCCTGACCGGCGCAGAAGCTGCGGCGACCCCATCGCGGAGGCACCTCGAGGACCACTCGCCGCGCGTGGGCGTCGTCGCGCCCAATTCTTTCTCGCCGGGGCGCCCCTTCGCGCCTGCGGCGCACGAAACGCCGGGCAGCCCGGTCGCCCTGGCGGCGGGCTTCCGCCGCTGGTACAGGCCGTGCAGTTTGCTTCGGCACGATGAGAACGAACCTGCCAGCGGCCTCTCCGCAGCAGATCGTTCGGTTTCTGATCGCCGTCGGCAGATCGACGAGGTGACGACATGACCTACGACAAGAGAAGTGACAGCGCGCTCAAGATCGCGGCGGCCGGCGCCGTCGTGGTGGTGCTCCTGGGCGCCTACGTGATCGCCGGCAGCTACAACAAGCTCGTCCGGCTCGATCAGGACGTTCAATCGCAGTGGGCGCAGGTCGAGAACGTGTATCAGCGACGGGCCGATCTCGTCCCGAACCTCGTCGCGACGGTCAAAGGCGCGGCCGACTTCGAGAAGAGCACGCTGCTCGCGGTCGCCGAGGCGCGCGCCCGCGTGGGGCAACTGCCCTTGGCGGCACCCCGCGATCCCGCTGGGCTGCAGCGGTTCCAGCAGGCGCAGGACCAGCTCGGCGGCGCGCTCGCGCGGCTGCTCGTGGTCGCGGAGCGGTACCCCGACCTGAAGGCCACGGGCAACTTTCGCGACCTACAGGCGCAGCTCGAAGGCACGGAGAACCGGATCGCGGTCGAGCGCATGCGTTTCAACGAAGCGGCGCGCGAGTTCAACACGACGCGCGACACATTCCCGACGACGCTCTTCGTGCGCCTGTTCGGTGGACGCTTCACCGAGAAGACGTACTTCCAGGCGCCGGCGAGCGCCGCATCTCCGCCCGTCGTTCGCTTCTGAGGCGGCGACATGCTGCGCGCTCGGACCGCCTCGTTCGTCGCTCTCGGCGCGCTCGCGGG
>DASZUD010000322.1:0-22477 GCA_035548155.1 Polyangia bacterium
GCCGCCTCCGAGCCGCGCGCCGTCGTCGCCGCAGAAGGCGGCGCCGGCGGGGCCGGGCGCGCGGGTCGCGTGTCGAAGACCGGCGCTGAATCCGTCGTCGCGGGCGGAGCGGGGCGCGCGGGCGGCGCCGGGCGAACGTTCGCGTTGGTCCCGTCGAGCGTCGCGACCGACGCTGCGCTGGGGCGGGCAGGTGCGGGCGGAATCGCGACCGCAGCTTTTGCCGCGACCGCCGCGCTCGGTGGAGGCGTGGCCGGCGCGCGCCCGGGAAGACGGCCTGCGCTCGACGGATGAGGTTCGCCCGAGGCGGGCCGTGGCGCCACCTCGCGCGGTGCTGGCGCGAGCTCTTCGGCGGTCGCCGTCGCCGGAGCGCGCCGCGAGGGCGAGGGAACGGCGACGGCCGCAGCCGCGCGCCGCGTGGCAGGCACCTCGGCGGGCGCCGCCTCTTCGGCGGCGATACCCGACTTGGGTGCCGGCGTCCGCGCGGCCGGAACGCCGGGCCTCGCGGGAGCGGGACGCTTCGCCGTGGGCATGCCCTCGAACGGGTTCGGCTTGTGATCGGCCGCTTCGGCGCCCGCGGGCGGCCTGTCTTTCGCGACGGGGGGAGGGCCCTTCACGCCGGTGGGCGCGCGCACGGGCACGGCGACCACGGGGTGCGCCGGCGCCGGGACGCTGGCCGTGCGCGCGGCCGGGATCGGAGGCGCTGCCGGCCGCGACGAGGGCACGGCGACAGGAACGCGCCCAGCGCCAGCCGCGACCTTGCCGGACGCTCCCTTGCGCGCCGTGCTGGGCGCCATCGTGCCGTCATCGGCGCCGCCGCTCGCGTAGGCCGGCGTGATGATCGCATCGGGATCGAACCCCGGAGGCAGGTCGGCGGGCAGCACGGGCGCGGCGCCGTTTGCGCCGGGCGCGCGAATCTGGCGCAAGAACGCCTGCAGCTCGTCGAGCTGTTGCAGCGTGTACGCCTTCCAGTCCACCTGCATCCCGTACTTCGCCAGCGTCGCGGCGCGCGCGCAGCGGGCGTTCCAGTCCTTCAGGTCGGCGAGCGAATACGTGCGCCAGTCCACCTGCATCCCGCAGCGCTCTTTCAACGTGCGCGCCTCGACGAGGCGATGGCTCCAATCCTCGAGCTCGGCCGCGGAGGCGAGCCGCCAGTCGACGTCGATGCCCTGCTTCTTGAGCTCCGTCGCCAGCTGCCGTCGGCGGGCCAGATCCGGCACGGAGCCGGCGGCCGCTTGCGCGAACGCGCGGGCGGAGGGGAGGGCGAGCGCCAGCGCGAGCGCGATACATCCGAGCCGGGGGCGCGACATCCGGCGATCGAAGCAGCGATCGCGCGCGCGATCAAGGGGGGCGATCACCCGGGAAGCTTACGCGAGCGCCGACGCGCCGCCACCGGCGGCCGGGGCCCCTATTCATCGTCGTCGCCGTCCGGCAGCGGCTCGCCGCTCCGTTCCAAGGCGCGGTACAGCGTCCGGCGGTCGATCCCCAGCTTCTCGGCGGCCTTCTTCTTGTTGCCGCCCACCTCGCCCAGAACCAGCTGGATGTACCGGCGCTCGAGCTCGGCCAGCGTGGGCCGGTTGCCGACCTCGCCCAGGATGCCGCCCGTCTCGGCGCCGGCGCCCGGTTCGGGGCCGCCGCCCACCTCCGGGGGGAGGTCCGAGGGCAAAATGACGTTGCCCTTCGCCACGGCCACTGCGCGCTCGATGGCGTTCTCGAGCTCGCGGACGTTGCCCGGAAAGGCGTATCCCGAGAGCAGCCGCAGCGCCTCGGGCGACATCGCCGCCGGCTCGCGCCGCTCGCGCAGCGCGAGCTTGTGCAAGAAGTGACCGACGAGCACGGGGATGTCCTCGCGCCGCTCGCGCAGCGGCGGCAAGCGGATCGTCACGACGTTGATGCGGAAGTAGAGATCCTCGCGGAAGCGTCCCGCCTTGACCTCTTCTTCGAGGTCCTTGTTCGTCGCGCACACGAGGCGCACGTCGACGCGGATCGCCTCGGCCCCGCCCACGGGGCGCACCTCGCCGTCCTGCAGCGTGCGCAGGAGCTGCGCCTGCATCTTCGGCCCCATGTCGCCGATCTCGTCGAGGAACAGCGTTCCGCCGTTGGCCATCTCGAAGAGGCCGCGCTTCGACGCCACCGCGCCCGTGAAGGCGCCCTTGGCGTGGCCGAAGAGCTCCGACTCGAGCAGCGACTCGGTGAGCGCCGTGCAGTTCACGGGCACGAACGCTCCGCCGGCGCGCGGCGAGTGGGTGTGAATCGCGCGCGCGACCAGCTCCTTGCCCGTGCCCGACTCGCCGTGCACGAACACGGTCGCCGTCGACGCGGCGACGCGTGCGACCAGCTTGTACACCTCGAGCATCACCGGCGTCTTACCGACGATGTCCTGCAGGTTCGTGCGCGCCTCGGGCGGGACGGTCTTCTGCTCGGCGACGAGCCGCTGGCGCTCCAGCGCGCGCGCCACGGTGAGCTTCAGCTCTTCGATGTTGAAGGGTTTCGAGACGTAGTCGTAGGCGCCGCGCTGGATCGCCTCCATCGCGCCCGTGACGTCGCCGAAGGCGGTGATGAGAATCACCGGCGTGCTGGGCGCCCGCTCGGTGAACGCCTTCAGCACGTCGAGCCCTCCGGAGCGCTCCATGCGCACGTCGGAGACGACGAGATCGTAGCGGCCCGCGACGGCGCGTTCGATCGCGCCCGCGCCGTCGTCGACGGCCTCGACCTCGAAGCCCTCGCCGCGCAGAATTTCGCAGAGCAGCTCGCGCGCGACGCGATCGTCTTCAGCGACCAGCACCCGCGTCATTGGACAGACGGGGGGCTCGCGTCCCCCGTTCCCCTTCGCTCGCGCCGCCTGGCGGAGCCACGCTGCGCTCGGGCGGTATTCATTTTGCGCCTCCGGTCGCGATGCGGAGGCGCGGCTGCGTCGTCGACGACGTCGCGCCCGCGGGCGCGCCGTCGCGTGGCAGGCGCACGTAGAACGTCGAGCCCTGGCCCGGCTGGCTCTGCACGGAGATCGTGCCGCCCAGCGCCGCCGTGAGCTGTCGGCAGATCGCGAGCCCGAGGCCCGTGCCCTTGCCGCGCCCTTTGGTCGTGTAAAAGGGCTCGAAGATGCGGCGCAAATCGTCGGGCGCGATGCCGTGGCCCGTGTCGCTCACGGTGATGAGCACGTCGTTGTCCTCCGCGGTGGCGGCAATCTCGACCTTACCCGATCGATCGACGGCGTCGAGGGCGTTCGCGATGAGATTGACCAAGATCTGTCGCAGCAGGCCCGCGTCCGTCACCAAAGGGCCCAAGCTGGGATCGACCTTGCTGGTCACCGTGGCGCGCGGCGCCGGATCGGTCCCGCGCACGACCTCGACGGCCTCCTCGAGCAGCCGCGGCAGCTGCGTCTCCGCGCGCTCGGGCTCGAGCGGCCGCGTCGAGTCGAGGTAGTCGCGCACGATTTTGCTGATGCGCTCGACCTCGCGCGCCGACACCTCGAGGCGCTCGCGCAACGCGGGCGGCAGGTCGCGCTGGAGCAGGCCCAGCTGAATGTGCCCCGACACCGACGACAGCGGCGTGCCGATCTCGTGGGCCAGCTGCGCGGCCAGCTGGCCCAGCGTCGCGAGGCGCACCTTCGAGGCGATGTCCAGGCGCATGTCGTTCAGCAGGCGGTTGAGCTGGCCGAGCGTCGCGTTCTTCTCCGATAGATCGTGCGTGGCCATCTCGATCTCGGCGGCCAGCCGCTGGTTGAACGCGCGGATCTGCGCGTCCGCCTGCGAGAGGCGCTCGAGCATGCGGTTGAAGCCCTGCGACAGGCGCCCGACCTCGTCGACCGTCTCGACCGGCACGCGGCGCGAGAGGTCACCCTTCTCGACGTCGCGCATGGCGCCTGCGAGCACCTCGAGCGGTTTGCCGACGACCTTGTCCGTGATGAGGCCCGAGACGAACGTCAACACGACCACGAAGCCGATCGCGAAGATGATCGAGATCTGCTCCTCGGTCTTGAGGAACGACTCGACGGGCCCCAGCGTCCAGCGCATGACCAGCGTGGCCTTCCATGGTCCCTTCAGGTCGACGGGCAGCTCGATGGGCTGCTCCTGCGCCTCGCCCGCGCCCTGCGCCTTCGTGAAGCCGAGCGGCTGGCGGTTGAACGGTGCGAAGCGCGTGATCTCGGGGCGGTCGCCGCGCGGCGCCGCGATCCGGCTCGAGGGCGTCGACGCCTCTCGGTAGACGTAGAGATCGAGCCGCACGATGCGGCTGTGCCGGTTCAGGTACCCGAGCAGCTTCTCCTCGAGGTCGCGGTCGTCGGCGTCCGCCTCGACGCTCTTCAGGTCCTCGGCGATGTCGTGGGCGATCTCCTCGGCCGCCGCCTGCCCGTCCTTGATGATGCGGTTGCGCGTGAGGTACATGCGCCCCCACGACGCCACGCCGACGGTGACGGCCACGCTGACGGCGATCAGCCAGATTTTCGTCCTGATCGTCACCCGTTACCCACGTGAATGTACCGTGCTTCGGGCGTCTCATCCTCGCCAAGGTCGACCATGGGGCCGAACGCAGCGTGGCTCCGCCACGCGGGGCGAGAGGGACCGCCGCGGCCGAGCGAAGCGAGCGGGAAGAAAGGGTGAAGGAGCCGCGGCGCGAGCGGCAGCGAGCCGGACCCCGTCAAAATGACAAAACCCCGGGAACGCCGAAGCGCGCCCGGGGCTCTGCTAGGTAGGAGTCAGCCCGAAGGCGTCTTCCGACCGGGGAGAAACTACTTCTTCTCCTCGGCCTTCTTCTCCTCGCCACCCTCGGCCTTCTTGCTCTTCTTGGCCTTCTTCTCCTTCTTCGGCGCTTCCTCACCAGCGGGGGCCTTCTCCTCGGCCGCGCGGGCGATCGTCATGGTCGTCGGGAGGAGAACGGCGAGGGCGAGGAACGTCATGCGAACGAGCGTCATGGTGACTCCTGATGGTGAGGGTTCGAACTCCGGGGCGTTTCGCCCAGGCGTCCCCCCTTGCTGCAGCGCTCGTGCCACCGGCCGCTGCAGTCCCCGCCCAGGAGTCTCGCGGGGTTAGGTGACGCCTCCGCGGCTTGGCACCGGCCCAGTGGGGCGATCTTGCAGGCTGACCTCTGAGGCGATGGTGAGATCCGCCCCACTCTAGGGGCGGTCCGCCGGGCGCTCGGGCTCACTTGCCGGGGGCTGTAAGGATGGCGATGTGCGACGCGCCGGCTTTCTTCGCCGTCGACATGATGTCGACCGCCGAGCCGAGCAGGACGTTCTTGTCACCGCGGATGAGCAGGGTCTCCGAGCCGACGTCGGCCAGCGCCTTGCGGATGTCCGCCTCGAGGTTCGCGGTCTCGACTTTGTGCGAGCCGAGGAAGAGCTCGCCCGATTTCGTCACCGTCAGGACCGGATCGCTTCGGCGCTGCGAGACGGGACCCGCGGCGTTGGCCTTCGGCAGCACGACCTTCATGCCCGAGCGCGACGAGACCTCCGACTCGACGAGCGCCGTCGAGGTCACCATGAAGATGATGAGGAGGACGAGGAAGATGTCCGTGAGCGGGGTGATGTTGATCTCGGCGACGACGCTCTCGGCGGGCGACTCGTCGTCGCCGCCGTGCGAGCCGTCATCGAGCTGAACGGCCATTCCCATCGGTCAGCTCGCCGCCGGGGTGGCGGGGGCGGGCACGGCCGACGCCGCGGGCGCCGCCACCGGCACGGGGGCGCGCGCGCCCAGGCCGGCCAGCGCCGTGAGGAACTCCTCGCTGTACAGCTTGTACTGCATCGCGATGCCGTTCACGCGCGACACGAAGTAGTTGTAGGCGATGACGGCGTAGATCGCGATGAGGAGGCCCGCCGCCGTCGCGACGAGCGCGGCCGCGATGCCCGAGGAGACGACCTTGAAGCCGCCCGTGCCGGCGACGGACATCGACTGGAAGGCCTTGAGGATGCCGACGACGGTGCCGAAAAGGCCGACGAACGGCGCCGACGAGCCGACGGTGCCGAGCGCCCACAGGTAGCGCTTGAGCGAGAGCACGGCGGCCGCACGCTGGGACGTCACGGCCTCCGTCGTTTTCTGCGGGGTCTTCTGGAAGACGTGGAGGCCGCGCTCGAAGACCTCGGCCAGCGGCACGGGGAACATCTCGCAGAGGGCGGCGGCCTTCGGCAGGTCGCCGTGCTCCAGCGCGTCCAGCACGCGGTTCTTGAAGGTCTCGGACTTGGGGATGATGTTCCAGAGCGCGTAGAGACGCTCACAGATCACGGTGAGCCCCGCGAGCGACCACGCGAGGAGCAGCGTCAAAATCAACCACTCGTCGTGGACGAGATTCCGGATCGTCTCCCAGGACATGGCCGAAAGTGTAGCGTGGAACTCTGGTTGCTGCCCGTGTTGAGGGCCGAAAAACCGATGTCGGGCGCTCGCTTATGCGCGGCGGACGCGTCTATATAATGAGGCGTGACCACGTCGACTCCCCCGGCCGATGCGATGCCCGCTCGCACCGTTTCGACGGGGACGCGCCTCGGTTCGCACGTGGCGCTGGCCGAGCTGGGCCTCACGCTGCTCGAGGCGCTGCTGGTCTCGGCCCCCGCGTTCGCGCTCGCGGGCAAATCGATCCTCGCGAGCGGTGACCTGCCGCGCCTCGTGCCGCTGCTGGGCGCCGTGCTCTTCCTCTCGTGGATCCGGGCCGCCGACACGCTCCGGCCCGTGATCGCGGCCCGCAACGCCAAGCAGAGCGGGCAGCCGCTCACCGACGCCCAGGTGGCGGCGGCCGACAGCGCGATCGCGCGCGCCCCCGTCGAAGGGGCGATCGTGCGGTGGGTGATCTGGACGGCAGCGGCCGTGGCGCTGGCGTGGCGGCTGGTCGCGCGCGGGTACCTGGGCCGCGCGTCGGGCCTGGGCGTCGCCTGCATCGGTTTCCTGCACGCGGGCGGTGTGGCGGCGGTGCGCGCGCTCGTTTGGGAGCGCGTGCTCGCGCGGCCGCGGCGCACGGTGCTGCCGAACTTCGATCCGCTGCGCGCCTTCGCGCGCATCTACCGCCGACGCCTCGCCGAGACCGCGGCGGCGCTGCTGGCGATCGCCCACGCCGTGAACGCGGCGCTGGTCTCGGTGTTCGCCGAGCTGACGTCGAACCAGGCGGGCACGCTGCTCGCCCTCACGGTGCCGGCGCTCGCGGTGCCGATGATGTTCTGGTACACGTCGCTCGCGCGCCGCACGCAGCCCATCGAGGCGTACTTCGACGCGGCCGTGAGGCGACCAGGCACGCGCGGGCCCTCGCGCGACGACCCGGCGGCCGTGGCGGCGTTCCGCGCCGCGCAGGCGCTGCCGTACCGGCTGGCCGGGTATCAGGCGCTCGCTTGCGCGTTCTCGGCCGTCGCGATCGTGCTCATCGGACGCCGGCTCGAAGGGTTCGACGCGCCCACGGCGGGCCGCCTCCTCGGCGCCAATGGCCTGATGATCGTCGCGACGGGCCTTTACGAGACGCTGCTCCTGCGCGACGTGCTTCGCCCGCTGCTGGCGCAGCTGGGCGCGCGCCACCGCCTGCCCGTGTCCGACGTGCGCGCGCCCGTGACGCTGCGGACGAAGCTGCTCATCTTCTTCGGCAGCGTGACGGTCTTCGCGTCGGGCCTCGCGATGCTGTTCGCGCTCTCGCCGACGCGCTCGCCCGGCGTCATGGTGGGCTCGGTGGCGCTGGCGCTCGCGCTGGCGTTCGGCCTCGTGCTGCTGATCGTGCGCGACATGGTGACGCCCATCCGCGCGCTCGAAGAGCGCAGCGACGAGATGGCGCGTGGCGAGCTGGCCCGGCCCGTGGCGCCGTGGGGCGAGGCCGACGAGATCGGCCGGCTGACGTTCGCGTTCGAAGAGATGCGGCGCGCGCTGCGCGACAAGCTGCGCTCCACCGAGTCGCTGAACATCGATCTCGAGCGCGAGGTGCGCCGCCGCACCGAGGTCCTCGAGCAGCGCAACAAAGAGCTCCACGACGCGCTGGAGAAGCTGCGCCGCGCGCAGGACGATCTCATCCGCACCGAGAAGCTGGCCTCGATGGGCCGCCTCGTCGCGGGAATCGCGCACGAGATCAACAACCCCGTGAACGCCGTCATCAACACGCTGGGCCCGCTGGAAGAATCACTGCGCGAGCTGGCGGACGCGAAGACGCCCGACGCCGTCGCCGCGGCGTCTCGTGACGCGCACGAGATGCTGAGCGTCGTTCAGCGCGGCGCCGCGCGCAGCAAGGCGATCGTGCAGGCGCTGCACAACTACTCGCGCGGCGACGACGAGAAGCCGCGCGAGGTGGCCCTCGGCCGCCGCATCGACGACACGCTGGACTTGCTGCGCCACCGGCTGAAGAACATCCGCGTCGAGAAGCAGATCGATCCGGCGATCCGCATCATGGGCTTCGCGGGCCAGATCGATCAGGTTTTCATGAACCTGATCACGAACGCGGCGCAGGCGATCGGCGAGCGCGATCGCGGCGGCACGATCCACATCGCGGCGTCGGGCGGCGGCGACGAGGTGGAGGTCACGATCGCCGACGACGGCCCCGGCATCCCGCCCGAGGTGTTGCCGCGCATCTTCGATCCGTTCTTCACGACGAAGGACGTCGGCGAGGGCTCGGGCCTCGGCCTCTCGATCGTGCACGGCATCGTCGAGCGCCACGGCGGCCGAATCCAGGTGCAGAGCCGCATGGGCGAGGGCACCACGTTCCGCGTCACGCTGCCGGTCGGCAAGCGCGGCTGAGTGCCGCGATCGGTTACACGGCCGCGTCGAACCGGTACTCGGTCGCCCGCGCCGAAGGGCGCGTGGCGAACCGATCGCGGAAGGCGCAGATCCGCGCGTAGGCGCCGACCTCCATGATCTTTCGGAACGGCAGGTGCGTCGCCAAAGAGAACAGCGCCGCCTCGAGGAAGCTCAGCGCGCGATCGGCCGGCAAGGCCGCGAGGGCACGGTCGAGCTCGACGTCGACGAACGCCAGAGCATTCTCCAGGCTTCGGCGCACCTTCGGCGGGTCGCGCTCGGCCGTTGGCGTCCCGAGCATGATGAGGTTCACGTCCGCGCTCATCGCGTGGAGCACCATCTCCTCGGCGTTGGCGACGACGCGCTCGCCGACCTGCCCACGCAGCACGACGCGCTCGGCGAGCGCAGAACGTCGCGCGAGCTCGCGGCAGATGTTCTCGGTGCCGTAGAGCGGGCCGTGCTGGTCGACGAGGATCGGCACCTTGAGCGCGGGGTTGTCGGCGTAGGCCGCGCGGTCCGTCGAAGTGAGGTCGAGCACCGGCTCGAAGCGGTGAGGCACGCCGAGCTCGAGCGCGAAGAGGCGCGCCGTGCGCGTGAAGTGCGAGCTGCTGCGGCCGACGAGAGTGACCTCCTGATCCTCCACGGCAGGGCAATCTACTCCGGGAAAGGCGGCTTCAGGCGTTGCCAAAGTGGCAAGGTCGATCGGTCAGTCTGGCCACCGCTGTCAAAATGGCAGTCGGGTGGCAGGACGGGACAGTTTGACGTAATATTGGCGTCAGTGTTTTCAGGTGGTTACGGCGGAATAGAAAGATTGGCACCGCAGTTGAAGCGGCGCAGGGCATGGAGCTGATGCGCGAAGAAGTGGGCTCTCCGGCTTCGTTCGAGCGGCCGACCGTCCTGGTCGTCGACGACGAGCCGGGCATCGTCGACTCGATCCAGAAGATCCTGGAGCGCGAGTCGCTGCGGGTCCTCACGGCGGGGTCGGGGGGCGAGGCGCTGGATCTGGTGCGGCGCGAGCCCGTCTCGGTGCTGATCACCGACTTGATGATGCCGGGCATGTCGGGCATCGACCTCCTCAAGGCGAGCCGCAGCGTCTCGCCCGAGACGGAGACGGTGCTGATGACGGCCTACGGCACCGTCGAGAACGCCGTCGAGGCCATGAAGCAGGGCGCGTACGACTTCGTGACGAAGCCGATCAAGCGCGCGCACCTGCTGCGCGTCGTGGGCAAGGCGCTGGAGAAGCGCTCGCTGGTGCAGGAGAACCGCTCGCTGCGCGCGCAGCTGGCTGCCGAGAAGCGGCGCACGTTGATCGGCCAATCACTGCCGTGGCGGCGCACGATGGACATCGTGATGCAGGCGGCGCCCTCGCAGGCGACGGTCCTCCTGCTCGGCGAGTCGGGGACGGGCAAGGAGCTGCTCGCGCGCGCCATTCACGACGCGTCGCCGCGCGCGACGGGCCCGTTCGTGCCCGTGAACTGCGCGGCGCTGCCCGAGACCATCCTGGAGGCCGAGCTCTTCGGGTACGAGAAGGGCGCGTTCACGGGAGCCGTCCAGCGTCACGACGGCCGCTTCTTGCAGGCCGCGGGCGGCACGCTTTTCCTCGATGAAATCGGCGAGATCCCGACACACGTCCAGGTGAAGCTGCTGCGCGTGCTGCAGGAGGGCGAGGTCGAGCGCTTGGGCGGTCGCACGACGAAGGTCGACCTGCGCCTGGTCGCCGCCACGAACCAAGACCTGCGCGCCGCCGTGCGCGAAGGGCGGTTCCGCGAGGACCTCTACTACCGGCTGAACGTCATCGCCGTGCCCATACCGCCGCTGCGCGACCGGCGCGAGGACGTGCCGCTGCTGGCCGAGCACTTCCTGCGCCTCTACGCCGCGCGCAACGGGCGCCACCTCTCGGGGTTCTCGCGCGCGGCGCTGGATCTGCTGGGGCGCTACGAGTGGCCGGGCAACGTCCGCGAGCTCGAGAACACGATCGAGCGCGCCGTCGTTCTGTGCCGCGGCACCGCCGTCGAGGTCGAGGACCTGCCTCCCGACGTGCGCAGCGGCTCGGGGGCGCTGGCCGACGGGCGCTCGCTGACGTTCGCCGTGGGCACGCCGCTCGAGGAGATCGAGCGGCGGGTCATCCACGCGACGCTGGCCCACGTGGGCGGCGACAAGCGCGTCTGCGCGCAGCTGCTCGGCATCGCGACGCGCACGATCTACCGGCGCCTCGAGGAAGAGCGCACCGACGACCGCGGGGGCTCCGGCGACGGCGCCACCGAGGACGCCGACTCCGACGATGACGAGCCGGCGGCCGCCACCGTGCCAATTTGGCATTCGTTGGGTTCGCGTCCCTAAGGTCAAGTATCCGAAAGTCCTTGGGTTTCTGACGCCATCCGCTGGCCCCGGCGTTGCTTTTGAGCCGGCCTGGAATTCTCCATGGAGACACTGCTCCGCAAGTACCTGTGGGTTCTCGACATCGCGGTCATCGCGATCTGCGCCGTGTTCAGCGCGCGCGCGACCGCGACCGTCATCGAGGCCCAGCTCGCCAAGTCGGCTCCGCCGCCCAAGGCCGCGCCTCGCGTCGCCATGGCGGCGCCGCAGACCGTGTACTCGAAGGACTACGAAGAGACGCTCAAGCGGAACGTCTTCTGCTCGACGTGCCCGCCGATCATCAAGCCGCCGGAGGTCACCACGGGTGGCCCGCCGCCGCCGGCCGCCCCTCAGCGGACCAGCCTGCCGCTGAGCCTGCTCGCGATCATGTTCGCGCCGCCGCCCGCCGATCCGCGCTGGTCGATGGCGATCATCCGCGACACGGACCAGAAGTCGTCGGGCGCGTACAAGATCGGCGACACTGTCCGCGGCGCGAAGATCACCGACATCACCGACGTGCGCGTCGACCTGGACGTGTCGGGCCGGCAGGAGTACCTCGAGCTCTTCGACAAGGGGCCCGCGCCGCAGCCGCAAGCCGCCGCGGCGCCGATGCCCGCCGCGCCCTCGGGTGATCCGCTCACGGCCGAGATGCAGAAGGGCATCAGGAAGACGGGCGAGCACAACTACGAGGTCCAGCGCAGCACGGTGGACTCGCTGCTGGGCAACATGAGCGCTCTGTCGCGCGCGGCGCGCATCGTGCCCGAGCTGAAGGACGGCCGCGCGGCCGGGTTCCGCCTGTTCAGCGTGCGCCCGGACGGGCCGTTCGCGCTGATTGGTCTCCAGAACGGCGACGTCATCTCTTCGATCAACGGCCTCGAGATGAACAGCCCCGACCAGGCGCTGATGGTCTATACGAAGCTGAAATCGGCCAGCCACCTCTCGGTGGGCCTCGAACGCAACGGGCAGAAAATCACGAAGGAATACAACATCCGATGAGTAGACATTCGCTTGACGCCCCCGGCGCTCACCGCTCTTTCCGATGCGCGCGCGGCGCGCTGGTGCTCGTCGCGGCGCTCGTTTCGTCCGAGGCCGTTGCCAAGGGCAAGTTCACCACGCTGGCGGCCGTCGTGGTCGGCGCCGACGGGAAGGCGACCCGGGTCAACCCGACGCCGCCCGTGCTGCCCGGGCAGGCCGCGCGCAAGTTCGGCCGCCGCGCGGTGGACCCCGCGGCACTTCCGGCGCCGGCGCCCACGCCCGCGCCCTCGCCGTCGAACCCGATCGTGACGGGCACGGCCGAGATGCCCGGCGAGAAGGAGTTCAACTCCTGCAAGAAGTTCCCGTCGGGCAAGCGCGTGGTGAAGCTGAACATGAAGCCCGACACCGAGCTCGGCGATCTGCTGTCGTGGATCTCGTCGATCACGTGCAAGCAGTTCCTGCTCCCCGGCACGATCCCCGCCAACAGCAAGAAGGTCACGATCATCGCGCCGCAGCTGATCACGCCCGAAGAGGCGTACCGGCTGTTCCTCGCCTCGCTCGACTCCGTGGGCCTGACGGTCGAGCCCTCGGGCAAGTTCCTGCGCATCATCGAAACGCTGCGCGCGAAGTCGACGTCGATCCCCGTGTACGGGCCCGACGGCGACATGCCCGCCGGCGAGAACTACGTCACGCGGCTCGTGCGCGTCGAGAACGGCGACGTCAACGAGCTCGCGACGGTGCTCACGCGCGTCAAGGGCGAGCAGGGCGACATCGTGCCCTACGTGCCGCAGAGCGCGCTCATCATCACGGATCGCGCGACGAACATCGATCGCATGATGCGCATCCTCAAGGAGATCGATCAGCCCGGCGGCTCGGGCGAGAAGGTCTGGGTGGTCACCGTGCACAACACGGCGGCCAGCGAGATGGCGCAGAAGCTGGCCGACATCTTCCAGGTGCAGCAGCTCGGCGGCAGGCGCGGCGGCGCGCCGGCGCCGGCGCCCGCGCCCGGACAAAAGGCCAGGGGCACCGACCTCGCGAGCGAGCTCAACATCTCGAAGATCATCCCCGACGAGCGGTCGAATCAGCTGATCGTCATCGCGACGGACCGCGCGTACGCGCGCGTGCTCATGCTCGTGAAGAAGCTCGACGTGCCCATCGAGGGCGGCGACGGGCGCATCCACGTCTACTACTGCGAGAACGCGAACTGCGACGAGCTGGCCGCGACGCTGGGCGCGGTGACGGGCATCGCCGTTTCGGGCGCGGCGGGCGGCCGGTCGCGCACGCGCGGCGGCCAGCCCACGCCCACGCCGACCCCCACGCCCACGCCGGCCGGCGGGCAGCAGGGGAAGGAGAACCTGCTCTTCGAGGGAGAGGTGCGCATCAACTTCGATAGACCGACGAACTCCCTCATCGTCGTCTCGTCGCTGAAGGACTACCAGTCGCTCCGCCGCGTCATCGAGCGGCTCGACTCGCCGCGAAAGCAGGTCTTCGTCGAGGCGATGATCCTCGAGGTCACCGTCGACAAGGAGCGCGATCTCGGCGCCGCGTGGCACGCCGCGAAGCCGCAGAACCTGTTCGGCCTCAACGATCCGAGCCTCATCGTGGCCGGCCTCAACCCAACGAAGACGATCTTCCCGGCGGCGTCGCTCTCCGAGACGATGCTCGCGGGCGTCCTCGGCCCCGTGCTGAGTCCCGAGCAGGCGCGCAGCCTCGGCACGGCGTCGACGACGACGATCGACATCCCGCAGTTCGGCGTGCTCATCAAGGCGCTGCAGACGAACAGCGACGTCGACGTGCTCTCGAACCCGCACCTCCTCATCATGAACAACGAGGAAGGAGAGATCTCCGTCGGCCAGCGCATCCCTTTCCCGGTCAGCACGCTGGGCCTCGGCGCCGCGGCGGGGGCGACGGGCGCGGCGGGCCTGGGCGCGCTCGGTGGCCTGGGCGTGGGCGGCCTGTTCCCGCAGGTGCAGCGCGAGAAGGTCGCGCTCGAGATGAAGCTCACGCCGCACGTCAACGAGCACGACATCATTCGCCTCGAGGTCGACGAGAAGATCTCCGAGGTCGCGCCCGGCGCGAGCAACCTCGGCCCGTCGACGTCGGAGCGCACCGCGAAGACGATCGTCGTCGCCAAGGATCAGCAGACGATCCTCATCGGCGGCCTCATGTCCGACAAGGTCATCAACAGCGTGACGAAGATTCCGATCCTGGGCGACATCCCCGTGCTCGGGTTCTTCTTCCGCAACACGACGAAGCACGTCGTGAAGACGAACCTCATCATCGCGCTCACGCCGTACGTCGTGAACGATCAGTCGGATCTGCGCCGCATCCTCGAGAAAAAGATGAAGGAGCGGCGCGAGTTCGTCGAGCGTTTCGGCGGCGAGGATCGCAAGGAGTTCAACGCGATCGAGGACTACCGCCGCAAGCGCGGCATGCTCGAGGAAATAAATCGGGCCGCTCGCGAGATTCAACGTGAGGAGGACGAGATCGAGCAGATTCGCATTTCGCAGGCCATGGACGAATCGGGGCCGCTCGAGCCCGCGATGCTGCCGAAGCCCCCGCCCGCGGCCGGCAAAGGGACGGGAGCGCCCCCGCCGGCCGGCGCCGCGCCTCCCGCCGGCGCTCCTGCGAACGACAACGGGGCTCCGCCGCCTGCCGCTTCGCCGCCGAGCGCGCCGGCTCAACCGGCTTCGCCGCCCCCCGCCGGAGGCCCGTAGGAGCGTCGTGGCCATCAAGCGTCTCGGCGAGCTCTTGCTCGAAATCAAGCGGTCGGCCCCGGCCGCGCCCGCGCGTACCGGCGCCGAAGCCGGACCTCTGCTCACCCCGGCGCTCGTCGAGCAGGCGCTGGAGCTCCAGAAGTCCGACGGCGGCCGCATCGGCGAGGTGCTGATGAAGATGCGCGCCGTCACCGAAGAGGACGTGCTGGCGGCGCTGGGACGCCAGCTGGGCATCGCGGTGCTGGGCGAGCTGAAGATCGCCGACGTCGACGTCGAGCTGGCCGCGAACGTGCCCATCGGCTTTGCGAAGCAGCACCGCGTGCTGGCGCTGCGGCGCGAGGGCGACACGGTCTCCGTCGCGACGTCCGATCCGCTGGACGTCGGCGCGCTGGACGATCTGCGCACGCAGCTCGCCGCCGACGTGCAGCCCGTGCTGGCGCCGTCGCAGCGCATCCTCGAGGTCATCAACGAGGCCTATGGCCGCACGCACGACAAGGGCGGCGAGCTGGCCAAGGAAGACGGCGAGGGTGAAGGCGACGACGAGGGCGCGAGCGAGGAGCTGGTCGACATCCTCGAGATCACCGACGAGGCGCCCATCATCCGCTGGGTGAACTCGCTGATGTTCAACGCCGTCAAGGAGCGGGCGAGCGACATCCACATCGAGCCGGGCGAGAAGGAGGTCATGGTGCGCTACCGCATCGACGGCGTCCTCCACGAGGCGCGCAAGGCGCCCAAGCAATTCACGCCGTCGATCATCTCGCGCCTCAAGATCATGGCCGGCCTCAACATCGCCGAGAAGCGCCTGCCGCAGGACGGCCGCATCCGGCGCAAGATCGCCGGCAAGGACATCGACATGCGCGTCGCGACCATCCCGACGGTGAAGGCGGGCGAGCGCATCACGATCCGTTTGCTCGACCGCGAGTCGGTGCTGCACGACTTGGCGGACATCGGCTTCGGAGACGACTACCTGCACCACATGGACGACCTCATCCATCGGCCGCACGGCATCTTGCTGGTGACCGGCCCCACGGGCTCCGGTAAGACGACGACGCTCTACGCCTGCCTCGCGAAGATCAACTCGCCCGACCTCAACATCCTCACGATCGAGGACCCGGTCGAGTACCAGCTGGACGGCATCTCGCAGACGGCGGTGAACAGCAAGATCGACCTGACGTTCGCCTCGGGGCTGCGCTCGTTCTTGCGCCACGACCCCGACGTCATCATGGTCGGCGAAATTCGTGACCGCGAGACGGCCGAGATCGCGATCCAGGCGTCGCTGACGGGTCACCTCGTCCTGTCGACGATCCACACGAACGACGCCGCGGGCGCCATCACGCGCCTCGTCGACCTCGGCATCCAGCCGTTCCTCGTCGCGTCGTCGCTGATGGCGCTGCTCGCGCAGCGGCTCGTGCGGCGCGTGTGCCCCGAGTGCCGCGAGGCCTACGAGCCCTCGGACGAGGACATCCTGTCGATCGGCATCAAGCCCGACGAGTTCCGCTCGGGCAAGGCGCGCCGCGTGAAGTTCAAGGGCGTCGGGCCGGAGAAGTTCCCGCCGCCTGGGCACCTCTTTCGCGCACGGGAGGGGGGCTGCCCGGCGTGCCTGGGCAACGGGTACAAGGGCCGAACGGCGATCTACGAGCTGCTGACGATCGACGAGAAGACGCGCCAGCTCACGATCAAGAACGCCGACGCGGGCACGATCAAGAGCCACGCCATGAGCGTGGGCATGCGTTCGCTGCGCGACGACGGCGCGCAAAAGGTGCTGGCCGGCATGACGACCACCGCCGAGGTCCTCATGATCACGACGCAGGACGCGGAGTAGGGAGCGGGCGGTGCCGGTCTACGCGTGGAAGGGCCTGAACGCCGCCGGCAAGGCGGTGGGCGGAACGAAGGACGCCGACAGCGCCAAGGGCCTGCGGCTGGTCCTGCGCCGCGACGGCGTCTTCGTCACCGAGCACCGCGAGATGCTGAGCGCCGGCGGCAAGGCGCAGTCGAAGCTGGTCGCGACGACGGCGGGCGGCGACGCCGTCCCCTTCTACAAGCGGCAGATCGACGTGTCGGGCCTGCTCCAAAGCGTCAAGCCGCAGGAGGTGGCCGTCTTCACGCGGCAGCTCGCGACGCTGCTGCGCGCGGGCATCCCGCTGGCCGAGGCGCTGGCCGCGCTGTCCGAGCAGTCGGACAACAAGAGGTTCGAGGCCGTGCTCACGGGCGTTCGCCAGAAGGTGAACGAGGGCGGCTCGCTGGCCGACACGCTCCAGCAGCACCCGAAGATCTTCCCCGAGCTCTACACGAACATGGTCCGCTCGGGCGAGGCGGCCGGCAACCTGGACGCCGTGCTGGCGCGGCTGGCGGACTTCCTGGACGCGCAGCACCAGCTGCGCTCGAAGGTCTCGTCGGCGATGACCTACCCCATCATCATGATGGTGCTGGGGTCGGGGATCATGGGGCTGCTCATGGTGGTGGTCGTCCCGCAGATCACGTCGATCTTCCAGGACCAGGGCAAGAACCTCCCCTGGAACACGAGCCTCCTCATCTTCGCGTCCGACACGCTCGCGAGCTACTGGTGGTTGTTGGCGCTCGTCGGGGGGCTCGCCTACTGGGGATTCAGGCGCTGGGTCAGCAAGCCCAAAGGACGCTTGACGATGGATCGCTTCAAGCTGCGGCTGCCGTTGCTCGGGCCGCTCAACCGCTACGTCGCCGTCGCGCGCTTCGCGCGCACGTTCTCGACGATGCTCGCGGCGGGCGTCCCCGTGCTCACGGCGCTCGAGATCGTCAAGCGCGTCCTCAACAACGTCGTGCTCGAGAAGGTCATCGAGGAGGCGCGCGAGTCGATCCGCGAGGGCGAGTCGATCACGACGCCGCTCAAGCGCTCGAAGCAGTTCCCCTCGATGATGGTGCACATGATCTCGGTGGGCGAGCGCTCGGGGCAGCTGGAGACGATGCTGGAGAACGTCGCCATCGCCTACGAGCGCGACGTCGACGGCAAGGTGGCGCGCCTCACGACCGTGCTCTCGCCCTTGCTCATCGTCATCATGGCAATGGCCGTTGGTTTCATCGTGATGTCAATCATCCAACCCATCATGGACATGCAGAACTTCGCTGGATAGGAGAGACCCATGGACTCCAAGCAAATCGACATTTACGAGCGAGAGCAGCGCCGCCAGCGCCGCCGTCAGGCCGGCTTCACGCTGCTCGAGATCATGATCGTGCTGGCGATCATCGCGATGATCGCGGGCGGCGTCAGCGTCGCGATCTTCAGCAAGTTCAAGAAGGCGCAGGTCTCAGGCGCGAAGATGCGCGTCAAGAAGGCGCGCGACGCCGTCACGCAGTTCATGATCGAGACGCCGAGCTGCCCCAAGAGCATCGACGAGCTCGTGGCTGGGAAGTACCTCGACAAGGGCGACGCCCGCGATCCGTGGGGCTCTCCGCTGCAGCTCAAGTGCCCGGGCGCCAACGACACCGACGGTGCCGACGTCTCGTCGCCCGGCCCCGACAAGCAAGAGGGCACGGCCGACGACATCAAGTCCTGGGAGATGTAACGCCGAAGCGCGATGAGCCGTGATGGTTGAGGCGTGCACATCGACCCGAGCGCAGCGTGGCTTCGCCGCGCGGCGCGAGCACCGGGGGGCACGGGGACCCTCCGAGGGACCCCGTGTGGACGCCGGCTTCACGCTCATCGAGATCCTCATCACGCTCGCGATCATCTCGCTGGTCATGACCCTCGGCATCAAAGGCCTGCGCTCGATCGCGCGCAGCGATCTGCGCGAGGCGACGACGCACCTGTCGGGCGCGATGCGGTTCCTGTTCGACCGCGCCTCGACGACTGGCAAGACGCACAGGCTCGTGCTGGATCTCGAGGGCGGGCGGTATTGGGCCGAGGTGACCGACGACAAGTTCTTCGTCCCGCGCGAGGCCGAGACGCCCGAGGCGACACGGCGCCGCGAAGAGGACGAGGCCAAGGAAGACGAAGAGAAGCGGCAGGCGGCGGAGAAGGCGGCCGCGGCCGCCGCGGCGAGCGCGAGCGACTCGTCGTCTTCGTACGCGGGCGGGCTGCCGATGAACTCGAGCTACGATCCGGCCAAGCTGGACATCGGCGAGTTTCGGCCCAAGCGCGCGCGCTTCGCGGCGTTCAAGGAGATGGCGATCAAGCCCGTGACGCTGGGCAAGAACGTCGTCTTCCGCAGCGTCTACACGCCGCGCACCACCGAGCCCGTCACGAGCGGACGCGCCTACATCTACTTCTTCCCGCTGGGTCAGACCGAGCAGGCGATCGTGTCGCTGTCGGATCCCGACGGCGAGAACGTGTACTCGCTGGTGGCGCACCCCATCACGGGCCGCGTCAAGATGTACAACCAGGAGGTCAAGCCTCCC
Organism: Polyangia bacterium; assembly: GCA_035548155.1. Lineage (GTDB taxonomy): Bacteria > Myxococcota_A > Polyangia > Fen-1088 > Fen-1088 > DASZFV01. The sequence goes on from DASZUD010000322.1 coordinate 19,100, forward strand.
GTCGGCGGCCAGGTCGACGACAACGGCAACGCCGTGGCGGCGCCATGAAGAGCGTGCGCCAAGGCGGTTTCACGCTGCTCGAGGTCATGATCGCCGTCGCGATCCTGTCGATCACGCTCATGACCTTGCTCAGCGCCGTGACCAGCAACATCCGCGCGACGAGGCACGCGAAGCTCACGACGATGGGCACGTTCCTCGCGCGCGGGAAGATGGTCGACGTCGAGGACCAGATCCTCGAGCAGGGCTTCTCGACGAGCGACGAGAACGCCGAGGGCAACTTCAAGGACCAGGGCCACCCCGAGTTTCACTGGGACTCGCTCATCGAACGCGTCGAGCTGCCGGCGGACGCCGCGCTCAAGCAGAAGGACGAGGCCCAGGACAAGGCGATGAATGACACGTCGAACCCGATGGCCCTCATGTCGGGCTTCCTGGGCGGCATGATGTCGAGCTTCATCGAGCCCATTCGCCTCGGCCTGCAAGAGTCCGTCCGGCGCGTCACCGTCCACGTCACGTGGGAGGAGAGCGATCGCGGGACGCAGTCGATCGAGGTCGTGCAGTACCTGGCCGATCCGTCGAAGCTCGACGCCGCGCTCACGGGCGGCGGGCTGCCGGGCGCTTCGGGCGCCGCCGGCGCGGCGGCTGCCCTGCCGGGCGGCAACACGCCGTCGATCACACCCTCGGGGTCGAAGAGATAGATGACCACTCGAGCGGAACGTGGCTTCGCCACGCGGAGCGAGCGCCGGGCGGCCCGAGGACCCTCTCAGGGGCGCCGACGAGACGACGCAGGCTTCACGCTCATCGAGGTCCTCCTCGCGATGGCGGTCCTCGCCTTCGTGACGACCATCATGTGGGGCTCGTTCAGCCAGACCGCGCAGAGCAAGCGCAAGCTGGAGGCCGCGCAGGAGCGGACCCACACGGCGCGCGTCGCGTTGATGCGCATGTCGCGCGAGCTCGAGATGGCCTACCTCGCGACCGAGACCAGCCCGGGCGCCTACACGCGCACGTTCATGACGTCATCCAGCCAGGCCACCGTCGACGAGCTCTCGTTCTCGACGTTCTCGCACCAGCGGCTGCGCGGCGGGCTCGCCGAGAGCGACACCTCGGTGGTGACGTACTACGCCGATCGCGATCCCGACGATCCGCGCGTGACGAACCTCATGCGCCGCGAAACGCGCCGCCTGCAGGCGGAGGACGCCAAGACGCTGCCGGCCGAGGCCTACGTGCTGTGCCCCGACGTCGCACGCGTGAAGTTCACGTTCTACGACTACAAGAAGAAGGAGTGGGAGAACGAGTGGAACACCCGCACGCCGGGCGCCGAGTTCCTGCCCTCGCACGTCCGGATCTCGCTCACCGTCATCGATGAGCGCGGCCAGGAGGTCACGTACTCGACCGACGCGCGCATCCGCATCACCGAGAGGCTCGGTACGTGAAGCGGCTGCGTCGCAACAAAGAGCGCGGCGTGGCGCTGCTGCTGGTCCTCACGTGGATCGCGCTCATGACGGCGCTCGTGGGGCAGTTCACCTACGGCACGAACGTCGACGCCGCGCAGGCGGCCAACGCGCGCGACGAGCTGAAGGCGCACTACCTGGCCGTCTCGTCGGTGAACCTCTCGCGCATGCTCATCAAGATCCAGAAGCAGTTCGTGGATCCGATCATGGGTCAGGCGCAGAAGATGCTGGGCCAGGCGCTCGGCGGCGGCTCGGGCGCCGCCGGCACCGGCGGCAGCACGAGCGGCTCCGCGAGCTCGGGCATGGGCCTCGGCTTCAGCCTGCGCGTCACGGACTACGCGGGACCGCTCATGGGGTTCTTCAGCGGCTCGAAGGAGGAGGTCGCCGGCCTCGGCAGCCTCATCGGCCTCGACACGAACGGCGTGAAGGGCCTGGGCCTCAAGTCGGGCACCTTCGACGCGGAGATCACGCCCGAGGACGGCAAGATCAACGTCAACTGCGCCGGCGGGTTCAACGTTCCCGCCGACAAGCAGAAGATGGTCTTCCGGCTCCTCATGGGGCTCATGTACTCGCGCCGCTTCGATCGGCTGTTCTCGGAGTCGGACTCGAACGGGCAGTTCGCGACCCGCGCCGACGTCGCGCGCGCCATCATCGACTGGGCCGACACCGACGAGCAGGGCTTCTCGCCCGAGGGCGTCTCGGGAACGGGCGAGGACTATCGCTACGACGACCGCACCGATCGCTACCGCGCGCACAACGATCCGTTCGACACGATCGAGGAGCTCAAGCTGGTCCGCGGCGTCACCGACGGCTTCATGGAGGCCTTCCAGCCGTACCTCACGGTCTATCCGTTCCCTGGGCAGGGCGGCACGCCCGGCGGCGTGGCGCAGGGCGCGAATGCGTGCCGCGTGAACCTGTCGGCGATCACCAACAAGAACGGCGGCGACTGCACGCCGCTGCTCATGGGCGTGCTGCGCGCTGCGGCGATGGCCGATCCGACGAAGCCGCCTACCGACGTGGGCATCCTGGACGACACGCGCCTCTATCCCGTGGCGAGCGTCCTGTGCGATCGCGCGTCGGCGGCCGGCTTCGACAGCGCGGCCGCCATCACGGGCGTCCTGCAGAACCCGACGGCGGCCGTGATGCCGGACGATCCGCGCTACAAGATCTTGCAGTCCATGCCGCCGCTCAACGTGGGCGACCTGAACCAGGTGGCTACCTTCGGGCCGCCGCGCATCTACCGCATCGTCGCCGTGGGCGAGGCGGGCAAGGTGAAGAAGAAGATCACGGCGATCGTCGACACGGCCGGGTTCCTCTCGAACCCGCTCACGCTCAACGCGACCGCCGAGCAGGCGGCCGGCATCCTGCGATACTGGCGCGAGGAATAGTCCCGACATGGCGCACATCATCTGTGGCATCGATCTCGGCGCGTTCTCGGTGAAGTTCTGCTTCTTGGAGGTGGGCTTCCGCTCGACGACGCTGCGCGGCCTCATGGAGACGGCGGTCCCGTCTGGAGAAGGCTCGCTCCTCGAGCGGCAGGTGGAGGCGGTGCGCGAGGGCTTCGCCCAGGCCCGCGAGGCGACGCCGTACTTCGCGCTGCCGGGCGATCAGCTTTCGGTGCGGCTGATGCAGTTGCCCTTCACCGACGCGCGCAAGATCGATCAGGTCGTGGGCTACGAGCTCGAGGGGCAGATCGTCCACGCGCTGGAGGACGTGGTGTTCGATCACCTGATCGTCGGCTCGACGGGCGAGGGCTCGACGGTGCTGGCCGCGGCGGCGCGGCGCGACGAGGTGGCGGCGCTCATCGCGGCCAACGAGGCGCAGGGCACGCACCCGCGCGCGCTGTACGCCGCGCCCGCCGTCTATCGCGCGCTGCTGCCGGCCTCGCCCGCGAGCGACGAGCAGACGGAAGGCGCGTCCCTGGCGCCGT
>DASZUD010000323.1:0-13961 GCA_035548155.1 Polyangia bacterium
CGCCGGCGGCTCAGTCGTGCTGACCGATCCCGGCACCGACGGCGACGGCGACTTCACCGTGCCGTCGGGCTTCAAGCCGGATCCCGCGAACAACGCGACGGGCGCTCCGGCCGGCCGCATCTTCACGTTCGTGATGAAGTCGTCCGAGAGCACGATCTATCCGGGCCGCAACGGCGCGTACACGCGCAACGTCTGGGCCTACGTCCCCAGCCAGTACGTCCCGGGCACGGCGGCGCCGTTCATAGTCGTGCAGGACGGCGGCTTTCTCGTCTGGTTCGGCACGCAGGCGCCGCACACCCCCGACGCCGGGACAGCGGCGCTCTTGCCCGGGACGACGAACCTCCCGCGCGTGCTCGACAACCTCATCGCCGCCGGTAAGCTGCCGAAGCTCGTCGCGCTGTTCGTCGACAACGGCGGCGGTGATGCCGAGGGCAGCGAGCGCGGCCTCGAGTACGACACCGTCTCGGGGCGCTTCGCCGAGTTCATCGATCAAGAGGTCGTGCCGCGCGTCGTCGCCGAGGCGAAGACGCAGCTGTCATTGAACCTGGCGCTCACGAAGGATCCGCAGGGCCGCGCCGTGATCGGCGGCAGCTCGGGCGGCGCCGCGTCCTTCTCGATGGTCTGGTGGCACCCCGACCTCTTCGCGCGCGCCATCACCTTCTCGGGGACCTACGTGCGGCAGGCCTCTCCCGAGGATCCCAAGTACCCGCACGGGTGCTGGTCGTATCACGACTACGATCCCTACGACGCGACGGCGCCGAACGGCCTCATCGTCAAAGAGCCCACGACGAAGCCGATCCGCGTGTGGCTCGAAGTGGGACAGAACGACCTGGCCGCGGGCAGCGGGCCCTCGAGCTACCGAGACTTCCGCCTGGCGAACCAGCGCATGGCCGCCAGCCTCAAGATGCGTAACTATCACTATCACTTCGATCTGGTGATGGGCGCCGGGCACTTCGACGGCAACGCGATAGCCCAGACGCTGCCGGGCGCGCTGCTGTGGCTGTGGCGCGGCTATCCCGTGAACTGACGCGGCTACGAGCGACGCATCATCTTGTCGATCTCGGACAGGTGCAGCTCCTCGGCCGCGATCTGAAGGCGCGCGTACTCCTCGAGCATCACGTTGCGGCCCGCCACGGCCGCGAGCAGCTTGTGGTACTCGGCCAAGCCTTCGCGCTCGTGCTCGACGGCCTCCTTCAAGATGTCGTCGATCGAGTGCTTGTGCGTCTCGAGCAGGCGCCCGATGCGCAGCGAGGGATGGCCGCCCAGCGCGGTGATGTGCTCGCCGGCGAGCACCGCGTGCGCCCCGGACTCCGTCGATTGCTGGCGCAGCCAGGCGCAAATCGGGATCCGGCTCGGGCCGAAGATCATGAAGCTGTAGTGCAGGTAACGTACGACGCCGGCCAGCTCGAGCTCCAGAATCTTGTTCAAAATCGCCAGGATGGCGCCGCTGTCCGCCGCGGCATCCTCCGCAGGTCTCTCCTTCGACATCGTTGCCTCCCTTCGTAGACAACCTAAGGTCGGGCGGCGCCGGATCGAGGGACGAGGGCCTTGTCGGGCGGGCCGTTCGCGCGTATCTTATTCCGCGATAGTGAGAATCATTATCAACATCACTTCGTCATTTCGGGCGGCGGCGCTGTTCGCGGCGGTCGCGGGCGTCGCGGTCGCGGGCTGCGCGTCGCGCCTGCCGGAGCCCAACGCCGCGGACGCCGCGCGCGCCGCCAAGGTGTGGCCGGGCACGACGGTCGGCGATCTCCACCGCGGCAAAGTGCAATACATGCAGCGCTGCTCTGCGTGTCACGGGCTCATCGATCCGCGTCAGTTCGAAGCGGCGAAGTGGCCCGGCTTCGTGCAGGAGATGTCGGGCAAGCTGCAGATCACGCGCAGCGAGGTCGACGATCTCACGCGCTACCTCGTCGTCGCGGCAGAGTCTCGCGCCGCGCAATAGCGATCGCCGCCGGAGCGATCGCTCCGTGGCACGAGAGGTGCTGTGCCTTCCGTGCATGAGCGAAGCGACGGGTACGTTCACGGTGCCTCGCCCCAAGCGCAGGGTGAGCACAGGTGAGAGACGACGCAACGACTACGTGACGCGCTACTACCACTGCGTCGAGAAGATCGCGAAGATCCTCGCGCGGCGGCTGCCCGCGTCGATCGAGTTCTCCGATCTGCTCTCCGCGGGCGCGGTCGGGCTCATCGAAGCCGCGGCGCGTTTCGATCCGGCGCGCGGTGAGAGTTTCGAAGCTTTCGCGAAGATCCGGATCCGCGGCGCGATGTTGGACGACATCCGCGTACGCGACACCCTGTCTCGCGACATGCGCCGCACGGCGCGCGCCATCAACCGTTCGACGGGCTCGCTCTCGCAGCGGCTCGGCCGCGCGCCGAACGAGGAGGAGCTGGCCGACGACATGGGCATGTCGCTCGACGAGCTGCGCACGCGGCGCACGGATCTCGCGGGGGCGCGCGTGCTGGCCCTCGACGACGTGGGCCCCGATCTCCTCGAGCGCGTCGCCGACGAAGGCGCCGACGATCCGCAGGAGCAGGCCTGCCGCCGCGAGCTGCTCGCACGGCTGGCGAACGACATCGCGGCGTTGCCCGAACGCATGCAGCAGGTGCTGTCGCTGTACTACAAGGACAACTTGAGCCTGCGCGAGATCGGGATGGTTCTCGGCGTCACCGAGTGCCGCGTCTGCCAGATCCACGGAGAGGCGATGAAGCGCCTCCGCCGCGCGCGCGGCGCGGACGGCCAGCCCCTGGAAGCGGGGGATTCGCCCCGGGAAGCGGCCTGAAAGAGCCGCTGGGACGGCGCGGCTCGAAACGAGCGCCTCGAAGGACGCGCGCGCCGAGCCGGCATCGGCGCGCGCATGGGGCCCGATCTACTTCGCGGCTTCCTTCGTGTGGCACTGGTAGCAGCCGAAGCCGGTCTGGTTCTGCGGCGTCCACTCGGGCATGCCCAGCAGCTCGGCCATCTTCGGCTTGACGACCGTGCCCATGAACTTCACCGCGTCGGGCTTCTTCTGCTGGAGCGCCATGAAGCCCTCGCGATCGGTCGGAAGCTTCGGCAGCTTCGCGTTCGGCATCTTGAACTTGCCGTCGACGGCGCCTTCGCCGTGGCAGGTCTCGCAGGTGAACTTCTTGTAGGCCTTCGCGTCGTAGTCCTGGAAGACTTTCTTCATCGCGGGCAGCACCGTGGTCTTCATGTACTTCTTCTTTTCGGCGGTGCTCAGGTGCTCCCAGTCGATCTTCTTGGCGGTGGGGGCCGAGGCGGGCGCGGCGGCTCCTGCGTCGGCGCGCGCGGCGCAGAGGGCGAGGCCGAGGGAAGCAGAGAGGAAAGCGGTCTTGATGTTCATGGGGTCGAGCTCCTCACGTAGAAAACAGGCCGTCTGATGCCACGAGCGCCGCCAGGTTACAAGGGCGTGAGGCACACGGTGCATGGCGATCGCCATCAAACGGCGTATCGTCCTGGGCGGCGACGGGCGCCTGGGCTCGTGTTCGCCACCGCACCGACGATGACGAACACCGACGACGATCTCTCCGCGCTGGCGCTCTCCGAAGAGCCGTTCGGCGCTGGATCGCCGTGGACGGGCGAGGCCAGGGCGCTGCTCTCCCGCGCCATCGAGCGCCACGGCGGCTGGGCAGCGTGGCGGGGTGCGGGTGGCATCTCGATGCGCCTCGTCTCCCTGACGGGCATGCTGCCTCGGCGCAAGGGGTTCGGGGAGACGTTCGACGCGCCAACGCGCATCGAGGTGTGGCCGCGGCGCGATCTCGTGATGATGCACGATTACCCCGCGCCCGGGCGGCGCGGCGTGTTCAAGGCGGGGCAGGTCCAGCTGGTCGACGGCGAAACGATCCTCGAGGCGCGCGTCGATCCTCGCGCGACGTTCGCGGGGCGGCTCAAGCGGCGGCGCTGGACGCCGCTCGATGCGCTGTATTTTTTCGGGTACGCGCTCGGGCACTATCACTCGCTTCCGTTCTCGCTCGCGGCGGCGCGTCCGGTCGGCGTGCGGCGCGCTCGCTCGGCGGGCCGCGCGCTGGTCGGCGTCGAGGTCGAGCTCCCCGCGGCGCTACACACGCATTGCCGCCGGCAGACGTTCTTCTTCGACGACGAGGGCCTCTTGCGGCGACACGACTACGTCGCCGAGATCGTCGGGTGGTGGGCGCGGGGCGCGCACCAATGGGACGACTTCGTCACGGCGGCAGGTCTGGTCGTCGCGAAGAGGCGCCACGTCGTCGCGCGCCTCGGCCGCGCAGAGCTGTCCGTCGTCGCGCTCGACGCGCGCTTCGAGGACGTCGCGGCAACTCGAGCGCCGACGAGCAATCGCCCGCGACTCACGTTGGTTTGACGCCTGGATCCTCGCATGCTGCGAGGCTATCCTGCGCGTCGCTGGTCCCTGCGAGGCTATCCTGCGCGTCGCTGGTCCCCGGAGGGGCCGAGGAGGCATCGAATGAAGCGCGCGATCGCGATCTCGATCCTGATCTCCGCAGGCGCCCTGGCGCCCGCGGGCTGTGGAAGCTCGAGCGGAGGCAGCACGGGAGGCGCCGGCACGACCGGCAGCGCGGGAGCGACGGGAAGCGCCGGCACGACGGGCGCAGGCGGCACGACGGGCTCCGCGGGCGTGGCGGGCACGACGGGCACGACGGGCATAGCGGGCGCTGCGGGGACGACGGGCGCTGCGGGCACGACGGGGGCTGCCGGCACGACGGGCGCTGCGGGGACGATGGGCGCTGCGGGCACGACCGGCGCGGCCGGTACGGGCGGCGCGCACCCGATGAGCTTCTTCGTGACCTCGACCACGAGCATGACGGGCAACCTCGGCGGGCTCGTGGGCGCCGACAAGCGGTGCCAGGATCTCGCGGTGACCGCGGGACAGGGGAGCCACACCTGGCACGCGTACGTCAGCGTCGCCGCGGGCCAGGGCGGGGCGGCCGTGAACGCCAAGGATCGAATCGGCGCGGGGCCCTGGTACAACTCGAAAGGCGCGCTCGTCGCGATGGACGTCGCAGCCCTGCACGCGACGACGAAGACGGGCGACTACATGCTCTTCATCGACGAGAAGGGCCAACCCATCAACGGCCAGTGGACGGGCTCTCCATCGCCGGTGCAGCACGACATCCTGACCGGCTCGAAGCCCGACGGGACGCTGATGGCCAACGAGACGTGCAAGGATTGGACGTCGGCGTCGGCGGCCGACAAGGCCTACGTCGGCCACTCCGACGGCAAGGGACCGGGCGGGACGACCGACGCTCCGTACAGCTCGTGGAACTCGGCCCACGAGAACGGCGGGTGCAACGACACCGCCCCAAAGGGCGGCGCCGGGCGCCTCTACTGCTTTGCCGTCGATTGAGCCGCGGCTCGGCCCGAGGCCGGTGACGCGGAGCGGTGGGCCCGTCTCCTACGTTCGCGCCCAACGGCTTCAGGAACGTCAAGGATCCGTCGATACGTCGGGTGAGGGAGGAGTGTGGAAGACCACAGTGGAGGACTACTTGAAACCAACCGCTGAAGATTGGAGCCGGTACTACGCAGTCGCCGAGCGCCGTCGGCACGAGATCGGCGGCGACCCGTTCACGAATTACAAGCGCCGGAAGCAGGCTCAGCAGAAGGTGCTGTTCATCGGCTCGAGCCTGTTTCTCGTGGGCCTCTTCCTCGCGCTCTACACCGTACTCTCGATCTGAACCGGGCGACGCCTGGGCTCGTTCGCGCGCTCGGTCCTAGGCGTGGCCGCGCGTCGGCAGCTCGACCTCGACCCGATCTCCGCCGAGAGAGCGCGCCGCGTCCAGGGCGCGCGCCGCGGCGTCGAGCAGGGTCGCGGGCTCGTGGCTCTCGTCGTGGCCCGGTTCGTACGCCGCGATGCCGATGCTCGCGCGCAGGGAGCGATGCGCGTTCGCATCCTGCTCCACGCTCGAGCTGGCGACGGCCGAGCGCACGCGTGTTGCCAGAGCGCGCGCGCCGCTGACGTCCAGCCCCGGGCAGGCGATGACGAGCCTCCCGGGCCCGAGCACGCCGAGGACATCGACGTCGCGCAGGAGATCCTGCACCGCGAGGGCGATCTTCGCGACGCCGCCCTCGCGCGCGGCCTTTCCCACGCGCGCGTCGAGCGCGTCCGGCTCCCACATGAGCAGGGCGAGCGAGGTGGCGCGCCGCCGCGCGAACGAGATCTCTTCGCGCAATCTTTCGAGGAAGACCTCGCGCCGCAGCGCCCGTGTCGCGGGATCGCGCAGCACGGCTTGGAAACGGCCGCGCTGATAACCGGCCTCGAGGCCTTCGGAGTGCGTGAACAGCAGCAGCGTCGCTTCGCCGACCGTGAGCTGGTCGCCGTCGCGCAGCTCGCGATCTTCGATGCGCATGCCGTTCACGAACGTTCCGTTCGTCGACCCCAGGTCCTTGACCGTGACACGCCCGCCGGCGACGCGCAGCTCGGCGTGCTCGCGGGAGACGCCGTCGTCTCTGAGACGAACGTTCGCGTCGGGGCTCCGGCCCACGATCGTCCGCTCGCGCGAGAGCGTGTGCAGCTCCCCGGGACGCGTGCCCGAGATGACCATCAGATAGGGGCGAGGGCTTTCGGTCTTCGCCGGAGCGTCAGAAGCGCGGGTGTTCGTGATTTCCATCGACGTCGAGATCTTCATCGGCGCTCACCACGCGCCGCTTCAACGAGAACCGGCGCGAATCTCGATCGCGAAGGCGACCGAAACCGCGCCGGTTTCGAAACGCAGAGCCCGCCAGCGATCGCGGGCGGGCCCTGGCTGGCTGCTTAGAGCGACTTCAGGAACGAGACGAGCGCCGTGCGGTCGGCGGCCGGGAGGGCCTCGACCTTCTTGCGCACCGCCTCCGCCTCGCCGCCGTGCCACAGCACGGCCTCGAGCAGCGTCGCGGCGCGGCCGTCGTGCAGGTAGTGGCAGGGGCCCTGGTTCGGCGCCGGGTTCAGCGTCTGGTCCTGCTGGAAGCCCTGCGCGACCTCGTCGCAGAGGCCAATCGTCCACAGCGGCGGCGTGCGCCACATCGTCGGCGTCGCCTTGTACTCGCCCTGCGAGTTGTTGTCCGCGAGGTCAGGACCCATGTCGTGCAGCAGCAGGTCGGAGTAGGGGTGGATGACCTGGTTCTGCAGCTCGAGGAACGGCGTGGCCGTGCCCGTGTGCTGGTTGGGCTGGTGGCACGTCGAGCAACCGAGCGTGTTGAACAGCGTCTCGCCGCGCACGACCTGCGGGTTCTCGAGGTCGCGGCGCGCGGGCACGCCCAGCGTGCGCATGTACGTGACCAGCTTGTTGAGGTCGTCGTCCGAGAGCTCCGGCTTGGCCGTGTCGGCCGCCGTGCAGCCCGTCTGGTTCGAGCCGCAGTCGTGCTTCGGATAGACGCTGGTCGTCACGCCGATGTCGAGGTTGAGGGCCTCGGCGACCTGCATGCGGACGCTGGCCTTCGACGCCTTCCAGCCGATGCGGCCGATCTTCATCGTGTTGTCTTCCGGATCGAACACGAGGTTCGGGATGCCCTTGATGCCGTCGCCGTTGCAGTCCGTCGGATCGGCGTGCGCCAGCAGGTCCGCCTCGGGGATCGCCTCGAGGAGACCCATGCCGACCAGCGGGCGGGCGAGGCGGACCGAGTAGTTCGCCGGCGCGCCGGCCGTCATGCCCGAGAACGTCACGGACGGCTTCGTGAGCGAGTAGCTCGTGCCGTCACCGAACTGGCGCGTGACCGTCTGGTACGTGAAGCTCGCCTTGCCCTCGGCCGCGACGCCGCCGGCGGTCTTGTCCTGCAGCTGCTTGCCGTAGTTCGGGTCGGGGTTGTTGCCGCCATGCGCGTCGTAGCCCGTGCCGGCGATCTTGACGACCACCTGCTCGAAGCTCGCGCCGGCCGCCGGCGGGAAGCCGCGGTTGTTGTGAGAGTGGCAACCCTCGCACGACAGCTGGTTGAGGAGCGGGCCGGCCAACTTGGCGTGAACGGCGACCTCCTCCGGGAACAGGCCGTTGTTGGCCTCGATGTGCTCGCCCGTCGTGTAGTTCGTGTGGAACAGCCGGCGCCCCTGCACGAAGTTCTGCGCGTTCTCTCCCAGGATCGCCGGGCTCATCTGCGAGAGGTACAGGTCATGGCGCCAACGGAGGTACGGCTGGGTCATCGAGCCAGCCGACCAGCCGGCCTCGACGGGGCCGATGAGGCTCGGGAACATGCCGGCGGCCGCCGCCTTCGCGATCGGACCGTTGGGCGAGCAGTCGTACGGCTTGGGGAACGAGTTCTCCATGGCCGGCGGGACCGACATCGTGCAGTCCTCGTTGTACGGCGTGACCGTGCCCTTGCCGACCACGTAGCGGAACGAGTCGGAGTAGTAGTTCGCCTGCGTGTAGCACGCGTTGTTGTACGGCGCGCCGTTCAGCGTGCAGCCGTTCGGCAGCGGCAGGATGTTGCGCACGTGGCTGTTCACACCCAGCGCCGAGGGGTAGCGCGCGAGGAAGATGCCGAACTCGATCTGCAGCTGGTCACCCGCCTTGATGGCGCGACCCTCGCGGTCGTTGCGGTTGATGACGTAGGTGTACTTGCGGGTGTCGCAGTTCGCGCTGTTCGGATCCGCCGCGCAGTTCGTCGGAAGGACGTTGTTCGAGGCGCCGCCGGCGTTGCCAGCGAACGCGTTGCCCTCGACGCCGCCGTAGATCTTCCATGCGCGGATGTTGAGGTCGGCGCCGCCCTGCTGCTGACCGGCCAGGCTCTGCTTGCTGTAGTACTGGTTCTGGACGGGGAGGAACGTCACGGTGATCGTCGTGCCGCCCGCCGGGATGCTGTCGTCGAGGATGTACGCGAACGTGCGGTCCTCGAAGTAGTGGTCGTGATAGATGGCGAACGTGTCTTCCATCTCGTGACGGAAGCGGACACGGCCGGCGCCGCGGAAGATGAGGTGCTTCGTGGTCGGGTCGGTGTACGCGATCGGCTGCGCGGCCGTCGACGTGTTCGTGAACAGCGGCGAGTAGGTGATCGCCATGCCGGAGCAGGCGCCCTCGTTCGCGGTCACCGTGCCGTTGTCACCGGGGCAGGTCTCGACGCCCGACGTCTTCCCGGCCTTGAAGTAGTCGTAGATCTTGCCGACGTCGGCGTCGGAGACCTGAGCTGCCGTGAAGGGCAGCATGATCGTGCCCGGCTTGCCGGAGCGCACGAGCGCCGTGAAGCCCGCCTTCGTCGTGGCCGGATCAGCGGCGTACGTGAAGAGGTTCGGAACCACCGGGTTCGCCGACGGGCCGAACGCGCTGTGGCAGCTGCTGCACATCGGGTAGAAGGACGCCGGAAGCTGCGGGCTGGTCGTGTTGGTCGCCATGCAGGGGCCGGGAGAGCCGCCGAGGCCGGTCACCCCCGCGGCGCCCGTGACGCCCGCGGCGCCCGTCGTGCCGCTGGCGCCCGCCGTGCCCGGGCTCGACCCGTCGCCTGCGACGCCCGTGTTCCCGTCGCCAGCCGTGCCCGGGTTCGAACCCGCGCCCGCCGTGCCCGGATTCGCGTTCGATCCGGTTCCTGCCGCGCCGGGGCCCGTGGGAGATCCCGTCCCAGCGTTGCCCGTACCGTTGCCGGTTTCGCGAACGGATCCGGCCGCGCAGCCCACTACTAAGTTGGCGAAGCCTGCAACGAAGAAGGCCGAGAGGACGAACCCTCGACCGGAGCGTTGCGAGGCTGGACCTCTGACACGGGCGCGGCAATCACGGCGAGCGCGGATCGAAAGCATTTCCAGGACCTCCGAGGGTTTTGAAGCGCGGTTCTAAAGTCTCGAGACCGACGAGCCCCCCACCCGAGACACCCCACTACCGACACTTATAGAGTGAGGTATCGCGCGAAACCTTCCGTCTTGCCTGTGCATTTCGCAGAGCTCGACTGCAACAGTCCGCCCACATGTCGGATGCTGCGTCGAGCCTCGACTCCTTCCGGAGGCGCGGCTGCAGCTATCGGCCGCGGAGCGCGCCCAAGACGGAATCGACGAGATCGAAGTACGTCTTGATACGCGGCGTGGCGCCCACATCGGAGGGGCACGAAACCACGCGCGCGCCGCCCTTTTCGGCGATGAACGTCGCGAGGCTACTGGGGTAAAAGTCCTCGTGAATCACGAGCTTGACGCCCTCCGTCCGCATCGCGGCCACGAGCCGGCCCGTGTGGTCCGCGGATGGCGGCGTCCCGGGCTTGGGCTCGATGTAGCCGATCTCGACGAGCCCGAGCCACGCGGCGACGTACGTCCAGCTCTTGTGGTAGGTGACGACCTTCGTGCCCTTGAGCGGCGCGGCCGTCTCCGCCCACTCGCGCTCCTTGGCCGTCAGCTTCTGCTCGAAGGCGGCGAGGCCCGCCTGATAGCCGGCCGCTCCCGCGGGATCGAGCTCGCCCAGCCGCCGCGCCAAAAGACGCGCGATGGCACGGGCGTTCTTGGGCGGAATCCAATAGTGCGGGTTGCCGAGCGGGTGGATGTCGCCCATGGCCCGCATCTGATCGGCGGGCATGCGCGGCACGTCCTTGACGTCGATGGCCTCCGAGGCGTCGATGTTGCCCGGCTGACCGCGCTGGATGCGTGGGTTTCGTGACTGCTGCACGAGCGGCGGCAGCCAGCCCACCTCGAGATCCAGGCCGACCTGCACCAGGGCGTCGGCGCGGTTGAGCACGAGGACCAGCGACGGCTTGGCCTGGATGAAGTGCGGGTCCATGTAGCCGCGGCCGAGCGACGTGACCTCGACGCGGTCTTGGCCGACCTGGCGCGCGAGATCAGCCAACGTCTCGATGGTCGTGACGACCTTGAGCTTGGCCTCGGCGCGCGCGGGGAGCGCCGCGAGGATCGCTGCGGCGGCGCACGTGAGCGCGAGAGACTTGAAGATCTTGTTGAAGGTGGACATCGGAGGTCTCCGTCAGAAGGGGTGCGCGCCGTGCGCGCCCATCGAGTACTCGGCCTGCAAGAAGCCGACGGTGGAAGAAGGCGCGCCCGGCCCGTCCAGCTCCTGGGCGTAAACTCGGAAGCGCGAAAACTCGCTGGGCGCGAAGGTGAGCGAGGCCGCGGCGCCGTACCGGCGCGGCATGTTGGCCCCCGAGGGCAGGCCCGCGATGTCGAAGCGCGCGCCCGCGTACCAGCGGCGCGCGAACTGCAGCACGCCTTCGGTGTAGCCGGCGCCCTCCGTGGGCCCGCTCGCGATCGTGCGGGCGAAGAACTCCGTGGTCCACTGGAAGCTCGCGTAGCTCTGCGCGACGTTGGCCGGCTTCCACTTGAGGTAGAAATCTCCGCCGTATAGGTAGGTGCGCGGCGCGGGCTGCAGCGCCGCATCGCACGTCGCCACTCCGATGCACTGGAACAGCTTCCCGGTGGCGCCGTTCAGCCCGAGCACGACCGCGGTGTTCTCGCCGAAGTCCCACGACTGCTCGAGCACGGCGGAATAGGTGAGGTCGCGCGGCGTCGCGCGCTCGCCGCCGCCGAAGGTCTCGACGACGAAGTCGCCCGGCCCACCGATGCTGAATGCCTCGGTATAGAAGGTCGCGAACCAGGGCAGAGGCAGGAGCACCGAGACCTGCGCGCCTGGGCCGCGCAAGCCGTCGGTCCCGAACAGCAGCGGCAGCATCAGCGGCCGGCGCGTGAAGTTCTGGACGTGCAGGTGCTGCGAGTTGTTGCGGCCCAGCTGAGAACGAAAGGTGCCGGCCTTCACCTGGAGGTTGGCGGGCAGGGCGGTCGTGACGAGGTAGGCCTCTTCGACCTCGATGCCCTCGAGGTTGGGGATCGTGAGGAAGAGGGCGCCGTCGAGGTACGGGTCGATCGCGGCCGTCGCCGCGAGCTCGACCTCCTGCACGCCGAAGCCCTCCTTGCCGTAGGTTCCTGGCAGCGCGAGCGCCGGATCGTCGCCCGCGATCGGCAACCCGAGCGCGAGGAAGTCGGCCGTGCTCTTGCCGTAGTACCCGAAGGTCGCGTCGAGGATCACGGACATCGCCGGGTTGAGGAGGCTCGTGCCCGGCGCGCGTACGGCCTGTTGCGCGTTGTCGGCCGCAATCACGCCCGTCGCCCCAGGCGGTGGGGGCGTCGGCGCGGCGGGCGTTTGCGCGGCGCCGCGTGCGGCCTCGTCCGCGCGGATCGCTCGTTGGAGCTCGGCGGGGTCGACTGCCTGAACGTAAAGCGCGAGGGCGAGTGACGCGGAAACGGATACGGACATGCAAACCTCAGTGAACGGGGCTGCGCGCCCCGCGCTCGTGCCAGGGGCGCGGCGGAGCGGCGGCGGAACACGCCTGACTCAGACGGTCGGCGTGCCGGGAGGCGAGGTCTTCGGGGCGAGGCGCAGGAGCTGAGCCGACGCTCGCTCCCCAGGCGCGGGCGGCATCTCCTGCACCGGCTCGGTCTGCGCGTGCGCCGAGAGGGCGGGCGGTGTCGTCGCCGAAGCCGTGCGATGGTTGGCGAGCCCGCAATGCTCGTGTTCGTGCGCCGCGCTCTCGGCGATCGCGCTGGCAACGGTCAGGCGGTCGTGGTCACTGAAAGCCGCGGCGACGGGCGCCTGGTGAGCGGGCTGGTCGAGGTGAACGCTCTCGCCGTGCTCGACGCAGGTGACGTGGGGCGTCGCCGCCGTGTGCACCCACGCGCCGGCGTGACACAGCAGCGCGACGACCGCTATCGCCGCAGCGGCGATGCGAGGTCGTGCGTGCCGCGGAGCGCTGCTCACGGTCAAACCGGTAGCAGGGAAGCGCTGGCGCGACAAGTGACTCGGCTCCCCTTTCGATGGTCAGAGTCACGCCGCCACCGTCGGTGAATGAGCTCGTCGCGTTGCATCCGCGCGCGCCGGCGTGCATCAGCGCGTCGCGGGAAGGGCGCCGTCGGGAGTCGACCCGAGGGGCTGAAAACAACGCGATATCCGCGAAATGCAATTAGAAATGACCCCTCTTGCAATAATCGGGGTGCTGGATATTCTCACCGCCACTTACAACTGGCCGGCTTCATGATCGGGCGGAAGGGTTGCTCGCCCCGACGCCGGCTGACTGACTTGAAAGGGACCACCATGCTGGGAACGGATCTGCGGAGACTCTTTATCGGCGCCACCATTTGCACCGTCGGCGGCGTGCTCGGCGCGGGCGCTTGCACGACGACGCCGCGCAAGGCGCCGGGGGTCCAGACGGGCTCTGCCGGCACGACGGGCTCTGCCGGTACGACCGGCTCCGCCGGCACGACGGGCGAGGCCGGCACGACGGGCGAGGCTGGCACGACGGGTGCGGCCGGCACGACGGGCGAGGCTGGTACGACGGGTGCGGCCGGCACGACGGGCGAGGCTGGCACGACCGGTGCCGCGGGCACGACGGGTGAGGCCGGCACGACGGGCGCCGCGGGCGCGCCTCCCGACAACACGGTCCACCTCGCGCCGAACTTCCCGATCGCGGTGACGGACACCTGGTATCCGTCGGGCTGGAACGGCGACACGGCTACGCAGATGGCGTTCGGCGGCGCCAACTCGCCGATCAAGATCGAGGACCAAACGGCGACTCCGGCGACCACGGGCCCGTGCGCGAAGCGCGTCGTGGGCGCGGTCGGGCACTGCTTCAAGATCACGTACACGCCGGTTCAGTCGGACGCGGGCGCGACCTTCGCGTCGGTCGGCCTCATCCCCAACCTGCCGCAGAGCTCCGCCGCGAACTTCAGCGACGTCACGCAGGCGCCGCACCTTCCGGCGGGCGCCGTGACGATCAGCGCGGAGATTGCCAGCGACGCGGGCGGCGAGGTCGTGCAGTTCAACCTCTGGGACGGCAACTCGGGCAGCCTCTTCCCGACGACGTTCCCCGCGAGCGCGACGGACGCGCAGAAGTGGCAGAAGATCAGCCTGCCGATTCCGGTCGGCTACGACCAGGAGCTCGCGCCCTTCGGCTGGTACACGGCCAGCACGACGCCGATCGTCTTCTACTACGACGACGTCCGCATCGATAACCAGTAACCCAGCTGCGACGGTCACCGACCGTACGAGACGCGCGGCGCGGCCGGACAACCGGCCGCGACCGCGCGTTTTGT
>DASZUD010000324.1:0-2820 GCA_035548155.1 Polyangia bacterium
TCGAATCGTCCTGCACGTCCTCGGGCGGCAGCACGTAGAGCTCGAACCCGCGCTGGCTGCCGGGCGCCACGCCGGCGGGGGTCGCGTTCACGTGCAGGCTCACGAATAGATCGGCGTGGGCCTCCGCGGCGCAGCGCGAGCGGGCGCGGATCGGCACCAAGACGTCGCGGTCGCGGCACACGACGACGCGCACGCCCGGGGCCGCGTCGAGGCGCAGGGCCAGCCGGTGCGCGAGGCCCAGCGTGATGTCCTTCTCGTAGAGGCCGTCGGTGACGGTGCCGAGGTTGGAACCGCCGTGACCCGGATCTATCGCCACGACGAACGGAGCGTCCGGATCGGCCGCCCGCGCGCCCGGCGGATCGGCGAGCACCAAGCCGAGAAAGGAGACCATCGCGACGCCGAGGCGCGCGAGGCCAGAGCGCGCGAACCCAGAGCGCACGAAGCCAGAGGGAAAATCGGGTGAGCGCCGCACGGTCGCCGACAGCGTAACACCGGCCGGTGACGCGCGCGCTTTTCGGGCGCTATACTACTGGCGCCCGATGACCACCGCAGCGGCCCGCGTGCGCCCCGGCAACTTGACGGCGTCACTCGTGGCGTTCGCCTCGCTCGAGCTCGTGCTCAACCGGCTCGCGAATCGGCTGTTCCTGCCGCAGGTGACGCTGTCGGCGGGAGGCGGCTCGGCCGCGATGCGCGCCGTGGCCGCCTCGGGGCCGCTGCTGTTCCATCTGACGGGCGTCCTGGGTCTGTTCGTGATGCTGGCCTCGCTCGTGGGCCTCTTGCGCCGCGGCGAGCTCTACCCCCGCGCGATGCGGATCTCGGTCAGCGTCGTGGGGCTCTCGTTCTGGGTGCTGGCGGCGCGCGCGCTGATCTTCGGCACGCTGCCGTCGCGCTACTCGCTGTACCTCGAGCTCGCCTTCGGGTTCTCGTCCGTGCTGCTCGCGATCGCGCTCCTCGGCGCGGCGCTGCAGCCGCGCATCAAGCTGGGCGTGCTGCTGTTCGTGCTGCCGTCGGCGCTGCACGTGCTCGCGCACCTCGGCGATCGCATGAGCTGGTTCGAGGGCTCGGCGACGGCCAGCCTCATCGCGCGCGTGGGCGAGCTCTGCTTCTTGGCCGCGTGCTTCGCGGCGCCTGCGCTGCTGCCGCCGCGGCCCGCGAACGAACGGCCGTGGCGAGCCGCGCTGGTGGCGGCGGGCTTGTCGACGACCACGCTGGTGGTGGCGCTGGTCACGCGCTACGACCTGCTGCAGGCCACGCTGCTCTACGGGCTGCGGATCGATCTCCCGCGCCTCGGGACGCCGCTGGGGATCGCCTACGTCGCGGCGTTCGGCGGCTGGATCTACGCGACTGTTCAGCTCTTGGTCGACAAGGGCGGCATGCGGCTCGCGGGCTATGGGCTCTTGCTGATCGCGCTGGCCGGATTCCAGCCTTCGTCGTCGATCGAGCTCGAGCTGGCGGTGCTGGGCCTGCTGGCGCTCTCGGTGGGCGAGCTGCGCGCCGCTCCCTACGGCGACCCGAATCACCCGCGCGTCGGCAACGCCGAGTGGCGCGCGTTCATCGGACGCCTCGCGACGGCGGCGGGCGACGGCACGAGCCCCGACGACTCACGCTCGGAGGCGGTGGTCGTCGAAGAAGGCGAGCTGGAGGTGAGCCGCATCCGCGCGCACCGGCGCGGCCTGCCCGTGACGATGCGGCTTCTGCGCCGGCGGGGCGCGCTGGCCGAGGTCGAAACCACCGTGGGCGAGCCGCCTCAGTCGGGCCCCGACGCGAGCATCGAACGCCACCGGACCTGGCTCGCGCGCGGCCTCGAACAGCGGGTGCGGCTGCCGCGCGCCAAGACGGGCGATGAAAGCTTCGACGCCAAGCTGACGGTGCACGGCCAGGCGCCCTTGGGTGATCCCGCGCTGCGTGGGCAGCTACTACGCGACGCCGCCGACGGCGTGGTCACGATTTGGCGCGGCGCCGCCGCGCGCTACCACATCGCCGGCGCGGGCAGCGCCGAGGCGCCGCCGGCGTTCCGCGGCGAGATCGAGGGCGAGGCGCCCGTGACGACGATCGTCGCCGTGCTCGACACCCTGGCGGATCTCGTCGAAGCGGGCTGAGCGCGTCTACGGCGCCGTCGCGGGCGGGGGCGCCGTCGGGGACGGGCTGCTGCTCCCCGCGCCCTCGGGGATGGTCGCCGACGGGCCCGGGTTGCGTGGCGGCGCGGCGGCTTCGCCGAGCTCCTTGATCTGGCGACGGGCCGCGGGAGCGTCGGAGCCCGTGGGCGATTGCTCGAGATAGTTCTTGTAGGCCTCGAGGGCGTGGGGCGTCTCGCCCTGGCTGCGGTACGCCTCGCCGAGGCCGAAGAGCGCGGGCGCGTAGTGCGGCGCGTTCGAGAGCACCTGCTTGAAGACGCCGATCGCCGCGAGCGAGCGGTGCCTGTCGAGCAGCACGTACGCCGAGCCCGTCATGGCGGCCACGCCGTTCGGCTGTTGGCGCAGTGCCTCGTCGTAGAGCTTCTGCGCCTTGGCCGATTGGCCGTTCTCCAGCGCGCGATCGCCCTCGGCGACGAGCTGCTCGTACGAGCGAGGCTTCGCCTCGACCTTCGCCTCGGAAGCGGCCTTCGTCTCTCCGACCTTCGCGTCGGACTTCGATTCGGCGGCCGGTTTCGGCCCTGTCGGCTTCGCGGCGCCGAGTTTCGCGGCGTCGAGTTTCGCTTCGGCACCCTTCGCTTCGGCTTCGCCGGCCTTCGCGGCGGGCGTCACCTCGGCCTCGGGCTTCGCCTCTGTCGCCGGCTTTGGGTCCGGCGCCTGGGCCTCGGCGGCAGGCTTCGGCGCGGGC
>DASZUD010000325.1:0-8078 GCA_035548155.1 Polyangia bacterium
GCCGGCGCGCAGCTCGTAGCTGCCGGCCAGCTCGCGGCTGCCACCGGGCAGGGTGCAGAACACCTGGTGCCGGCCCATCTACCAGGGGGTCCCCGTGGGCCGGCACCAGGTGTTCTGCACCCTGCCCGGTGGCAGCCGCGAGCTGGCCGGCAGCTACGAGCTGCGCGCCGGCACGCACCCCGACCTCATCATCGTTCCCGGCCCCGACGGCCGCCCCACGCTGGGCCGACCGGAATGAGCACGAACGCGACAAAGATGTCAGCCGCGGTCGCGGCCGCGCGCGCGCCGAGTGACGTCGGCCCCCGGATCTCGTGAGGATACGCGGCCGAGCGATGGTCCCCCGCTTTCACGTCCCGCACCTCTTGATCCGCCGTCGCGCGCGCGGGGCGCGCCGCCTCGCGACATCGCCGCTCGTCGCCCTCGCTTGCGTGCTCCCCGGCGCCTGCATCCTCTACACGGCTCCCGTGAACTCGAAGCCCATCGTCTCAATCGTCGAGCCGACCACGCCCGTCGTGCGCGGGCAAACGACGACGATCTACGCGCAGGCGAGCGACCCCGAAGGCGGCTACGTCACGCTGTCTTGGTCCACCTCGATGGGCGAATGCAAACCGCCGGTCGACGAGCGCGCGATCCCGCCGTCGACGTTCGTGTCGCTGCCCGGCGATCCGTCCTTTCCCCTCGCCATCCCGGCCGGCGACCAGACGCCGATCTGCGTGTACGTGGTCGCCAGGGATCCCGAAGGCGCGACGAGCTTCGCCTGGCGGATGATCACGTCTTCGAACCAGCCGCCGGTGGCCGTGCTCACCGTGCTCGAGCCCACGACGAAGACCAGGAGCGGCAAGTTCGAGCTCTACTCGATCATCCACCTCTCGGCGGCGATGTCGCACGATCCGGACGGTGACCCGCTGCAGCCGTTCACGTTCGAGCTCGAGAGCTTCCCGCCGGAGTTTCCGCTTCCCCACGTCCCCGGGCTCCCGCCGGGGTTCGTCGAGTGCCCGAGCTCGACGCCGAACCCGTCGGTCATCTGCCTCGACGTCGGGGCGCACGCGGGCCTCTACAAAGTGAAGCTCACGGCGAACGACGGCACGACGATGGTCACGACGGACCAGCCCTCCCTCGAGGTGGACGACGACCACCCGCCGTGCGTGAAGGAGACGGCCCCGCCCACGATCACGAGCCCGCTCGTGCTCGACCCTTCGTCCGCCAAGACGTTCACCGTCGTCCAGATCCTCGACGACGGCTCGCCGCTGCCGACGCCGTCCTCGGGCGCGAACGCCCGCCCCACCTTCGAATGGACGCTGCGGCGCAACGGCGGCGCGGCGACGCCCGTCGCCGGGTACGAGGCGCAGAGCGCGCTCACGCTGCCCGGGGACACTTACGCGTCCGGCGACGTCGTCGAGGTCAGCGTCGCGATCTCCGACGGCGTCGCGGTTCACCCCCAGCAGCTCTGCGATCTGGGCTGCCCTGCGGGGTGCCCGCAGTCGGCCACGTGGACGGTGATGTACCGATGAGCCGCGCGCCGGTGCTCTTTGCGTGCATGGCCTCTCTCGCGCTCGCGGCGTGCGGCGCGAGCGCGCGCCAGGGCGGCTCGACGGGCGGAGCCGGCGCGTCGTCCGACGGCGGGTCGACGGGCGCGGCGGGCTCGGGCGGTGTGCCCACGTGCCAGGTGAACATCCTGCCCGTCTTGCCGGCGAGCTTCGACGGTCTCGCCCCGGGGCCGAGCTCGACCCTGCGCGTGCGGGGCGAGGTCACGGGCGACGTTCCGTCGAGCTTCGATTGGAAGTGGAGCGTGGCGCTGGCCGACGACTCGCCCGTTCCAGTGACGTGGCTCAAAGGGCTGTCGCTGCTCGAGTTCCCGCTGGCCTCGGCGGGGACGTACACGATCTCGGTCGCGCTCACCAACTCGACCTGCACGGGCACGCGCACGATCACCGTCGTGCGGCCGGGCGCGAAGACGGCCACCTTCCGGCTGCGCGTCACGCCTTCGTCGTCGGAGCTGGCGCCCGCGCAGGACTTCGATCGGCAGGTCTCGGGCGGGACGCCGTCGGGACGAAACGTGATCGCGCTCGACGCGGGCTTCCTGACGGCGCTCGCGATCGTGCGCGCGGACACGGGCGAGGCGCTGCCGTCTTACGTGCGCCTCACGAACGCCGCGACGGGCGCCGTGCTGGAGACGCGCACGTCAGCGGCCGGCCCGAATCGGCTGCGCGTTCCGCAGGGCCTGTACGCCATGGTCGTCGTCCCCGACGGTGACTTCGCGCCCGTGACGTTCGCGCCGCGCACGCCGGCGGACATCGACGCGACGCCGGTCGCGCTCGACGGCGGCGCGGTGATCCAAGGGACGGTCTCCGACGGCGCGGGCGCGCCCATCCCGGGCGCCACGGTCGTGCTGCGCACCGGCGATCTCGTCTCGACCGCGGGCACGACCGACGCGGCCGGCGCGTTTCACGTCCGCGCGCGCAACGGCACGTTCGGCGTCACCGTCGTCTCGCCGCTGACGGCGGGAGGGCTCGAGTCGAAGCTGGCCGTCACGAACGGCCTCGTCATCGACACGACGTCGGCGCCGCCGCCGCTCGCGATCAAGATCCAGCCGGGCGCCCTGGTCGCGGGCACCGTCGCGCTCACGGCGCAGGACGCGGCCAGCCTCGGAGCGTCCACGCGCGTGACCCTCACCGCGACGCTGGCCGACGTGGGAACGATCGCAATGGGCGCGGGCGCACCGCGCAGCCTCGCGGGAAGCGTGCACTTCTCGCTGCACCCGGCGCCCGACGGCACGGTGACGACCGGCGGCGTCCCGCGCGGCAAATACCAGCTGACGGTCTTCCCCGCCAAGGCGGACGCGAGCGACGCCGTGACGACGTCCGACGTCGATCTGCAGGCGGGCAGCGCGGGGCCGCTCGCCGTCAAGCTCGCGCAGAAGGTGATGCTCACGGGCAGGCTATTGCCCGCCGAGGCCGCGGCAGGCGCGCACCTCTTCGCGCTCGACGCCGGCGGCCTACCCATCGAGGCAGAAGGCGACGCCGGGCCCGACGGAGCCTTCGCGCTCGCGGTGTCACCGGGACGCAGCTACCGCTTGCGCGCGCTGCCGCGCGTGGGTGCGACGCTCGCGAACGCGACCTTCCCGCCCTTCGCTGTCAGCAACGCAGCGCCTCCCGTTCAGGATCGCACGATGCCTCCAGCCCTGCTGTACGCAGGCCGCGTCGTCGATCCCAGCTTGCAGGGCGTGGGCGCAGCGCTGGTGCAGGCGTTCTGCCGCGCCGCCGATTCAGGCTGCGACCCGGCCGTACCCGTCGCCGAGACGGTCACGCGCAGCGATGGTACGTTCCGGCTCATGCTGCCCGATCCGGACGGGACGCCCTGACGTGAGGCGAAACGATCGATCCATGAGCCCAGGCGCTCTTTCGAGATGGGCCGTCGCCGCCGCGCTCGCCACGACCTCCGTCGCCGCGCGCGCGAGCGACGCGCCCGTGATCAAGGCGGCGCCGCCGGGCGAGCCGGCGCCCGGCGCCGAGCCGAAGCCCGCGCCCGTCGAAGCGCCGCCGACCATCAACGTGCCGGGGACGACGTCGACGCCGCCCGTCGACGCCGAAGCGGCGCTGGCCCGCGCGCGCGCCGCCTACGAGTACGGCGAGATGGAGATGGTCGTCGATTCGGCGCGCCTCGTCGCCGAGGGCCGCCTGCACCCGACGGAAGCCGAGCGCGCGCAGGCGCTGCGCTATCTCGGCATCGGCCTTTACCTGACGGGCCGGCAAGAAGGAGCAGAGACGGCGTTCTTCGAGCTGCTGCGCCTGCGCCCGAACACGCGCCTCGATCCCACCAACGCGCGCCCCGACGTGGTCGCGTTCTTCGAGAACGTGCGCCGCCGGCACGCCGCGGAGATCAAAGAAGCCGCGAGCCACCGCCCCGGAAAGAGCCTCGCCCTCGCGTTCCTGCCGCCGGCGGGCCAATTCCAGAGCGGGCACAAGGCGCGGGGGATCACGATCGCGGCGCTCGAGGTGCTGTCGCTCGGCACGGCGCTCGCGACGGACCTGCAGCTGCGCGCGTGGGACAGCCAGTACGCGGGCCACACGTTCGGCCCTCACCGGGGGACGGCCGAGACGTTGAAGTCGATCAACAACGTATCGGTCGCCGTGTTCGCCGCCACGCTGGTCGTGGGCATCATCGACGGTGTCGCGAGCTACTACGCCGTCGAGCCCGAGGACGAAGGGCGCTCGATCGCCGACGCCTTCGGCCGCGGCTACCGCTTCTGATCGGCCGCGCGCGAGCGGCTGGAATTCCAGATGCTCACGCGGTTGCACGCCGTCGCGTTGCCGTCACGTAACGTTTTCACGCGGCGTCGTTCGTCTCTTGCCACTCGTGTTTGGCTGTTGCTACATGGACGCTCGCCCGAACGCGCGACCTCACGGCAATGCCCTTCTTCGACCTCGACCTCTCCTCTGACGCACGCTACGAGACGCTCGCGCGCATAGGCCGCGGCGGCATGGCCGAGGTCCTGCTGGCGGCGACGCGCACGAACGGCGTCGTGAAGCTCTCGGTGTTGAAGTGCCTGTGGCCCGAGCTGGCCGAGGACGCTGACTTCCTCACGATGTTCCTCGACGAGGCGCGCCTGTCCGCGCGCCTCAACCACCCGAACGTCGTTCAGACGTACGACGTGGTCCATCACGAAGGCCGCCTCGCGATCGCGATGGAGTACCTCGACGGGCAGCCGCTCACCAGCGTGCTCGGACGCCTGGCGGGCTCGCCCGAGCTGGCGCTCGGGGCGCGGCTGCGCATCGTCACGAAGGTGCTCGCCGGCCTCGAGTACGCGCACACGCTGGCGGACTACGACGGCACGCCGCTCGAGGTGGTTCACCGCGACGTGAGCCCCCACAACGTCATGGTGACGTACGACGGGCACGTGAAGCTGCTCGACTTCGGCGTCGCGAAGACGCTGGCGGCGGCGCACCAGACGCGTCCCGGCGGAATCAAGGGCAAGCTCGCGTATCTCTCCCCCGAGGCGATCCGGGGCGATCGCGTCGATCGGCGCGCCGACGTCTTCTCCGCTGGCGTGCTGCTGTGGGAGATCGTCGCGGGCCGGCGCCTGTGGGGACGCAGGACCGAAGGCGTGAGCGGCGCCTGGCGCCTGGCCACGGGCGAGTGCGCGCCGCCGCTGCCGGAGGACGTCGACGTGCCGCCCGCGTTGCGCGCGATCTGTGCGCGCGCGCTGGCGCTGGATCCAGACGCGCGCTTCCAGACGGCGGCCGAGCTGGGCGCGGCGCTGGAGTCCGTGGGCGTCGACGCTTCCGACTCGCAGGCGCGGCACCTCGGCGGGCTCGTGAGCGGCGCGTTCGCTGGCGAGCGGGCGCAGCGCCGCGCGCTGGTCGAGTTCCACCTGCGCCCGCCGTCGGCCTCCGAGCCCAGCGCGACGTTCGACTACGCGTGCTTCGAGATCTCACACCACGGCACGACCGCTCCGCACGAGCAACGCGTCGCCGACCGGCGAAGCGCCGCCGCGGCACCGCCGCCGTTCAGGGAACCGGTCGCCGCCACGCCGCCTCGCCGACGTGGGATCGCCCCCGCGCTGCTCGCGACCGCGGGCATCGCCGCGCTCGCGTTGGTCGCGGGCGTTCACGTCGGTCGAAGCGGCCTGAACGGATTGGCGTCGCCGGCCTGGACCACCTCGCCGACTTCGGCGCGACCAGCGCCGACCGCACCGCTTCCGAGCGAGCCCGCGCCCGCTCAAATCGCGCCCGTGCCCGCCATCGTCGAACGATTGCCCGAGCCTTTGCCCGAACCGCGCGAGACGCAAGCCTCGACGAGCCACGAGCACCGCGAGCACCGCGGCAGCGACGGTCATTCGCGCCGCCCGCGCCCGCTCGATCTCCTCTCCGACGAGGTGCTGGATCTCGACGGCGAGCCCTTCGGCCCGCAGATCGGCTCCGGCACCCGCAACAGCCTCCGCGACTGACCCCTTGCGAGCGCGCCGCGCTCGACTAACATCGCCCTTCCCTTCAGGCGGGTAGCTCAGCGGCAGAGCGGGTCCTTTACACGGATCGGGTCGCAGGTTCAATCCCTGTCCCGCCTACTTGCATTATCAAAGACTCGGCGGGCACGGGGCCCGCTTCGGGGTCTTCCTCGAGGCAGAGGGCCAGGTTGAAGCCGCCCGTGACGCGATAGGAGCGCCCGTGTGGCGTTAGAACGAGCGGCGGCATGTGCCGGGCCAGGAGGTCGCGAGCGCGCCCCGTGTCGCGATCCAGGGCGTCCCACAGGCGGGCGAGGTAGGTCTGGATGACGCGGGGGTGCGGCAAGACCTTGGGGCGGGTGTCCTTCGCCGCGGTAGCCCGACGTGCCTTGAGCGCGGCGACGGCCGCCTCCTCGACCTTGAGCTGAGCGAGGAGCGCCTCGGAGAAGCCGGCAGCCGCCATCGCGGCGGTTACGTTCTTCACGCGGCCCGAGGCGCGCTCGATCTGGCGGTCGAGGTCGCGAAGCTCGCCATCGGTGCCGCGCACGACCTGGTCGAACCGCTTCGTGAACGTCTCCGCGAACCGCGACAGGAGGTCCGGGCGGTTGAGCTGCTCCTTGAGCTCGGCGACCACGCCGCTCACGAGCTTTCTCTCGGAGACGGTGCGCGCGTTCGCGCAGATGGTGTCACCGCGCGAGCGGTTCGCCGCGCAGCCGTAGTTCGCATACCCGGGCTTGCCGGCCTTGTCGCCCCCGCCGTATCGCCGCGACACGATCACGAAGCTGCCGCCGCAGACTCCGCAGCGAAGCAGCCCAGACAGCAGCGAAGTCATCTTCCCCGTTCCGGGCGGCCGGCCCGCGCCACGGGGGCGAATCCCCCGGCGAGCCTGCGCGCGCTCCCAGAGATCGGCAGGCACGATCCGCAACTCGGGGATTTCCTTCCGGACGTGCTCGGACGGCGGTCGTGGGATTCGCCGGTACCGAGAGGTACCTGGGATCGGAACCCACTTCTCCTTGTTCCACACCCAGACGCCGACGTACTGCTCGTTCTTGAGCATCGAGAAGATCGTCGTGTGGCCCCAGCCGCGCGCGATCTTGTTCCCCCTCCCGTTGTCGTGCGGTGCGCGGACTCCTTCTTCGTTCAGGCGTGATGCAATCGCCTTCAGCGACGTTCCAGCGACGTACATCTCGAAGATGCGTCGGACGATGGCCGCCTCGGGCGCGCAGATCACGCGCACCTTGCGCGGGTGTTCGGGTTGCTGCGGGTTCTCCTCGGGCACGGTCGAGAAGCCGTAGGTCTTGCCGCCAGTGGCGAAGCCGGCGAGCGCGCGCCCCTCGAGGCCCCGGTGCGTCTCGGTCCGAATCATCTGCAGGAAGCCATCGCTGATGAGCGCCATCGCCCCGAACGTCATGCGCGCGCCTTGCGCTTCGGACGAGATCCCGCTGGTGACGTCGACCACGCTGACGTCGTGGGAAGCAAAGTCGCTGAACACGAGACGCCATGCATCGCCGAGGTCGCGCGAAAGACGGCTCAGGTCATCGACGAGCACGTGCCGGAACGCGCCTCGGCGTGCGTCAGCGAGTAAGCGCTGAAGGTTCTGCCGTTCGGTGTGCGCGCCCGAGATCGCCGCGTCTGCGTACTCGCCGACGATGTCGTAGCCACGCGCCACGGCGAACTGGCGGCAGCGGCGCACCTGGTCGTCGATCGACCGCGCATCTTGACGGTCTGTCGAGTAACGCGAGTAGACCACGACGCGAGTCGCAGGCTCAGCCGCCGGCCGCGACGGGAGGGTCGTCGAGCCCTGGATCTCGCTCATTCGCGTGCTCCTTCTCATGGTGGACATCGACGCTCTCTTCAAAACGACCGTCAAGGTGAAACTCGACCGCCAGCGCCGCGAGATCTTCGACGAGGGCGGCCAGATCACCCGACGGATTGTTATCGTTCGCCGGCCTCGTCACGCGAGGCTCCGTTCCCCTCGGCGAGCCAGCGCAAGATCGTGTCGCGATCGGCCCTGATCTTCCGGCCTACGCGTCGGACACCCGGCAACTCGCCTCGAACGATGGCGTCGAGCACCGCGCGCTTGCGCATGCGGAGCAGGATGGCCAGATCGTCCGGGGTCAGGACCGGAGGGAGTCCC
>DASZUD010000326.1:0-8166 GCA_035548155.1 Polyangia bacterium
ATATTGCGGCGCGAGCGCCTTGATCGGCTCGGCGACCTCGTTGAAGGTCGCGGCGATGATCGAGGCGCCGGCATCGGCGAGCGACTTGAAGATGGTCTCGTAGGTGGCGGCGTCCTGCGCATAGACGATGCGGGTCTGGAAGCCCTTCTCGTCGGAGAGCTTCTTCAGCGCTGCGATCATGGAATCGATCGGGCCGTTGTCGCCGGCGGCCTGGGTGTGGACGAGCGCCACCAGCCCGCCGTCCGCCGCCGCGGCGATCTCCGACAGTCCGAGGCTGCCCGCGCCGGCGAGCGCCGCGGCCAGGCCCACGCCCGCCGCCCAGCGCCGCGCCCGGCCCTCGGCGCGCACGGAGAACAGCAAGCCGGCGGCCGCCGACATGAGAGCGCCCGTCTCGAAGGCGTTCGGCAGGCGGCACGTCAACAAGGGCGCGTGCGCACGAAAGCCGTCCGCGACGGCGAGCGCGAGCCGCGCCGCCACGCCCGCGACCCGCAGCGCCAAGGCGCCAGGCGCGGCCCCGAGCGCCGCGAACGCCGCCCCGAACAACCCGACCGGCACGACGGCGAGCTCGACGAGCGGCACCAGGGCGAGGTTGCCGAGGGGCGCCGCGGGCGCGATCTCCCCGAAGTCGTGGGCCACGAGCGGCGCGGTGAACGCCGTGGCCGCGGCCGTGGCCGCGCCGAAACGCCAGAGCCAGTCGAGCGCGCGCCCCGGCCACGACCGCGGGCGCGCGCCCCGTGCAGGCCCGAGCCGCCGCGCGAGGAGCGCGATGCCTGCCACCGAGGCGAGCGACAGCTGGAACGAGTCGTCGTAGAGGCGCAGCGGCCCGAGCACCAGGATGACGAGCGCTGCCGCGGCGATCGCGGGCGCCGCCGAGACCGGGCGCCCGAGCACGATGCCCCCCATGCCGACCGCGAGCATGATCGCCGAGCGCTGGGTCGCGACCGCTTCGCCCGTGAGCAGCGTGAAGAAGACCAGCGCGGGCAACGCCAGCACCGCTGCCACGGCCCGCGGGTCGACGTAGAGCGGCAGCGCGGGCACGCCGCCGGCGACGACGCGCGCGACCAGGAAGACGACCGCGACGACGGCCGCGAGGTGCAGCCCCGAGACGGAGAGGACGTGGGTGGCGCCAGCGGCCGTGAACCCGGCCTCGACGTCGTCGCCCACGCCGCGCCGATCGCCGAGCACGGCCGTCTTGAGGAACGCGCCTGGTGCGCCTGGCACGGCGCGATCGATCGCCGCCCTCATCGCGCGCCGAGCTTCAAAGGCCGCACGCCGCAGGCCACCGTCGGCCGGTCCGACGCGTCGGAGCGCGTCCGCCGACGGCACGCCTGCGAGCACGTCGATGCCCGACGCGCGCAGCGCGAGCGCCGGATCGGGCACGCCCGGGTTGCAGGTGCCGCGAATCTCGTGCAGCGCCGCCCGGAAGGAGAGCCGTTCGCCGGGCCCGAAGTCGGGCCACCCGGCGATCACGGACAGCGCCAGCGTCCCGTGGGCGGGCGCCCCTTCGACGCGCTCGAGCTCGACGACGAGGCGCGCGCCGCGTGTCGACCACTCGGGCCCTCGCGCGACGCGCGCGACGATCTGGACCGCGCCGTCGTTCTCGACCGCTGCCGCGACGGCCGGCGCGAGGACGCGCGGGCGCGCCGCCCCCCGTCCGAGCATGGCGCCCGCCGCGAAGGCGAGCGCCGCGCCGCCGAGACTGCGCGCGCGATTCACCGCGTAAAGCCCGACGAAGAGGAGCACCGCGGGGGCGACGACCGCGAGCGCGACGACCGCGGGCGCCCGCAGATCGAGCGCCACAGCGAACGCGATGCCCGCGGCGAGCGAACCGGTCCAGAGCGCCAAGCGCATGCGGCGGGCTTTTCGGCGCGCCCGCCACGCGGTTGCGCTATCTCACGACGGCCTCGACGCTGGCTTCGAGGACGCGGACCATCTCGACGACGTCGGCGCGCGCGACGTTGAGCGGCGGGAAGAGGTACATCGTGTCGCCGACGTTGCGCAGGAGCACGCCGCGCGCGACGGCCTCGCGGTAGACGCGGTACCCCGTCCGGCGCGCCGCCCCGAACGGCTGGCCGCCGGGCCCGCGCAGGTCGACCGCCGCGACCATGCCCGCGCCGCGAACGCCGGTGAACGGCAGGTCCGGCCGCCGCGCGACCAGCTCCGCGAGCGCGCCGCGCAGCGCGGGCCCTTCGGCGGCGACGCGCCCGAGGATGTCCTCGCGCGCGAAGACGTCGAGCGCGGCGTTCGCGACGGCGACGCCGAGCGCGTTGCCGGTGTACGTGTTCGAGTGCAAGAAGGCGCGGCCCTCGGCCCACTCGGACTCGAACAGCGACGCGATGGCGTCCGTCGTGAGCACGGCCGACAACGGCAGCACGCCGCCCGTGAGGCCCTTCGACAGCGTCGCGAAGTCGGGCAGCGCCGCGCGCGAGACGCGGCCCGGGCCCTCGGCGAGGTGGCTCGCCAGGATCGCGCCCAGCCGTCCCATCCCCGCCGCGATCTCGTCGGCGATGAGGTACACGCCGCGCGCGTCGGCCCAGCGCCGCAGCCGGCGCAGCAGATCGGGGCTGTAAAGCCGCATCTCGCCCGCGGCCTGCAGCACGGGCTCGTAGATCACGGCGGCCAGCGTGTCGGCCTCGGCGTCGAGCGCGCGCTCGATCGCAGGCCACTCGGCGGCGGCGTCGAGCCAGCGCGGGTCCTCGGGGCCGGCGCGATACGGCAGCCCGGCGAGCTTGGTCACGGGGAACATGAGCGGGCCGTACGGCGACGAGTAGAGGTCGCAGTCGCCGACGGAAAGCGTGGCCACCGTCTCGCCGTGGTATCCGTTCGCGAACGCTGCGAAGCGCGTGCGCGACGTCTGGCCCCGTTGCGCCTGCGCCTGCAGCGCCATCTTGAGCGCGATCTCCACGGCGGTGGACCCGTTGTCGGCAAGGAAGACCTTGCCGAAGTGGCCCGGTGTCTTGCCGGGCCGGGCACCGGGCCCCCACGCCTCCGCGCCCGCGCCGTTGGCCGCGGCGAGCAGCCGCTCGCAGAGGCGCACGAGCGGCGCGTTGGTCGTGTTCGCCGTGATGACGTGCTCGAACGCAACGGCCTGCTCGCGCAGCGCCGCGAGCAGGTGCGGGTGCCCGTGGCCCAGCGCCTTGCACCACCAGCTGGAGATCGCGTCGAGGATCTCACGCCCGTCGGCGAGCCGCAGGCGGCTGCCGCTCGCGCCCACGATCTCCAGAGGAGGGAAGTCGTCGTAGTCGCGCATCTGACCGCACGGGTGCCAGAACGCGGCGCGATCCCGCGCGCGAAGATCATCGGGAGCCACGCTCCACTCCTAACACCTCGGAAGCCAGAGATCGATCCCGCGGCGGCCGGCATGGCGACCATCGTCGCGAACGCCTACGAGAGGAACAAGACGATCGGCGTAGGCTGCTCGACGTGCAACTGGTTCAACGGCGACGGCAAGTGGCCCGGCACGAAGTGGATCCCGGAGTTCGTCTACGTGTCGTCGCAGACGCGCGCCTTTCCGAACTGCCCCGGACGGTCGCGACGCGACGGGCGCGGCGCCGGGGCACGGAACCGGCGCCGCGGTCAGAATCTGCCGCCGAGGGTCAGCCCTGCCCCGTCGCGCCCGTCGCTCCACACGCTCGCCGTCACGCCGGAGCCGGACTCGGTCTTTCCGTGCGTCGCGATGAGGTAGACGCCGATGCCTGCCGCGACGGCGCCCACGCCTGCGGCGCTGAAGCCGATGATCCGCTCGAGCTTCGTCGTGTTCACCCTGTTTTGTGCGTCATCGACGAAGGTCTGGCAACCGGCCGCGGCGTACTGGCCGGCGTTGCCGGGAGTGCTCGGGTGATTCCAGCACGGGTTCGAGGTGCCGCCGGGCAGGAGCTCTTGCATCTGATCGGCGACGACGGCGTTCAGATCCTTCTGTGCGCTCGAGACGTTCGCGTTCGACACGAGGCCGTAGACAGTGCCGCCCGCGAGCAGCGCGAGGCCGCCGATCGCGAGGGACCATCCCACGGTCCGTATCGTGTGGCGCTCCGCCTCGATGTGGGCGGCGTTCTCAGCCGTCGGCACGAGCGTCACGACGAGTGACGCGTCCTGGCCGTTCAAGACCTCGACGCCGCGCTCTGCGGTCTCGAACCCGGCCTTGACGAGGCTCACTCGGTGCGGGCCCACCGGCAACGTCACCGGCCCTCCGAGCGGACGACGCGGGCCACCGTCGACGCTGATCTCGGCGCCCGGCTCGCTCGCCGAGATGACCAATCGGCCCTTCACCGCCGACGGCGCCGCAGGGTCCTCGTCCAGCGAGAACGCCAGCTCGCCGCGCGCGCCTTCGTCGAGCGCGATCGTCTGCTTCGCCGTCACGTAGCCCGCGCGCTGCAGCTCGACGTTCGCCTTGCCGGGCGGCACGGCGACGCTCGCCGGCAGCGGCGTCGCGCCGACGCGCTTGCCGTTGACGACGACCTCGGCGCCGGGCACGGGGCACGTCACGACGAGCTGGGCCATGCGGGTGTCGGTGGGCTGCATCGACATCGCGATCGTCTCGGTGAGCTGGCCGGCCAGCGTCACCTCGCGGCGCGATCCCAGGAAGCCCGGCGCCTCGACCGCGACCACGTGCGAGCCGCTCGCGACGCGGAGGGGCTTGGAGAGGGGCGTGCGCCCCACCTCGACGCCGTCGACCTCGACGGTCGCCGGGTGATCGGTCAGCACGACCAGCTGCGCGATGCGCTTCTCCTGCTCGGCGCGCACGTCGGTGGCGTGCTTCTTCTCGGCGGCGCCCGCGGCGCCAGGATCCGCCAGAAACTGCGTGAGCGCGTCGAGCGAGTCGACCGGCCGATTCATCGCCGCGTAGACGAGCCCCATGTTGTAGAGGACGACCGGGTTCGGGATCAGCTGGTACGCGCGCTTGAACTCGGCCAACGCGCCCGCGTTCTCGCCCTTCTCGAACAGGTGCAGGCCCGTGTCGAAGCGTTCGCGCGCCTCGGCCTTGACGGCGGGAGAAGGGCCCGCGGCAGCGGCCGGGGCGTCGGCGGCGTGCGCGGGCACGGCCGCGAAGACGGCGAGCGCGGCGAGCGACGCCAGGTGAAGCGCGATGCGACGAGCGGGCGAGTACGCGAGCGAAGTCATGCGGGTCCTCTCGGACCCGCAGCCTACTCGAACGGGTTGTGTGTGACCAAGCCCGTATCGGACGCGCGCGAGCGCTGCCGCGCGGGCCCCGGAGCGGGCGGCGCCTCGTCACGCCGCGCGGGCTTCGCGCCGCCGTGGTGCTTCTTTCCCGTCGCGTCGGCGGTCGCCGCCGAGGGCGCCTCCGGCTCGGGCGCAGGCACGACCGCGGGTGCAGGGGGCGGCGCTGGGGCGGGCGCCGCGATCGGCGGCGCCGTGACCGGCGGCTGCGCCGCGCTGGCGGCGGCCGGAGCCGGCGGCGCGTGGCCCTGCCCGGACCGCGCGACGATCCCGACCACCGCGGCGACGAGCGCGACGGCGGCGCCGATGAAGAGCCCCCGCTTGCTGCTCTTGCGCGTCGCCACCTCGGTCTCGCCGCGCCGCACCTCGACAGCGCTGGCCGACAGCGTCGTCGCCGACGTGGGCTGCCCCGACGCCTTCTGGATGCGCGCCGCGACGCCCGCCAGCACGGACGACAGCGTCTGCCCCAGCTCCTTCGCCGACTGCGGGCGCGCCGCCGGATCCTTGGCGAGGCACCGCATGATGAGGCGGTCCAGCTCGGCCGGCACGGGCGCGTGCTTCGAAGGCGGCTCAGGCGTGTCGACGATCTGCTTCGCGAGGATCTCGGCGAACGTCTCGCCCTGGAACGGCATCCGCCCCGAGTACAGCTGGTACAGCATGACGCCCATCGCGTAGATGTCCGTGCGGTGATCCACGGCCTTGCCGTGGCACTGCTCGGGCGACATGTAGTGCGGCGTGCCCATGACCATGCCGGTCTGGGTCGCCGACTTCTCGCCCTGCGACAGGAGCTTGGCGATGCCGAAGTCCAGCAGCTTGACGAACGGCTTGCCGCGCTTGGGCGTGACGATCCAGACGTTCTCGGGCTTGAGGTCGCGGTGGACGATGTTCTCGCCGTGCGCGGCGTCGAGCGCGTCGCAGATCTGCGTGAGGAACGCCGGCATGTCGTCGCCCGACAGATCGCCGCGCTCCATGCGCTCGGCCAGCGTCGTGCCCTCGAGGTACTCCATGACGAAGTACTGGCGGCCGTCGGCGATCTGTCCGAACGAGAAGATGTCGATGATGTTCGCGTGCCGGATGCGGTTCACGGCGCGCGCCTCGTCGACGAAGCGCTTCACGAGGTTCTCGTCCGCCGAGAACTGCGCGTTCAGCAGCTTGATCGCGACCTGCTTCTCGATGACGGGCTGCACGCCCGCGTACACGGTGCCCATGCCGCCGCGGCCCAGCACCTTCTCGAGGCGGTACTCACCGACGACGAAGCCCGGGGGCAAGTCGCCCCCGGGGCCCACGCCGGGCGTCGTCGCGCCCGGCGGCGGTCCCCCCGAAGGCGGCGCCGAAGCAGGCGCACCGACGGCACCGGGCCCCAGCATGGTCGCGGAGGAGGTGCCGTCGTCGCTCATGGACCGCTATTCTGGGCCGAAGTCGGCCCCGGCCGCTAGTCCTAGTAGAAGATCAGCTTGTTGGGGACCGCGACGTACCAGAGCTGCGGCGCCTGGCTCTGGGCCGTGCCCGTCGCGTCAATCGTCTTCGCGCCCGGCACGTTGTTGGACGTGCCGATGGCCGACGCGCTCGAGGTGATCGGGTTGCCCGACGCGGCGCCCGACGGACGGCTGATGTAGAACGCGTACCCCCCCGAATAGCTGGGCGCGAGGAGGGCGTTGTTGCCGTCTTCCGTTGCCGTGCCGAAATCGAGGTCGCCAGCCGTGATGTAGTAGCCGTCGTAGTACGAGTTCTTGAAGGTCGAGCCGCGGACCTTCATCGAGCTGCCCGCGCCCGACTGCTGCACGTTGTAGTTGCCGCCGTCGACCGTGACGCCGGTGAGCGTCATCGTGCCAGCGCCGGCGAGATCCAGGCCCTGGTAGCTGTTGTTGACCATCTTCACGGTCGTGTTGCTCATCGCGAGCGTCATGCCCGAGAAGCTGACGCCGGCGCCGGCGACTTGCGTGATGGTGCTGCCCGCGATCGTGAGCGAGCCCTTCGCGTCGGAGTAGGAGACGTTGCCCGCGATGGTGCAGTTCATCAGCTTGACCGACGTCGGCTGGTTGTTGCTGGGGGCGATGTAGAACGCCGAGTAGTTCGGCGAGAGCTGTTTGACGGTCGCGCCCGTGAACGTGAGATTGAGGGCCGACACGCCGTAGCTCGCCTGAACGACCTGGCTGCCGCCCTGCACGGTGGCGTCCGTCACGTTCACGGTGACGTTCGGCACGTTGTAGATGTAGAGCGCGGTCTGGCCCGGCTGATCGATCGTGCTGTTCTTGCCGAGGACGTTGAGCGTCGTGCCCATCGCCGCCTGCTCGATGTAGATGCCGTAGGACGAGTTGCCGCCGAGGTAGACGTCCTGGAGCGTGATCGACGAGTTGGCCACCGCCGTGTCGATGCCGTAGCGGAAGTGCTGCACGGAGAGCGTCTGGAGCTTCAGCTTGCCCGTGATGTCGAAGCCATCCGGGCTGCCCGTCGCGCCAACGCCGTCGATGATCGTGTTCGCCGTCGACTGACCGACGATCGTGATGTCCGTCGGAAGCGTGTAGCCCCAGGACTCGGCCGAGGCGGCCACCGAGTACTTGCCGTCGAGCAGAGAAATCGTGTCACCGACGTCTGCCGCGCCCAAGGCGACCTTCAAGCTGCGGTACGGCGCTTTCGTCGTGCCGAAGCCGACGCCGTCCGCGTCGGAGCCTGCCGGGCCGGCGGTGATCGGCGTCACCTCGATGACGTCGGCCTCCGTGACCACGCCGCCCTGGGTCGAGACCTTCAGCGTGCGCTTGCCCGGGGCAAGGCCGTGCGGCGCCGACGCCTTGATCACCAGCTTGGTCGCCGTGCTGTTGGCCGTGTCGACCTTGCCGGTGACGCCGCCGAAGTCGAGAATCGACGCGTTGCCGAGGCCGCCCGCCGCCTTCGAGATCGTGATCGTCAGCGACTGCTGACCCGACTGGCCCTGGCGGAGCTGATCGGTCGGCGTCACCATCACGCCGTCCACGGTCTGCGCCGCGTCGGGGT
>DASZUD010000327.1:0-7806 GCA_035548155.1 Polyangia bacterium
CGGGCGCGGCCGCGCAGGAGCCCGATCGCCAGTGCACCGGCGGCCCCCGCCGCGAGCACGGCCAGCCACCACGCGCGGCGGCCGCGCGTCGACGCCACGGCCGGCTTGGGCGTCGGCGTTCGCGAGGCCGTCCTCCCCACCAGCGTCGGCGCCTGCGTCGACTTGCCCGACGACTCCAGCGCCGTTTCGGAGGCCGCGCGGATCTCGGCGTCCGTGAACGTCATCGCCTCCAGTTCGCGCGCAAACGCCGCCGCCGACGGCGGCCGGTCCTCGCGGTTCCGCTGCAGCGCTCGCACGATCAGAGCCTCGAGAGGCGCCGGCAGACGCAGCCCCGGGAACTTCTCGCTCGGCGCGGGCGGCGGCTCGGCCAGCTTGCGAGCCAGCGTGCCCACGGCAGAGCCGGCCCGGAACGGGACGTCGCCGCTCAGCATCTGGTACAGGATCACGCCTGCGGCGTAGACGTCCGAGCGCCCATCCAGCTCGTCGCCGCGCGCCTGCTCGGGCGACATGTACTCGGGCGTTCCCACCAGCACCTGAGCCGTCCCCGAAGACGATCCTTCCCCCAGCGGGTGCGCGCCACCCTCGGGGTCCATGAGCTTGGCGATGCCAAAGTCACAGACCTTGACCAGATCGCCGCCGAGGGCCTGGCGGACGAGCATGACGTTTGCCGGCTTGAGGTCGCGGTGGACGATGCCTTGCCGGTGCGCGGCCTCGATCGCCGCCAGGATCTGCAGCGTGATCCACTGGGCGCGGGGCAGCGGGACGGGGAACACCTCGCGCAGCTCGTCGGCCAGCGTGCGGCCGCGCAGCAGCTCCATGACCAGGTATGGATCGCCCGTGCTCGCGTCCGTGTCGGCCTCCAGCACGACGACGCAGTTTGGATGCGCGAGGCTCGCCGCCGCACGCGCCTCGCGCCGGAACCGCTTGAGCGCCTGAGGGTGGGCGAGCAGGTGCCGGTGCAGCAGCTTGACGGCCACGGGGCCGCCGCCACCCACGGGCGTGGCCTCGAACACCGTGCCCATCGCGCCCGCGCCCAGCTGGCGCTGGAGCGCGAAGCGTCCCGCGACGACGCGACCTAGCTCTTCGTTGCTCGACGCAGAAACCACCTCAATCCGGCTCCTCGGTCCGCGTGCGCGGCCTGGGGATGTCGTACTGCCGGAGTCGCTTGTCCAGCGTGCGCCTGGGCATCTTCAGCATCTCCGAAGCGCGCGTCTGGTTGCCGGCGCAGGCGTCCAGCGCGGCGACGATCCGCTCGCGCTCGCCCGGCACCGCCGGCTCGGCCGTCGACTCCGGCGCGCCGGCCTGCGCCCCGTCGCGTGCGGCGAAGATGGGCGTCTCGCCGTCGGCGCGCTGAAGCTCGGCGGGCAGATCCTCGGGCAGGATGGCGTCGTCGGCGCACAGCAGCACGGCGCGCTCGAGCACGTTGCGGAGCTCCCGCACGTTGCCTGGCCACGAATGCTGCAGCAGCAGCTCCAACGTCGCCTCGTGCAGGCGCGGCGCGGGGCGCCCCAACTGGGCGGACATCGCGGCGACGAATTGGCGCGCCAGCGGCTCGATCTCCGCCTTGCGCTCCCGCAGCGGCGGCACCGACAGCGTGACGCCGTTCAGCCGGAACAGCAGGTCCTCGCGGAAGGTCCCGCGCGCCACAGCGGCCGCGAGATTGCGGTTTGTCGCGGCGACGACGCGCAGGTCGACGGGGCGGGGCGTGACCCCGCCGATGCGCAGCACTTCCCTGGTCTCCAGCACGCGCAGCAGCTTCACCTGCGTGGAAAGCGGCAGCTCACCCACCTCGTCCAGCAGCAGCGTTCCGCGGTGGGCGCTCTCGATGAGGCCCAGCTTCGCGGCGCGCGCGCCTGTGAACGCTCCCGCCTCGTGTCCGAAGAGCTCACTCTCGATCAGGGTCTCCGACATCGCCGCGCAGTTGATGCCCACGAACGGCTGGTCGTGCCGCGGCGATGCGGCGTGGACGGCCCGCGCGACCACCTCCTTGCCCACGCCCGTCTCACCCAGCACCAGCACCGAGATCGTGCCCACGGCCACGCGCTCGATCATCGCGAAGAGCTTCTGCATGGCTGGGTCCCGCACGATCGAGCCCGCGCGCTCGCGCTCGGCGGCGCGCGCGTCCGGGCCCAGCAGCGCCAGCGCGGCGTTCAGGCGCTCGCGCTCGGCGGGCCACGCCACGTGCCGCTCGTCCACGGACGCGCGCACGCCCCAGGCCACCAGCTTCTCGGTCAGCGCGCGCAGCGCGGCCGCGCCGTGCTCCGCAGCGGACGCCGCCACGACGATCCCACAAAGCCCGCGCCCCAGCCACGCGACGGCCGAAGCCTCGGGCAGGGCCTCGCACACCAGCGCCGTCACCCACTGGGCGTGAAGCTCGCTGGACAGCCGCAGCCGTGCGACGGTCACGCCGCCGCCGGACTGCCCGAAGGCCGCCAGCTTCTGCGTGAGGGCCTCTCCCGAGACCTGCTTGTCGATTCGCCCCGCCGACAGCCCGCGGCCGTGAATCACCAGCGCGGCCGAGCCGATGAGGATCGAGTCGCCGCATTGAACCTCGACGCGCTGCCCGGCCCGCAGCCCCTCTTGGCGCACGCTGGTGCCGTTGGCGCTGCCCGTGTCTTCGACCTCGATCGCGGCGCCCACGTGGACGACCGCGTGGACCCGCGACACCAGCGGTCCCTTCAGCACGACGTCGTTTTCGGAGGCACGCCCGATCGAGATGCGGCCGGAAGAAGGAAGCGGCACCGACCAGGCCCGACCATCCTCGCTGACCGAAAGCCAGAGCATCCGCCGGGCGCCCTGTGTGCCGGCGCCGAGCAAGGTCGTAGGGAGGTTTGGGGAACTACCGCGTTCGCTCACGACTGTCCACTCACCAACGACTCCGTTGCCGATTACATCCGGGGCGCGCCGACCGCGTCAAGAGTGGTTCGGCGACTGCTGACAGCAGGCCGGCCAACCTACCACGCGGGCCGGCGCCTGCGTGCCCGAATTGGGCACGGCGCGTGCCCAATTCGAGCCCAGGAACGCGCGTGAATTGAGCACGTGCTCAATCCGGGTGCCTGCACTCTGCGCCGCTTCGTGCCCTGCCATCTGGCCCGCTGTTTGCTGGGCGCTCGACTCGGAAAGTCGATGACGACCCTTCGGACGAAGCCGGAAGCGAGACGCACTTGGTCGAGCCGCGTGACCCTGATGGCCGCGCTCGCTGTCTTGTCGTTCGTCGGATGGCGCGCCCTCCGTCTGAAGGCCGTCGCGACCGCGCTCCCCAACCAGGAGACCGACGTTGCGCCCGCCCAGGTCGAGGAGGCGCCGGCCACAGTGACCGCGCGAGCCGCGGCGGAGCCGGCCGAACCCAAGGCCGCGCGAACGCCCGTCCCGACGCCGCCCTCTCAATCGGCGGGTGTGACCGGCGACCGGTCATATGCCCCGCTCCCCGAGCAGGACAACCACGTCGACCCGGAGTACCAGGCCCGGCAGCGCGGACGCATCGTCGCGCTGAGCCAGGAGCAGCTCCCCACGCTGGAGTCCAGGGCCGAGGCGCTGGAGGCGGCGGGAGACCATACGCGCGCCGCCGAGCTGCGCTTCCGGGTGGAACGGCTGCGCGTGCATCTCGCCAAGATCGAGAAGGAAGGCGACGCCCCCGCGACGCCATGAATGCGGACCTTCGACGTGGCGTCGCGGCGGTGACCGCGACCCTGCTGGGCTGCGTGCCGGCGGCGGGCCCTCAGGCCGGCGGCGACCCGACCCCGGCCGCGAGGGGCGCGATCGTGGCGGGGAGCCCCGACACCGACCACGCGGCGGTGGGGGCGATCGGCGTGCGCCGCCAGGGCTGCTCCGAGGCGCTGTCCTCCTTCTGCAGCGGCACGCTGATCGCACCCGACGTCGTGCTGACGGCGGGTCACTGCTTCAAGGGAGAGCCCGCATGGCAGGTCTACGAGGTCATGTTCGCCGCGGACACGCGGCGCGCCGGCGTGTCGGCCTACGTGACCCAGGTGCTGGTGCACCCCGACTTCGACGACGCCACGCACACGGCTGACGTGGCGTTGCTGCGCCTCGCAGCCCCTGTGACCGTGACGCCCGCGCGCCTGCCCGAGGCCGGGATCCTGCCGGCTCGCGTCGACGATCCGGTCACGGTGGTCGGATTCGGCCAGACGGCGGCCCTCGATCCCGCGTCCAGCGGCCAGCGGCGCCAGGGCACGTCCCAGATCTCCGCGATCTCCGACGCCTCGTTCTCCGTGAGGCCCGGCCCCGGCCTGTCCTGCGACGGCGACAGCGGGGGCGGGCTGTTCGTCGACGACCCGGCGGGCCCGATCCTGGTGGGCGTCACGAATACGGGCGACTCGAGCTGCCAGGACAGCGCGACGAACGCGCGCGTCGACGCGTACGTCGGCGACTTCATCGCGCCGTTCGTGCGCGCGGGGCGCACGTCTCCGGAGCGGCCGTCCGATCCGGCGCAGCTCTGCTCGATGCCGTGCTCGACGGCGGTCGACTGTCCCGCGGGCCTCGCTTGCATCCCGTCGGCGAGCGGCGGGTACTGCGGCGTCGGAGGGCTGCCGCCCGGATCGTTCGGAGACGGGTGCCTCTACGACAAGGCCTGTCCCTCGGAGACGTGCGTGCGCCTCGCGTTCGGAACCGACGCCGGCGCGTGCCGTTGCTACTCGCCCTGCACGCCGGCCATCGGGCCTTCGGATGGCGGAGCCATCGGGCCGTCGGATGGCATCGGGGAGACCGACGGTTCGCCGACTGTGGCGCCTCCGTCGGGCTGCGCGTTCGCGCCGACGGCGCGCTTCGATCTCTTTGGATTGCTCGTGGCCCTCGCATTCATCGTGTGCGGGCGACGTCGAGCTCGGAACGGAACCAAGAAAAGGACACCCGAAAGGACACCATGTTGAACGTCAGGGGAGTGAGTTCGTGGAACTGGGCCGCGGCGCTGGCGCTGGGCTTCGCCGGGCTGATGGGAGGCTGTGACGGGACGGCGGGCGCCCCCGGGCAGGGGACGTCCGGCGCTCCCGAGCAGGGAACGGCCGAGCCTGGCGCGACGAGCTCGGCGGCGCCTGCCCCCGCCAAGCTGACCATCGCTCAGGACGACGAGCAGATCATCTCGGGCACGGCGAACGACGGCGTGTCGACGGTGTCGTTCGAAGGACGGGCGCTGGGCGGCGCGAAATACGACATCACGCTGCGCCTCAACGGCGCCGTGCTGACGGCGATGGGAGACGCCGAGGGGCGCTTTCACACGCTCGATGGGTTCGCGGCGGGCAACGGGCAGGACACGCAGCTCGACGCGACGGACGTCGCGGCGCTGCGGGCGTTCAAGCTCGGGCTCTCGCAGTACAACTTCGACCACGGCGGCGGTACGTTCATCGCGCGCCAGACACAGAGCATGGCCGGCGTGTTCCAGATGTACGCGACCTCGACGCTTCCGCTGCAGGGGGAGATCACTGGCAACAACGATCACCTGCAGACCTACATCTGCGGCAACTACTTGAAGTGGACCCCCGCCACGCACGACTGCGACCACAACGGGGACTGGGGCCCGGGCAATTGGGGTTTCCTGTCAGTCGGCGAGCGGTGGTTCCAGAGCGGTGGCACGGCGACGCGCGAGTACTTCGCTGACGAGCCGTGGTGGCACAACG
The DNA here is from genome assembly GCA_035548155.1 of Polyangia bacterium. Taxonomy (GTDB): domain Bacteria; phylum Myxococcota_A; class Polyangia; order Fen-1088; family Fen-1088; genus DASZFV01. Next base: position 5,631 of record DASZUD010000327.1, read on the forward strand.
CAACGTACCCTCATAAGGGGGGCCAGTACTTGTCGGGCAACTGTCTGGGCCAGTGCGGCGGTGACTGCCAGGCCGGCGACCAGTACCTGACTTCGGCCTGCCTGGCTCACGATCAGTGCACCAGCGGGAATCACCCCGGCGGCGGCACGTGGTGCACCGACGAGCTGATCCCGGCGGCCGCCGACGCGGCGGCCGCGCACGTCAACTGCGCCGGCACGGCGAGCGATCCTCCCGACGCCGTCACGTGGCAGAACACCAACTTCCCGAACAACGGCGCCGAGCGGAAGTTGGGCGCACACGGGATCTGCTATCAGATCCATATCGCTGACTTCGGTTGGACGCAGGTCTTCTGTGACGACTCGATGGCGGGCTCGACGGGGCTCTCGAAGATGGGACAGGCCATCCGCATCTGGTCGCAGGTCCCCGGCATCAGCGTCTGCTACACGGGCACGATGGCGGGCATCGCCGCGCCGATGACCGGCTGCGACGGGCAGATGGTCGGGACCACGGGCCAGAGCCGCCGCCTCGAGACGCTGAGGATCTACAGCCCCAACTCGTCTGCCATTCTGCGCTACCAGGTCCACATCGATTCGACGGGCTGGCTGGGGTACGTCAGCACCAACGCGACGACCGGCTCGGCGGGCAAGAGCATCCAGGCCATGAAGGTCAAGATGTGCGCGCACGACGTCTGCACGACGGGCCCGAACTTGGTGGCGCCGTCCTGCGACGACACGTGCGTGGCCACCGTCTGCGCGCAGGATTCTTGGTGCTGCAACAACTCGTGGGACAGCATCTGCAAGGGTGAGGTCACGCAGTTCTGCGGGAGGACGTGCCCGTGAGGCGAATGGCGCTGGGGGCCTTCGTCCTGGTTGGCGCGCTGCTGTCGTGGCGCGCCACCCGGGCTCCGGAGGATCCCAGCGCCACCGTGGCCCGGTTCTTCGCAGCCGTGGAGCGGCACGATTGCGAGGAGGCCAAGAAGCTCGTGGCCGGCGACCTGGGCCGCTCGCTGGCGCGGCCCGAGGGTTGCCAGGCCTTCCTGGACGAGTACGCGTCCCACCAGATGAAGTTCGGTGGGACGCTGGACGCACGCGTCGACGGCCGGGACCCCGACGCGCGGCTCGTGCAGGCGCGCCTCGGCCTGAACGCCCGCGAGCGCACCCATGTCCTGCGTGTCGAGCGGGCCCGCGACGCCGGAGGCTGGCGGCTGACCCGCTTCTAGACGAGGCCCTCAGCGCGCGACGGCGCGCTCGTAGGAGCGCAGGAACGAGGCGCGCTCGGCGTAGATCGTCACGCGCTCGTCCCCGATTTGATGCTTGAAGGCGGAGACGCCCAGCGCCAGGAGCTTCGACGTGAGCAGGAAATGGATCGTCTCGATCGTCGACAGCCGCTCGAGCGTGAGGTTCGTGAGGTATTCGCGCGCGTCCTTCGTGTAGAGCCTCAGGCGCTCGAAGTCGTCGAAGATCTCGATGCGCGTTCCGGGAACGAGGATCGGTCTGTAGAAATCGCCGAACAGCTCCGCGAGCGCCAGCGACAGCACGCCTGCGGCCTGTTGAATGACGACGTGCTCGCTGGGCCGCCAGATGAAGGCCTCACCATCGCTCGCGACGGCGTGGTCTGCATTGCCGGGGGGCACCAGCAAGTCCATCTGAATATCGTGGATCCCCGAGGGCCCCGTTCAAGGTGGACGCGCGCCCATGCGGCGGCTCACTTCACGGCGCGGCTCAGTTCACGAAGGGGCCGCAGCGCTTGGCCGAGACGTGGCACGTGTACTGGTTCGAGTCGGGGCAGTCTGCCGCGGCGGCGCAGGTGCACATCTCGATGGGCACGCACGGCCCGTAGCACGAGCCGGAGACGGACGGGACCTGGCCGCTCGGGCACTTCGGCGCCGCGATCTTGCACAGGATCTTCTTCGGGTCGCACGAGGTCCCCTCCGAGCACTCGCCGCGGAAGGCCCAGGCCTTGTTCGGGCAGGAGCTGCTGGCCATGAATGTCTTGCCGTCGCAGCCGCAGTACGCGGCGATGTCGGCGGTGCACAGGACGGCCGTCGTGTCGCAGACCCACGCGGCGTTGCAGCTGGTCCCGGTGCACGTGCCGGCGCAGGTGCCGTCCGAGCACGGGCCGCTGCCCGCGGCGCCGGTCGTGCCCGCGGCGCCGGTCGTGCCCGCGGCGCCGGTCG
>DASZUD010000328.1:0-1656 GCA_035548155.1 Polyangia bacterium
CGAGCAACCACATCGAGACGTCAGTATACTGGCGCCATGACGCGTGAGATCATCCTGAGCATCCTCGAGAGCGAAGGCGCCGACGCCAAGGGGGGCGCGCTCTCGCTCCGTGAAGATCGCGAGGTCTCGGCCTTCGTGGCCTCGCCCGGCGAGACCCTGAACGTGGCGCGCGTCGTTCGGGTCGAGCTGAAGGACAAGTTCGTGACCTTGCAGACGGCCAAGGACGAGCGGTTCGCGTTCTCGTACGACGCGATCGTCGGCTTCAAGTTCGCCGCCGCGGCCTCGCTGAAAGAGCGGTCGGCGGGCTTCGGTCGCTAGGTTCGGGCCGGCCGCACGGTCATTCGTGGACGCCGGCGTCCATGGGGTACTCCTGGGTCTTCGAGCGCGCGGCGCTCAGGAGGTCGCGCAGCATCTCGTCGAGCCGCTCGGCGCTGACCTCGTCGGGGCTGGGCGGGCTCGCCGCGTCCGGCACCAGCGCGCCCAGCGTGCCGCGCAGGATTTCGAGCTCGCGCTGCAGCGAGCGGATGCGCGCCACCACGCCGTCGAGCTCGGGAGCGGCGTCGGGCAGCTCCGTAATCTCGCGCTCGATCTCCGTGGCGGCACCTAGAATCTCGAGGATCGTCACAACCCAAGCTTAAGCACGCTCGGGTCGTGTGCGAAGGCCCCTTACGGAGCGCTCAGCGCAGACTCGGAGCCCCTCAGCGCAGACTCGGAGCGCTCAGCGCAGACTCGGAGCCCTCAGCGCAGACTCATCGACCAGCTGGCGATCGTCTTCGACCCGTTGAACTTCGGGAAGTTGAACGACTGCATGCGGCCGAGGACGCAGCTCGGGAACGCGCCGCCTCGCTGGCCGTTCACCTTGACCGCCGACACCTTGCCCGTGCCGCGCACGACGAAGTCGATGCTCATCTCGCCGAGGCCGGGGTTCTTGTGCTTCTCGGCCATGAGACAGGGGACGAGGCTGCGGTAGTTGCCCATCATGACGCGCTGGATGACGTTGTCGGCCAGCGTCTCGTCGCCGCCGCCGCCCTTGGTGACGTCGCCGATGTTCATGTCGTTGTTGAACTCGTCGCTGGCGCCGCCACCGCCGCCGTGGTGGCCGCCCGGGGCGCGCTTCGTGACGTGCGCCGTCTGGAAGTCGAGCTTGACCTCCTTGAGGAACGAATCGATCTCGGCCTCCTCTTCGCGCGACGAGATCTGGCCGCCGTCGGCCTTCTGGCGCGTCATCAGATAGAGCGCCATGCCGCCGCCCACGAGCGTGAGCGCGACGCCCACGATGAGCGCCGTGGCCACCGACTTCTTCTTCTCGGTGGCCGCAGACGTGGTCTCGGCCTTCGCGCGCCGGACCTGCTCGAGGCGCCGCTCGGCCTGCTTGGTGAACTCGCGCAGCGACGGAAAGTCTTTGACCTTCTTGCGGGCGCCCGTGTCGCTGTCGACGATCATGTGGTCGCCCAGGATCTCGCCGCGCTCGATCTGCGCGCGGATCTGCGCCAGCGAGAAGGGCCCGAAGTCGAGCTTGTCCTTCTGGATCAGCCAGCGCTCCTGGGTGTCGTCGGCGGCGCCCGCCGCAGCCTCCGCGACGTTGAACGACTTGCTGCCGAAGGAGAGCCGGCCATCGCCCCCGGCGGCGACCGGGGCGGCGGCCACCGGAGCCGC
>DASZUD010000329.1:0-10901 GCA_035548155.1 Polyangia bacterium
CGCAGCGCGCGCAGCGCCGGCAACGCGAAGATGCCCGCCGAGAAGGCGAGGGGGATCCACCCGAGCGCCCAGGGGACGCCGTGCGGCGGCAGCAGCGGGGGCGCCTCGCTGCCGAACGTCGCGACGGCGTGCGCATGCTGAATGAGCTCGCCGATGCGCTCGAACGTGAGGCCCTGCGCCACACCCACCGTGCCCATGACCAGGTTGAACCCGTTGAGCACGCCGAGCAGCAGATTGGTGCCGACGCCGTTCCCCGTGACGGGCGGCGCGGTCACGCGCTCGGACCAGCTGGCCGTCGCCGTGACCGACGTGGGCTCGCTCGCCGCCGAGGTCACCCGCAGCGCTCTGATGTCATAGACGATCGCGCCGTCGTCGCTGACCTGGATGTCGCCGTCGTGATCGACGACCAGGCGCAGGAGCTCGCGCTCGGCTGCCTCTCGATCGAGGCCGGTGACCCGCATCACGTCGCCCGGACCGACGCGGCCGCGCAGCCGCCGCACCTCGGCCAGCAACCGCCGCTCGCGGGCGCGCGGATCCTCGACGACGGGCGGCGGCCCGAAGACGAAGCGGTTCACGCGCTCGTAGAACGGGAGCCCTCGCGCGCCCGTTCGCCGCTGGCGCGCCCACCCCGGCTCACGGCCGAAATTCAATGGCGAGAACGGGTGCACCGTCCAGTAGAACGCCTCGAACACGACGCGGAAGATCGCCGCCAGCACGTCGCCGATGTCGTTGTCCTCGCTCTTCGCCGCGAGCGCCAGCGCGACGCCCGCGAACACGAGCACATAGCCCACCATGACGACCGAAACCCAGGCGCGGACGACGAAGCGCCCGACGCTCGCGAGGCCGCGCCCGACGGCGCGCGCGGCGCGAGCGAGCACGCCGGGCGCCTTGGGCGCGACCAGGCCGCGTGGAAACGAATAGACGACCTCGCCCTTTTCGGTGGCCGCGAGGTGCCCGCCGCGCTCGGCCGCCAGCACGCGCAGGGCGGCCTCGGCGTCGCGCAGGCTCAAGCCCCCGCGGGTCGCGCCGTCGGCGACGGTGAGGTCGCCCTTGAATCCGTTCAGCGTCGGCTCGAGGACGGCGGCGGCGCCGCGCGCGGACAAGGAGGTCTCTGCCATCGCCCCGAACTGTGACACGGCGGAGGCCTCCGCGCCGAGCGTACCTGCCACTTGGCGCGGGATTTGGTCACCGCAGCCGTCTGAAGAGGGCGATGGACGCGAGGCCCGCCAGCGCGAGATAGAGGCCGTACTGGCGGCTGCCGCGCTGATTTCGCCGCGGCGCCACGGCACAGCCCGGCGTGGCGACGTCGAGCGAGCACGCTTCGGGCGTCACCGACGGTGGGTAGGCCTCGCACACGGCGGCGACGTCATCCGCGGTCAGCGATCGCTTGTTGACGTCGCCGGGCGACGCCGTCGGTGACATGACCGACGCCGACGCGGTGTTGCAGTCCGGAACCCTGATCCCGTTGAACGTCGGCCAAGGGGTGCCCGGGTTGAGGTTCGGATCGAAGCACGAGTGCGCCATGCCGATCGCGTGACCGAACTCGTGGGTGAGCGCGTTTTGCAGATCGTAGACGAAGACGTCGCCGGTGTGCCCGCCGGGGATGGGCACGCCAGGGTCGAGATTCATCCAGGTGAAGTCGACGGCGTTGATCTCCATGTCCACGTCGACGATGTGGCCGTCGAGACGCGCCGTCACCGAGGTGAGGGCGAGGCCTCCGTCGTTGTAGGCCTTGCCGGAGCCCGACTCCGCCCACGAGTCCGTGCGGAAGATCACCGTGTTCCTGCCGTCCCAGGCCACGGCGGGGGGCGTCGCCGAATCAGCGGCCAGGGTCGGCACGAGCTCCAGGTAGGGCGACCCTCCCGTCGGGCAGAGCACCTCATCGCTGCTCCACGCGTGCGCGGCGGCGACGACGGACTTCTCGATCTCGTTCGTCGTCATGCGCGAGCGCGTCGAGCGGTCGAAGCCATTCAGGTACACGGTGAACGGCGCGCACGACGTCTTCCAGAAGAACGCGTGACCGTCGGCGGTCTCCGTCCGCGCGAAGCCATGGGCGCGACCGCACGTGAGGAGCAGCAAGGCGACGCCCAGCGCCGGCCGCTTCGCGCGCTCGCGGAGCCACATATGTCGAGACGTCATCACGCGGGCCGGCGTCCATCATACTACCTACGCGGATCGGGCTGGTCTCAATTTCCTGCTGCCGCTCACCAGCGTCCCGGCGCGCGCGCCCGCGATGACGGTCCGGACGGCGAGGGTCAGCCAGGCGGTATCCAGCCGGAGAGAGGCGCTGCGAGCGTCGACGATCGCGCGCACGAGCTCCAAGACGAGCTGGGCAGGGGTCCCCGGCGGCAGCTCACCGCGGTCGACGGCGCGTGTCACCATCGACCTCCACTCGCCCTGCCGGTCGTTCACCGCCTTTCCGATGATCGCTTCGACTCCAGGGCTGTGTCGCTCGTGGAGCAGCCGCGCCCAGGCGCGGCCCTCGACCTTCCGACCGAAGGCGAATCGCCGCGCGAAGGCCTCGACGAGATCTCTCTCGACGCGCCCGGTGTCCGGCAGCGGGCTCCGCCGAAGGGGCGTCGCCATCTTGTCCGCGGCGGCGGCAACCAGCGCCTCCCGGGTGGGCCAGCGCCGATAGATCGTCGTCTTGTTGACCGCGGCCGAGGACGCCACGGCGTCCATGCGAAATCCGGCGTAGCCCGAGCGCGCCAGCTCGGCGATGGCGGCGTCCAGCACGCGGCGCACCACCTGCTCGCTCCGTCCTCCGAGGATCCCCTGCGTGCGACGGCCTGATCCCGCGGAGCGGCGCATGGCCCGACGCTAGCATCGTCGCCTTCGAGATGGCAACTGACCGTTGCCTTCGAGTGTTGCCTTCGTGGTCGCGCTCGGGCTAGCTTGTCTCCTCAGATGGCAACGGTGTGTTGCCATCAGAGAGGAGTCCCGATGCACTGGTCCAGCGTTGCGGCGTGCTTCTTCGGGGGCGCGTTCCTGGCGAACTTCTGCCTGCACTTCATCGCCGGCCTGTCCGGGCGCCGGTTCCCCACGCCATTCGCGAAGCCACCGTTTCGAGGGCGCTCGTCACCCGTCGTGAACGTCCTTTATGCCCTCTTCAACCTCGCGGCGGCCTACGGCCTTCTCGTCGTCGGCGGCGCCTTCGAGCTGCCGCACGGGGGCCACGCTGCCGTCTCGGCCATCGGCTTCGGGCTCGCGTCGGTTGGGATGGCGGGGTCCGTGGCCAGGCTGCAGGGTCGGTCACCGTAGGGCGAGGACGGTATTCGGGCCCGGGAAAGCTCGCTCGTTTGCCGGGCCGCGCGGCTCGGGGGTTGATCACGCGATGAGCAATCGTCGCTGGTCGCTGTTCGGTGCCTTCGTGATCACGCTGTCGATGGCGGCCACGGCCCGCGCCGCCGACCCGCAATCCTGCGCCCCCGGCCAGACCGATTGGTGGTGCTGTCCTCAGGGCTCGCTGCACTTCTCCGTCAATCCCGACGGCGATGCGCAACAGGACGCCGACACGGCGGCCTCGACCTGCTTCCCGTCGGGCTTCGGTCTGTCCAGCACGTGCACCCTGCGCGGCGTCGTCGCACGGGCCAACCAGCTCCGCGGCGTGCCGGGCACCCGCCCCCAGTGCGCGGTCGTCGCCGAGCTGGCGCCGGGCACGCACGTCCTCGCGCAGTCGGCGGTCACGTTCTCGGCCGGCGAGCTCACGCTGCTGGGTATGGGCGCCCGGCAGGGCGACGTCGTGGTGCAGGGCACGCCCGCGCAGACCCACGGCCTGCTCGTCGAGCAGCCCAGCGCCGGCTCCACGACGGCGCTCACCGTGCGGAACCTCCTCATGAAGGACGGCCGCAGCGGTTCGGGCGGCGCCATCGCGGTCATCGGGCCGGCGGCGGTCAGCGCCGACTCGCCCCGGGCCGCCTCGCTGGTCATCCAGGACGTGACGTTCGAGAACAACCAGTCCAACCAGCCCGGCGGCGCCGTCGCCGTCGAGAGCGCCACCCTCGAGGTCCACGACAGCCTCTTCCGGAACAACGTCGTCGACAACTTCGAGGCCGACGGCGGACAGACCTCCCGAGGTGGCGGCCTCTACGTCTCGAACTCGGAGGCGATCGTCGATCACTCGGCGTTCGTCGGGAACGCGGCGTCGAAGGGCGGCGGCGTGGGCGCCTATTCGACGTTCCCGTTCAACCGCGGGAAGATCGCGATCACCAACAGCACGCTCTCGCGCAACTTCTGCGGCCAGAGCGGCTGCGGGTTCGACTCGTTCGACGTCGACGTCACGCTGGCCTACGATACGATCGTCGACAATCAGATGGCGTCGGTGCCGACCGGACCCGTGGGCCCGCGGCAGGGCCCCGGGCTCAACATCGCGCAGTCCGTGCCCAGCCTCTCGAAGCGCATCAACGTGTTCGGGTCGATCATCGCGCGCAACAAGAAGGACTTCATGGCGTCGACCGATCCGTCCGACGGCCAGTCGTGGGACTGCAGCGTCATGGTCGATCCGGGCCTGACGATCGTGGGCGCCAGCAACAACTTCATCGGCTCGGGCGGGCAGGACTGCATCCTGCTGGGGGCGCCCGCCGGTGATCCGCTCATCGGCGAGGGGAGGCCTGCCGGCGGCTCGAACCCGGATGATCCGGTGCTGGATCCGGGCCTGGCCAAGCTTCCGGAGTCACCCCTGTCGTGCCCGAGCTCGCCGAGCTTCCGCTGCCAGCAGGTCTGCCCGACGGCGAGCAGCGCCGCCGTCTGCGCCATGGGGATGCCGCCGGATGCTCCCGTCGTGAACAAGGGCGTCGCCGTGACGTGCCCGTCCGACGACCAGCAGCGCTACTCGCGGCAAGCCGGCACCGCGTGCACGCTGGGCGCGCTCGAGTACTACGGGACCCCGAACGCGCCGGCGCAGGCGCAGCTGGCCGTGCTTCCGCGCGGCGGCTTCAACGCGACGTCGTCCACGTCCAACCCCGGAGAGGGCCCGGCCAGCGCCGTCGACGGCAGCGCCGCGACGCGGTTCTCGACGGGCTCGCCGCAGACGCCGGGCCAGTGGTTCTCGCTCGACATGCAGACCCCGAAGGCGTTCTCGCAGGTCACGCTGGATCCGGGCGCGGCGTTCCCGAACGACTACGCGCGGCAGTACCAGGTGTTCGTCTCGAACGACGCCGTGACTTGGCTGGGCCCGGTGGCCAGCGGCACGGGCGCGCCCGGCGTGCAAACGATCGCCTTCCCGACGCAGACGGCGCGCTTCGTGGGCGTCGTGCAGACGGGCACGTCGACGAGCTGGTGGTCGGTCACCGAGTTCAACGTCTACGGTCCGGGCGGAGTCCCCGTGGCGCCGCTGTCCTCCGCGGGCTGGACGGCCAGCGCCTCGGCGACCAACGGCTCCGAGGTGCCGAGCCGCGCGCTCGACGGCAACACGGCGACGCGCTGGTCGACGGGCGTGCCGCAGGCGAGCGGGCAGAGCTTCCAGCTGGATCTGCGGCAGCCACGCACGATCGCCAGGCTTGCCTTGAACAGTGACAGCAGCAGCCCGAACGACTACCCGCGCGCCTTCAACGTCTACGCGACGAATGACCTCGCGAGTTGGGGCGCGCCCATCGCTTCGGGCACGGGCACGTCGGCGCTGGTCAGCGTGGCGTTCGCGCAGGTGACGGCGCGCTACCTCAAGGTCGAGCTGACGGGCTCGACGTCGTACTGGTGGAGCATCGCCGAGGCGACGGTCTACGGGCTGGGATCGTTCGCGCCCATGGCCACGGCGCTGCCACGCACCGGCTGGACGGCGACGGCCTCGCCCACGTGCAGCAGCCCCGACACGGCCGATCGCGCGCTCGACGATCAGGCGGGCACGCGCTTCAGCTCTTGCCAGAGCCAGGCGTCGGGGCATTCGTTTCAGGTCGACATGTTGACGGCGCGGACGTTTTCAAAGATCACGCTCGACGCAGGCACGAGCGTCGGCGACTACCCGCGCAGCTACGACGTCTACGTGACGAACAACCCGGCCGCCTGGGGCTCGCCCGTCGCGTCGGGCACGGGCTCGGGGCAGCTCGTCTCGATCACGTTCCCCGATCAGACGGCCCGCTACCTGAAGGTCGTGCTGACCGGCGGGGCCGCGAAGTGGTGGTCGATCCACGAGCTCGACGTCTACGGCGTCGCCCCGGCCGTGCTGCCGCGCCAAGGCTGGACGGCCAGCGCGTCGTTGAGCTCGGCGACGGCGGCCGCCGGCATCGACACGAACCTCTCGACGCGCTGGACCTCCGGCGTGCCACAAGCGAACGGGCAGTACTTCCAGGTCGACATGGCCGTCGCGCGTTCGTTCAACCAGATCACTCTCAGCTCGGAGAGCGCCTCGAGCGACTATCCGCGCGGCTATCAGGTGTTCGCCTCGAACAATCCGTCGAGCTTCGGTCCCGCCATCGCCAGCGGCGCCGCGTCCTCGTCGCTGGTTTCGATTGGCTTTCCGACGCAGACGGCACGCTACCTCCGCATCGTGCAGACCGGCGCGAGCTCGAACTGGTGGTCGATCAGCGAGCTCAACGTCTGGAGCCCGGGGTTCTGACCACGCTCACCGCTCGCTGTCCAGGGCGGCCATCAGCGGTGCGGCGTAGCGCGTGCCCGCCACCTCGTCGGCGGGCACGGCCGCCTCGAGCACGCGCACCTCGTCGGCGTCGAGCGTGACGTCGAGGCCGGCCAGCGCGTCGGCGAGCTGCGCGCGGGTGCGGGCTCCCAGCGTCGGAATGATCGTGACCTTCTGAGCCGTCGCCTTGGCCCGCACCCAGGCGATGGCGAGCTGGGCCGGCTTGATCCCGCGGGCCGCGGCGAGCCGGGCCAGGGCGTCGGCGAGGGCGCGGTTCTTCTCGCCGTTCTCGCCGGTGAAGCGAGGCAGGTGGGCCCGAAAGTCGCCCGCCCCGACGGGACGGCTGCCGGTGAGCAGGCCGCGCGACAGCACGCCGTAGGCCGTCGCCGCGATCGCGCGCGCCGCGAGCTCCGGGAAGATCGCTCGCTCGGGCGAGCGGCTCACCAACGCATATTCGATCTGCAGGTCGCAGATCGGATGAACCGCCGCGGCCCTTCGGATGGTCTCGACGCCGACCTCCGAGAGGCCGATGTAGCGGACATAGCCGGCCTTCACCATGTCGGCGATCGCCCCGATCGTGTCCTCGATCGGCACCGCGGGATCGAGCCGCGCCGGCCGATAGATGTCGATGTGATCGACGCCCAGGCGCGAAAGGCTGTGGGCGAGGAAGTTCTTCGTCGCGGCGGGGCGGGCGTCGTAGCCGAGATAGGCGCCGTCGGGACCGCGCAGGCCGCCGAACTTCACGCTGAGCAGCGCCCGGTCGCGGCGGGCCCCGGCCAACGCCTTGCCGACGAGGAGCTCGTTCTTCCCCATCGAATAGAAGTCCCCGGTGTCGATGAGGTTGATTCCGGCGTCGAGCGCGGCGTGGATGGTGGCGATCCCCTCCGCCTCGTCGCCGCCGCCGTACCAGCTGCCTGCTCCCATCCCCATGCAGCCGAGCGCGAGCGGAAATACCTGCGGCCCGGCGGCCCCGAGCTTCGTCATGGCTTGGTTCGTTGCGGTTTGCATGACGTCAATCTGGGCCCGGTGCTCACATGAATCCAGTGAATAGGATATATGGGACACATGCCTAGCATTCATGGACGAGATTTCGGGCGCGATCTCGATCTCAACCTGCTGCGCGTCTTCGCGGTGGTCGCGGAGACCGGCGGGATCACCGAGGCGGCCAAGCGCCTCTACCTCACGCAGCCGGCGGTCAGCGCGGCGCTGCGGCGCCTGACCACCGCCGTGGGGGCGCCCCTGTTCCTGCGCAGCGGCCGCGGCATCGCCCTCACCAGCCGGGGGCAGCGGCTGCGCGCCGGCCTCGAGGCGCACCTCGGCCCGCTCGTCGAGGCGGCGCTGGCGCCGGCGACGTTCGATCCGACCACGGCCGAGCGCACGCTGCGCCTCGGCCTGTCCGACTCGGCCGAGCTCTGGGGCTTGCCGCCGTTGCTGCGCGCGCTCGAGCGCGAGGCGCCGGGCATCCGGATCATCGCCGTCCCGGTGCAGTTCCGCACCGTCGCCGCCGAGCTCGCCTCCGGACTGGCGGCGGCGATCACCGTCGCCGATGAGCTGCCCGCGACGATTCGGCGCGAGCGGCTGTTCTACGGCGGGTTCACCTGCCTCTACGATCCGCGCCGCACGAAGCTGCGGACCCTGACCGAGGCCGAGTACTTCGCGCGCGACCACGTCATCGTCTCGTACAACGGCGACCTGCGCGGGATCGTCGAGGACCTGGTCGGCAAACACCGCAAGGTTCGCTGCTCGGTCTCGAGCTTCGCCAACATCGGCGCGATCGTCGACGGAACGGCGATGCTCGCGACGATCCCCGAGCTGGTCGCGCTGAAGATCCTCGCCGCGCGCCCGCACCTGAAGGCCAAGCCGCTGCCGCCCACCATGAAGATCGAGGGCTCGCACGCCGAGCTCTTGTGGCCCGCCGTCACCGACGACGACGAGCCGTGCAAGTTCGTGCGCGCCAAGATCCGCGAGATCGCGAAGAAGGTCGCGGGGACGAAGCGACCTCCCGCCCGTTGACGCCCTGGGCGGCCCGATCGGAAGGACAGTCGCCTCCCTGGAGGCCGATGCGAGGGGGACCGACAGCATGCGGCGTCTGCGACAATTCGCCGCGCCGGCTTTTTCCGCCTCTTGATCGGAAAGAGCTGGTATCGCGCGACACCAATCGGGCAGAGTCGACGGCGCGTCGATCGAGACATGGTCTTCATTGCCCGATCGAGATGTTGCGAGCCGGATGACCCACGACTCCATCCGATAGGTCTGAGCGTGTCGGAACCATCGAGGTGCGACGATGGCCCTGACCACCAGGGTCAGCGACGTCCTGGGTCGTGGAGATCTTCCGGCGGTCGTCGATCCAGCGGCGCCTCGAGAGCGCGCCCTCACAGAGGCCGCCGAATTTCGAGCGTCGACTGACCCGATGGAGGGGCCCGGCGAGACAAGGAGGAGGTGGTGACCGTCTACCGCTCGAGTGTCCGGTGGGGCTCGTCCGTCGAGTCGTGGTGGCGATGAAGATGTCCCTCCGCGCGGCCGCGCTCGCGATGTCGCTGCTGGCGGCGGGGTGCCTGCCGCGCGGCCAGGCTCCCGTCGGGCAACGCTGGCTCGCGAGCCGCACCGTCGAGCAGGTGCTGTTCGCGCCGGGGCCCGACGGCGAGTCCGCGCGGCTCCTGACCACGCGACGCAGTGTCGGCGCGGACCTCACGACCGACGACGTGTTCGTCGTCTCGGCGCCCGCGGGCGGCGCGACCTTCGGCGCCGAGAGGTTGTTGCTCGATCACGTGAGCGCCACTTGGGAAAACTGCTTCGATCGGGCTTGCGCTCCCACGGACAGCCGCGGGCGCTTGCTGCTGCCGCGCGATGCCACCAAGGTGTCGATGACGGGGCAGGTCGGCCGGGACGCCTCGCTGGTGCGCGTCGATCCGCTCACGGGCGACAAGGTCGATCTCGGCCAAGGGACCTATCTCGTGGGGGTCTCGCCGGACCGGACGGCCTTCGCCTACTGGAACGATCGGACGTTCGTGTTGCGCGAGGTCGACGACCGGGAGGTGCGCCTCGATGAAGCTGAGGACGGTCGGTTGGCGGGCGGCGTCGTCTACATCCTTGCGGACGGCACGCTCGCGCAGCTGCGTCCGCCGTACGACACCCGAGAAGAGCTGGCGCGAGACGTCGACTACTTCGTGGTGTTCCCGGCCGGCGAGTCGTTGCTGGGCCTGTGCCGGCGTCTCCCCGACTCGAACTGCCGGAGCTCCCTGCTCGAGCCGTCGACCGGCGACGAGACGCCGCTTCCTGCCGAATTCGTTCAGCCCGCCAACCTGTCGATGTCGCCCAGCAGGCGCTATCTGTTCGGCTTCGCGGCGCCGTCCGCGGATGGGAGCACACAGGTGTCGCTCTACGATCGCCAGACGGCCACGTCGCAATCGACGACGGTGGCCGGCGCTCTCTCTTCGGGAGAAGGCGCGTGGCGCCCGGCGCACGACGAGATCTGGTTCACGACGGACGCCTTCTCGCCTGGGCAGGACTCGCCGGCGGACCCGTCGTCACAGGCGCCGCCACGAATTTCGTACTGGCGATGGCGGCCGGGCGAGGCGCCCGTGAAGGTTGGCGACGCGCCTCCCTTCACCCCCATCGGGTCGTTCGGGGTCCCCCCGGACAGCAGCGCCACGTGGCCGTTCACCCCCGACGGACGCTTCTGGCTGTCCTACGATCCGAACGCCTCGCAGGGCGACAAGCCTCCCGTCCTGTTGCGCGCCGTGGACGACGCGGCGGCCGCGCCGCTGCCGCTCGACCCCGCGGGGACCGCCGTGCAGAACGTCTGGCCGCTCGCCGACGGACGGCTGATCGTCGAGGATCGGATCACGAACGAAAAGCGCTGCGACATCTACCTCGTGGACCCCGTCGCGCGCACGACGCGGAAGCTCGGCCACGGCGGCAACGTCGTGGCCACGGGCGCGACGCGCATCCTCGTGTTCCTCGACTGGTTGATCGGCGGCGGGTCGGGCGAGCTCACGTTGATCGATCTCGAGACGGGCGCGCCGACGTTGCTGGCCGAGAACGTCCATGCCGTCGCCGTCGAGAAGGCGGCGTCGGGTGCCGACGCGCTCGCTCCCGGCACGCGCATCGCGTACGTCTCGCGCCACCGCATCGAATCTCCTTACGACGGGCTCTGGGTCGCCCTCCTGCCGTGACTCCTTCACTGATATTCGCGGTGCTGCTCGGCCTCGCGCTCGACGGCGGCGCCGCCGCCTCCGGGCGCGCGGACGGCGCTTCGTCCGACGCTTCGTCCGACGCTTCGTCCGACGCTTCGTCCGACGCTTCGTCCGACGCTTCGTCCGACGCTTCGTCC
>DASZUD010000330.1:0-19082 GCA_035548155.1 Polyangia bacterium
GACCAACGCCTCCTGGGGGTCGTGCCGTTCTGGCAGCTTCTGACCGAGGACGGCGCGTCGACGGTGCGCTCGATCATGAAGACCGAGGTCGTCTCGATCCCCGAGGACCTTCCCGAGGAGGACGTCGCCCGCAAGTTCAACCAGCACCACTTCAAGGCGCTCCCCATCGTCGACGCCGAGGGGCGCATGAAGGGCATCATCACGGTCGACGACGTCGTGCACATCGTGCGGGAGTCCGCCACCGAGGACATCCAGAAGATCGGCGGCGTCGAGGTGCTGGACGAGCCCTACCTGCGGATCTCGCTGGGGAACCTGCTGCGCAAGCGCGTGGGGTGGCTGGCGGCGTTGTTCGTGGGCGAGATGCTCACGGCCACGGCGATGGGCTACTTCGAGAAGGAGATCGCCCGGGCCGTCGTGCTGGCGCTGTTCGTGCCGCTCATCATCTCGAGCGGCGGCAACTCGGGGTCGCAGGCGAGCACGCTGGTCATCCGGGCGATGTCGCTGGGCGAGGTGCGCATTCGCGACTGGTGGCGCGTCATGCGGCGCGAGATCTTCATCGGGCTGGGGCTGGGCGCGGTGCTGGCCTGCATCGGGTTCGCGCGGATCATGATCTGGTCGACGCTGTTTCACCTCTACGGCGCGCACTCGTTCGCGGTCGCGCTCACGGTGGCGGCGAGCTTGGTGGGCGTCGTGCTATGGGGGAGCCTCGCTGGGTCGATGCTGCCGTTTGGGTTGCGGCGGGCGGGGTTCGATCCGGCGAGCGCTTGTGCGCCTTTGGTGGCGACGCTCGTCGACGTGAGCGGTTTGGTGATCTACTTCTCGATCGCGGCGGTCATCTTGCGCGGTCGGCTGCTTTAGCAGCGCGCTCTCTGCGGTCGCGGGGCGGAGGGGTCGGGGACTCGGTCGGGCCTCGCCCAATACGGCGATGAACTGGGCGCGCGCGAGGTTTCTTCGGTCGGTAGCTCGGCCCGACCGAGTCCCCCGCCCCTCCGCTTTGGGGCTCCCTGCGTTCGCTCCTCGAGGAGGATCTTCGCTGGGGCTCCCGGCGTTCACTCCTCGAGCAGGGCTTTCGCTGGGGCGCGCCGCGTTCGCTCGTCGAGGAGGGCTCGTCTGGCTAGATCGCGTTCGAGTCGGTCTGCCAGAGCGCGAAGGGGTTGCCTTGAGGGTCGGTGAGGAGGGCGTACCAGCCCATGCGGGGCACGGCGGTTCGCTTCTTTTCGAGCCTGGCGCCCAGGCTCTGGGCCTTGTCGACCGCGCCGTCGAGCTCGTCGACGGTGATGTAATGGATGACGCGCGGGCCGTTCTTCTGGGAGCGCTTCAGGATGCCGCCGTTGATGCCGCCCACCTCGCGGGGCCGGCCGTTCGTCGGGTCGGTGTCGACGGTGCGCACGAGCCGGTAGTCGTCGGGGCCCATGGGCAGCTCGATCTTCCAGTCGAAGAGCGCCGAGTAGAAGCGGACCAGCGCGTCCGGGTCGTCCGCGTAGATCTCGAAGTGGCTCACGTGGTTCTTCATTGTGGCCTCCTGGTTCGGCGGTCGGCAGCGACGGGGAGGGTCGTCAGTGAATCGACGGCTCGCCCTCGTGTGCATACGGCGAGATGCGCTCGGGGATTCGCCCCTCGAGCTGGCGCAAGATCGCGTCGCTGAAGGCCGCGAGATCTCCCGGGCGGCGCGAGGTGATGAGGTTGCCGTCCTCGACCACCTCCTGATCGACCCAGTGGGCGCCGGCGTTCAGCAGGTCCGTCTTGATCGACGGCCACGACGTGACCGTGCGCTCGTCGACGACGTCGGCCTCGACCAGCATCGAGCCCGCGTGACAGACGGCGGCGACAGGCTTGCCTGCGTCCACCATCTGGCGCGTGAAGTCGACCATGAGCGGGTCGGTGCGCAGGTGGTCGGGCGAGTAGCCGCCGGGGATCACCAGCGCGTCGAAGTCGCGCGCCGTGACCTCGCGGATCGATCGCGCGGGCGCGACCTTCTCTTGGTGCCGGTAACCTTCGAGATGCTTCTGCGTCGCCGTCCCCGAGCCGAGGACGATCACCTCGTGCCCCGCGCCGCGCAGGCGGTCATAGGGGACGCGAAACTCCGAGTCCTCGAACATCTCTCCCAGAATGATCGCCACGCGCGCCATGCGGTCCTCCTCAACTCACGAACGATTCGCCGACCCGCCGTCCTGGCCCGCCCGTGCTCGACGGGCGTCTGGCCCCTGTCGATCCGATCTCGCCCGCGCTGGCGCGGTGCCGATCGGGGGGGGGCGCGGTGCATGCGATCAGAAACTCGTGGAGACGTTTCATGACGATGACGTTGTCCTCTCGCGCGTGGCGCCCCTTTCGTTCTATCTAAGGTCCGGGCATGCCCGGGCAAGAGGCTCAGAAGAGCTGGCCCGCGGCGAAGTACGCGCCCACGGGGCTGGCGTCGGGAGACCACGCGATCTCGAGGCGCACGATGAAGGTCCGGCCCTCGAGCAGGCGCAGCCCCCCGCCCACGCCGTACTTGAGGCCGAGGCCGGTGCCGTCCAGCTCGGGGTGCGACTGGCCGAGCTCCGTCCACGTGCGGCCGGTGTCGAAGAAGCCCTCGATGCCCAGCACGCACGGCTTCTTCCACAGAGAGAACGCCCACAAGGAACGCGTGACCTCGAGATTGCCGAAGGCCTTCACCTTGCCGTAGTAGCGCTGCGCCGGGACGCCGCGCACGGCCTTGCCGCCGCCGATGGCCGCGGTCTCGTCGAAGCGCGCCAGCTCGTAGAACGGCGCGTCGCCGAAGAGGACGTCGCCCGCGAGCCGCAGGCGCAGGTCGAATCCCAAGCCGAGAGGGATCCCGTAGAAGCGCGCCGTCAACGTGGCGCGCTCGTAGCCGTAGGGGAACGCGCCGCCCACGTGCGGGCTTCCGCGCAGGCGCAGCGTGTGGAACTGGCCGCGGGTCGTGACCGACTCGTCGTCGCGCGTGTCGAACTGCGCCTCGGCCGTGAACAGCGCGACGCCGTGCGGGTCGAAGTTGCCCAGGAGCTCGCGCACGTCGGGCGGCCCGGCGGCCTGTTGCATCGCGAGGACGGTGTTGGCGGGAACGTCCAGGTGGTTGTACGTGAGAGAGGCGCCGGCCAGCAGGAAGAAGACGTCGGTGACGCGCACGCGGACCTCGGTCGAGGCCGTGGGGTGCAGCCGCGCGTACTCGATGAGCGTCAGATCCGAGGGGAACGGCGGCGACGCGTTGCCGATGCCGGTGTACTTCAGCGTCTGCTCGTTCGTGAACGAGAGGCGCGCGTCCAGGTGGAGGCGGCCGCCGGCGCGCCAGCGCGGCACGAGCAGCTCGACCCAAATGTCCGTGAACGGAATCACGAGCTTGCCGTTCTGCAGCTTGAAGCTGATGAACGCGGCGGTGTCGGCGCGCCAGTCGATGCCGGGCGGCACCGGGCCGAAGCGGGCCCAGTCGCCGACGATGCCGGCGCCGAGGCCGATGTCGCTGTCGCCGCCGACGACGGGGAACCAGTTGACCTCGTGCGTGGGCTGCTGGGCGCGGGCCGGCGCCGCCGCGAGCATCGCGAAGCAGAGCGCCGCGGCCGCCGCGGATCTGGCGCGCGCTGCGGGCGCGGTCGAGGTCACTTCACGAACGACGGCTCGAGGATGCCGTCGTCATCGAGGGGCGAGGGCGGGGTCGCGGCGGGCGGCGAGGTCTGCGCCGCGGTGGGCGGCGGAGGCTCGTGATTCCGGCGCGTACGCTCGTCGGCGTGACGGGCCGGCGTGGGCGGCGCTTCGGTCACGGCGGCGGTCGCGGCCGGCGGCGGATCGTCGGCGCGCAGCAGCGCGAACGTCGACGAGGGGACGTTCGGGACGAAGGACACGGAGCGCGGCGCGAAGCCCGGCTTGCGGAAGACGTACGTGGCGGGCGCTGCCGAGCGCGGTATCTGGATCGAAAGCGGCGTTGCGCCGAGTGGTTTGCCGTCGGACGACATCACCGTCGCCCCGTCCGGATCGGAGCCGAAGCGCACGAGCACGGTGCGTGGCGGCTCCGCCTCGATGGGCGTCTCGGCCGCCTGCGCCGTCGACTGGTTCGCGTTGCTGCGCGTGACGTACGCCGCCAGCGCCATGCCGCCGAGGGCCGCGCCCACGATGGCGAGCGCGCGGCCGTTGTATCGCCGCGGCACGCGATCCAGCGACGGATCGTAGGGCTCGAGGGCGCCGTTGACGGGCGTCGGCGTGGCTTCGCGCGGCGCGGGCCGCGGCGTTGCCCGAGGGACGCCCGGCGGTGTCAGCAGCGCGTCGCGCAGGGCGGCCATGGTCGGGAAGCGATCGTCCGGGTGCTTCGCCAGCGCGCACTGCAGGATCGAGTCGAGCTCCTCGGGCAGATCGGGAACGATGCTGCGCGCCCACGGCGGTCGCATGGTGACCTGCTTCACGAGCACCTCGCTGTACACCTCGCCCGCGAAGGGGAGCGTGCCGGTCAGCATCTCAAAGAGCACGACGCCGAGCGCGTAGACGTCGGCGCGGTGGTCGATTTCACTCTCGGCGCGGCACTGCTCGGGCGCCATGTAGTGGGGCGTCCCCATCACGGTGCCGGCGCTCGTGTCGCGCCCCGCCGCGTGCGCGCCGTCGAGCAGCTTCGCGAGCCCGAAGTCCAGCACCTTGACGAAGTCGGCGTCGTGTCCCCGGCGAACCAGGAAGACGTTCTCTGGCTTGACGTCGCGGTGGACGATGCCGGCCTCGTGCGAGGCGCCCAGCGCGTCTGCGATCTGGGCGGCGATGGCGATCGCCCGCTCGGGCCGCAGCGGGCCCTCTTCGGCCAGCAGCTGCGCGAGCGGGCGGCCGTCGAGGTACTCCATGACGATGTAGAAGTCGCCCTCGGCCGTGCGGCCGAGATCCATCACTTCGACGATGTGCTCGTGGCCGATGCGGCTGATGGCCGTGGCCTCGTTGACGAACCGCCCGACGACCTCGAGGTTGCGCGCGTGCTCTGGATGGACGACCTTGAGCGCGACCTTCCGTCCGATGACGGGGTGCTGGGCCAGGAAGACGGCGCCCATCCCGCCCTCGCCGAGCAAGGCGGCGACGCGATAATTCCCCACCGTCTGGCCAAGCTGGATCATTCCGGACGATCCTCGTTCGCAAGTGACGTGCCAGTGACGTGTCCCGTCCCCGCGCCGGGTGCTGCGACGCGCCCCGGCGCGGCGATACCGTGCGGTGACCTGCTCCGTTACCGCGCCGATTGAGGGCGCCGCAGCCCCGCCTTCGCGGCGCCGAAGAACATCGCGGTCAGCCCGGTCAGCGCCGTCAGGCCGACCAGCGCGGCGACCGCCAAGCTGACGCCGCCGGAGGGGAGGGCGGGGAGCGAGGCCAGCTTGACGACGACGATGGCCACGAGCGCGACGACGTTCATGACGATCGCGGCGACGCCGAAGCCGGTGGCGAGGCGCACGCCGCCGACGAGCTCGCCGCGCAGCTCGTCGCGCAGCTGCCCTTGGCGGCGTTCGAGCTCTCCTTCGGTGGTGCTCCACACGTCGCGCGTGATGCGCTCGACGAGCTCGGAGATCGAGACGGAGCTCGAAGGGCGGCCAGGCGGTGGCCGGCGCGGCACGAGGGCGAGGGGCCGCGGTGGCGTCTTCGCGGCGTCCGGCGCCGGGAGCGTGGTCGAGGGCGTCTTCTCGCTGGTCTCGTCGTCTCGAATCATGACCAGCCTCAGGCCGCGAGCGGCAGGTGGTGGACGGCGCGCGGCTCGGAGACGGCCGCGAGCGTGGTCGTGACGCCCGTGTCCATCGGCTCGCCGTGCTTGCGGCGACGCTGGTGGACGGCCTCGCGCGCCAGATCTCCGATTGAGAGCAGGCCGATGAGCCGGCCGTCGCCGTCGACGACCGGCGTGCGGCGGATCCGGTCGAGCCGCATCACCTCGCCGGCTTCGGCGAGGGTCTGCTCGGGCGCGCACGTGTGGACCCGGCGGGACATCACGCTCCCGACCTCGATCTCGTCGAGGCGCGCGCCGCGCGTCAGCGCCGCCATGCAGATGTCGCGATCGGTGAGCATCCCGACGACGCGGCCGCCGTCGTCGATGACGGGCACGCAGCCGACGTCGCGATCCCACATGACCGCCGCCGCCTTCGCTAGGGTCTCGCCGTGGTGGACTGAAAAGACCCGGCGGGTCATCACCTCGAAGACGTTCATGTGACTACCTCCTGCCTCTTTCACCGTAGTCACGCCCGCCTCGTTCGCAAAGTCGTCAGGTCCCGACGAGGACGGCCACCGAGCGTCCGGTCAGCTCGTAGCTCGCGCCCGCCGCGCGCGGCGTGGGTGGCGGCGCCTCGGCGCTGCGCGTGTCGACGTGCGCGATCCACGCGCCGGGGACGGGCGGAATCGTGAAGACGCGCGGCTCGGGTTCGGCGTTCAGCAGCATCAGGACGCTCTTGCCGCTGCGATGCCCGAAGACCACCTGAAAGGATCGCCGCCGCCAGTCGTCCTTGTCCATCTCGACGCCGTCGGGCCGGTACCAGCCGATCTCGTCGGGGCCCCCGTCGCCATCGGCGAAGAAGGCGTCCACGTGCACGGCGTCGAGGTCGGCGCGCAGCGCGATGAGGCGCCGCGTGAACGCGAGGAGCGCGCGGCGCGTGTCGTCCAGGGTCCAGTCCAGCCAGTTCGTCTCGTCGTCGAGGCAGTAGGTGTTGTTGTTCCCGCGCTGCGTCCGGCCGATCTCGTCGCCGGCCAGGAGCATGGGGACGCCGCGCGAGAAGATCAGCGTCGTGAGAAGGTTGCGCTTCTGCCGCTCGCGCAGGTCGCGGATGGCCGGATCGGTCGTCTCGCCCTCGACGCCGTTGTTGGCCGAGAAGTTCTCGTCGGAGCCGTCGCGGCTGTCCTCCTGGTTCGCGTCGTTGTGCTTCTTCTCGTACGTGACGAGATCGTGCAGCGTGAACCCGTCGTGGCACGTGATGAGGTTGATGCTGGCCGAGGGGCGGCGGCCCGTCGGCTCGAAGAGATCGGCCGAGCCGGCGAGGCGCGCGGCGACGGGCCCCGCCACCTCGTCGCCGCGCCAGCAGCGGCGGATGGTGTCGCGGAACTGCCCGTTCCACTCGGACCAAAGCACGGGGAACTGGCCCTGGCGGTAGCCGTCCTCCCCGACGTCCCACGGCTCGGCGATGAGCTTCAGCCTGGAGAGCACGGGATCCTGGTGCACGGCGCGAAAGAACCCGGAGGCCGCGTCGAACAGCGCGGGCGTGCCCTCGCGGCCCATGACGGCGGCCAGGTCGACGCGGAAGCCGTCGACGCGCATCTCGGTGGCCCAGTAGCGCAGGCTGTCGAGGACGAGCTTGAGCGTGTACGGCGAGCGGAGATCGAAGCAGTTGCCGCAGCCGGAGAAGTGCATCACGTAGCGGGCGTTCTCGGGCGAGGCCAGGTAGTACGACGCGTTGTCGAGCCCGCGGAAGCTCAGCGTCGGACCTTTGTGGTTCCCTTCGAAGGTGTGGTTGTAGACGACGTCGAGCAGGACCTCGATGCCCGCCTCGTGCAGCGCCTTCACCATCTGTTTGAACTCGTGCACGACGGCGCCGGGCTGCTGCGAGACGGCGTAGCCCGCGTAGGGGGCGAAGTAGGCCAGCGTGTTGTAGCCCCAGTAGTTCACGAGGCCCTTGTCGGCCAGCGCGCCGTCGTTCTCGAACGCGTGGACCGGGAGGAGCTCGACGGCGGTGACCCCGAGCTGGCGGATGTGCTCGATGGCCGCCGGGTGGGCGAGGCCCAGGTACGTGCCGCGCAGGTGCTCGGGGATGCTCGGGTGCCGGCGCGTGAAGCCCTTGACGTGCAGCTCGTAGATCACGCTCTTCGTGAGCGGACGACAGGGGCGCGGGTCGCGGCCCCAGTCGAAGGAATCGGAGACGACCACCGATCGCGGCACCGCAGGGGCGCTGTCACGCGCGTCGAAGGAGAGATCTTCGTCGACGCCGTCATACTGGTAGCCCTGGATCGGGCCCTTGAGGTCGACGCGGCCCGCGAGCGCGCGCGCGTACGGATCGATGAGGAGCTTGTTGACGTTGAAACGGTGGCCTTGCTCGGGCTCGTACGGCCCGTCGACGCGGAACCCATAGAGCGCGCCTTCCCCGAGCTCGGGGACGAAGCCGTGGAACACGTGGGCGGTGCGCCCCGGCAAGGGCAGGTTGGCGATCTCTCGAGTGGGTTCGGCCGGATCGTAGAGGCAGACGTACGCCTTCGTGCCGTGGCGAGAGAAGACCGCGAAGTTGACGCCGCCGTCGCGCGGCGTCGCGCCGAGAGGGTGCGAACGCCCCTCCGTGATCACCATGCGTCTCCTGGTTTCTTCGGACATGCCACACGAACCCTAAGTCTGCGCGTGCCGCTGGCGACACGTTCCGACAGCGGGCGGGTCACTTCGTCCTGACCGGCGCGAAGGGGGGCCTTGTCGGGCGCCCCCCGAGCGCGCGGCCTCACACGAGGTCGAACCACCGAGGCGAGGCCGCGAACGCGCCGTGGATGAGCCCGGCGTGCGAGTAGGCCTGCGGGAAGTTGCCCCACATGCGCCGCGAGGCGGGCTCGTAGTCTTCGGCGAGGAGCCCGAGCGGAGACATCGCGCCGAGGACACGCTCCATGAGCTCGCGCGACTCCTTCGCGCGCCCCATCGTCGCGAGCGCCTCGATCATCCAGAACGTACAGAGCACGAACGCGACGGAGGGATGGCCGAAGCCGTCGTCCAAGGAGTAGCGGTAGAGCCAGCCCTCTCGCGAGAGGGCGGCGTTGATGGCCTGGACGGTGCCCACGATCTTCGGGTCGTTGGCCGGCAGGACCCGCAGCGGAGCCATTTGCAGGAGCGCCGCGTCCAGCTCGTGACCGCCGTGCGTGCCGGCGAAGCTGCCCAGCGCGTCGCTCCACGCCTCGCTGACGAGGAGATCGCGGATGCGCGCGGCGGCGTCCTCGAAGCGCGCGCGCCGGGAAGGCGCGTGCCGCGCCGTGATGGTCGCCATGCGGTTCGCCGCGGCCCAGCACATCAGCGTCGAGAAGGTCTGAGGCTTCCACTCGGTGCGGTACTCCCAAATGCCGGCGTCGGGCTGACCCACGACGGTGACGGCCTTCTCGGCCAGGCGATCGAGCAGATCGAGCGACTCCTTCGTGCGCTCGTCGGCGAAGCGGTGGTCGAGGTAGAGGGGTGACAGCGCCAGCACCAGCTCCCCGAAGACGTCGTTCTGCGTGTGCACGGCGGCCCCGTTTCCCACGCGCACCGGACCGTCGTTGGCGAACCCGGGCCAGCCTTCGACGATGTGCTCGTCGAGGTCGCTCGTGCCGTCGACGCGATAGAGCGGCGAGAAGTGGAAATCCGTCGTGTCCCCGACGATGTTCAGCAGATAGCGCACGAAGTGATCGCGCTCCTCGAAGTGGCCGAGCTGCCGCAGGGCCGCCAGCACGTAGGCCGCGTCGCGCAGCCAGCAGTAGCGGTAGTCCCAGGTGCGGCCCACGCCGGGGGACTCGGGGATCGACGTGGTCATGGCGGCCACGATCGCGCCCGTGTCCTCGAAGCAGTGCAGCTTGAGCGCGAGCGCCGAGCGGATCGTCTCCTGCTGCCAGAGCGGCGGGATGTTCGTGTGCTTCACCCACGTCTGCCAATAGCGGACGGTCGCCTGCAAATAGCGGTCGCAGAGGGCGGCGAGCGGCTCTTCGATGGGCGTTCCCCAGGTGAGCACCAGGTGCTTGCGCTCGGTGAGCGGGAACGGCCGCTGCGCGACGACGTCCGGCAGGTGCAGGTCGGTCTCGAGCCACGCGGGGCTCGAGTACCCCTCGAGGCGCAGGTGTCGCGCGCCCTGGACCAAGGTCGCCGGCGAGCTCGTCCAGCCGAGGCGCGGCTCGAAGCGGACGCGCACCATGGGCGTGCCGTCGAGCGGCTCGACGATGCGGTGGAGCTGCTTGGGGTGGAAGACGCCCTCGACCTGACCAAAGCGGGGCGCGAAGTCGATCACGCGGAACGATCCTGTGTCGGTGCCGAACGTGGTGCAGAGCACGTTGGTGTTCTCGACGTAACTCTGGCGTCCGACCTGGCTGTGGGGCGGCCCGATGCAGAAGCGCCCGCCGCCCGATTCATCGAGCAATCTCGAGAAGACGGGATCGGAGTCGAAGCGCGGCATGCAGCACCAGACGACGTCCCCGGTCCGCTCGACGAGCGCCGCATATTGGCAGTTTCCGATAAGGCCGAGGTCCTCGAGGCTCATCATGGGGGACTCTCCTTTCCCTGAGCGCGTTCCGGTGACGCGCGTCCCGAGCGCGTGACGCTCTGGCGGCGTCGGTGCCGCACCCCAGGAACCCCTGCACGGCGCGGGCCTGGCACGACGCTTGAAACCCTGAATCGTGGGAGGGGAAAGACCATGCAATCAAGCAAGCCGACTCGGGACGGCAGCGTCGACGCCTTGAACGAGCTTCTGCGCGGCGAGCTGTCGGCCGTCGAGAGCTACGACCGTGCTCTCCCGGCGGTGCAGGACAAGCCCGCGCTGCGGAGCGACCTGCAAGAGTGCCGGGCCTCCCACGAAGTGCGGGTCGAGAAGATCCGCCGCGTCATCATCGACGTGGGCGGGCAGCCGGCGCGCGCCTCGGGCGCCTGGGGCCTCTTCGCCAAGGCGACGGCGACGGGCGCGCGGGCTCTCGGCTGGAAGGCGGTCATCTCGGCCCTCGAGGAGGGCGAGGACCACGGCCTCAAAGAGTACGACGACGCGCTGGCGCGCATCGACGAACAGGTGCGGCCCCTGGTGGCCGGCGAGCTGTACCAGGCGCAGCAGCACACCCACAGCGTGATGTCGGCGATCCGACGCGGCGTTCACGCTTGATGGTCCCTTGACGTTGACGCCGCCGAACCTAGATTGCCGGCGGTGTGAGTGGGGAGGTTGTCGGGTCGACGCGCATCTCGGGGCGGTAAACGCCCTGGGATGCGCGTCGAGTCGGCACGGGGCGGCCATCGTCACGCTGACCTTGTCTCTTCTCGAGTGGGCGGGAGCGCCGGCGCGCGCGGCGCTTCCGACGCGCGGTCGAGGGCCCGCAGCCACTCCGCCGTGCCCCAGGCCTGCGCGATGCACCCGCGCGGCTCGAACGGCGCCTCGGCGTCGAAGATCTCCGCGACCTGCCCGAGGCACCCCTTCATGGCGTGATCGGTGAGGCCCGCGAGCGCCGTCCGCGCCGCCGCGCGCGCGTCGGGCTCGGCGCGAAGCAGGGCGTCGACGTACGGGCCGATGAGCCAGCTCCACACGGTGCCCTGGTGATAGGCGGCGTCGCGCGTCCGCAGGTCCCCGTGGTAGTTCCGCTGATAGCCGGGGCTGCCGGGCGCCAGCGAGCGTAGCCCGACGGGCGTGAGCAGCGCCCGCCCGACGGCGTCGAGGACGGGCCGCCAGCGGGCCCGGTCGAGCACGGGGTGCGGCAGCGAGATCGCGATGAGCTGGTTGGGCCGCAGCAGCGGATCGACCTTCTTGTCGGGGCCGTCGACGACGTCGTAGAGGTAGCCGCCGTCTTCGAACCAGAAGCGCGCGTTGAACGACTCGCGGACCCGCTGCGCGCGCTCTTCGTACGCCTCGGCGTCGCCGCCGCGCTCGAAGGCGCGCAGCCACCCGGCCATGGTGACGAGCGCGTTGTACCAGAGCGCGTTGATCTCGACCGTCTTCCCTCGCCGCGGTGTCACCACCCAGTCGTCGCACTTTGCGTCCATCCACGTGAGCGCGTAGCCGTCCTCGCCCTGGGAGAGCAGCTGGTCGTTGCCGTCGACGGCGATGCCGAAGCGCGTGCCCGCGACGTGCCGTTGGATGATCTCCTCGCAAAGAGGCAGGAGCGCGCGCACGAAGGTGTGATCGCCCGTGTAGGCCAGGTAGCGATCGAGCGCGTGGAAGAACCACAGCGTCGCGTCGGCCGTGTTGTATCGCCCCTCCTCGGCGCCCTCCGGGAAGAGGTTCGGGATGAGGCCGTCGCGAACGTAGCCGGCGAACGTGCGAAGGATGCCGCGCGCCTCGCGGAAACGGCGCGGCAGCAGGCACAGGCCCTCGAGGGAGATCATGGTGTCGCGCCCCCAGTCGGTGAACCAGTGGTAGCCGGCGATGACCGTGCGCAGGCTGTCGCCGCGGGCGCGGGCGCGGGCGGCGTCGACGACGCGGCCCACGGGCGCGATGACGAACTGATCGGCGCCGAGGAGCAACGTGTCGACGACCGCGTCGCGCCCCGAGGTCGGGACGCGACCGAGCAACCCGCGCCGGCGCTCGACCTCGCAGGCGTAGAGCTCGTCGTCCGCCAGGCCGCGGAAGATCTCCCAGTCTTCGATGGAGGCGATCAACGTGGCCTTCCGGTGCGGCTCGAGCGTGATGTCGAACCGCCCGCGCGACCACAGGACGCCGCGCGAGTCGTACCCGCGCGCCGCCTCGACGGGATATTCGACCGCGTTGCGGGCCGACGGCTCGATCGCGAAGCTCGCGGGCGCGCCGCGCACGTGCAGGCGCAGGGGCGGATACCCGGCGTCGCGCAGCTCGAACCGGTCCTCGGTGATCGCGACGGTGTACGCGGGCGGCTCGGTCCCCACCGCGCCCTCGTGCGGGCGGAAGTGTACGGCGGGGCGCAGGTGCAGGCCGATGGGCCCCGGCGCCTCGATCAGTGAATAGACGACCGCGACCGTGTTCTGCTTCGCGGGGAGAAACAGCCGCCGCTCGAGGCGCACGCCTTCGAAGTCATAGATCCACACGGGCAGGCCCAGCTCGAGGCGGAACTCGACCAGGGCGCCTGGCCCCGCGAGGGCCAGCTGGCGGCCGTCGGGCAGGTCGACGAGCTCGGTGAGCTTGTTGAGCATCATCGTGCGGCCGAGCGGGTTGCGCAGGGCCGCGATCAGCAGGCCGTGAAAGCGTCGCGTGATGACCCGCGCGATCGTGCCGGACGCGTAGCCGCCGATCCCGTTGGCGACCAGCCACTCGCGTTGGAGCAGCACGCTGTCCGGGGTTTCGCCGCGGCGATAACCGATGATGGTCGGGGGCGTGGATGACGTGGACGCAGGCATCAGACCTCCTCCCCGGGGGTGGGGGACAAGAGAACGGCCGCCTCACCGGCGGCGAAGAGCTCGCGGCCGCGCTGCGGGCCGCGCGCGCCGGGGCCGCCGTAGCGCGGATCGTCGCTGGACCACGTGAGGCTCCACACGTGGCCCGCGGGCGGCGCCACCAGCGGCTCCGAGACCGAGCGCGGCTCGAGGTCGACGCCCAGGTTGACGACCAGCAGGCGATCCTCGGCGCCCGTCGGGTCGACGCCGAAGTAGCGCACGACGAACGTCGTGTCCGATAGCGCCGCGCCGTCGACGCTGACGCCGTCTTCGCCCTCGCGCATCAAGGTCGGGTCGGTGCGCCGCAGCTCCAGCAGATCGCGGTGCAGCGCGAGCGCCCGCACGTGGACGGGCTCGGCGCGCTCGTTCCAGTCGAGGCGGCACGCGGCGAAGGTCTCCGCGGAGCCGGGGTCGGGGAAGCGATCACGCTCGTCGGCGCTGGCGTGCCGCGCGAACTGCTGCAGGGACTGCGCGCGGCCCGCCTTGACCAGCGCCGCGCGCTCCGGGGTGTTGTCGGCGAAGTAGGTGAACCGCGCGCTGGCGTTCCACTCCTGGCCCTGAAAGAGCAGCGGCGTCCACGGCGCCAGCAGCAGCAACGCCGTGAGGGCGCGCAGCCCTCCCGGCGCGACGCGCGGCCACAGCCGCTCGCCCAGCCCCTCGTTGGCGAGCTGGTCATGGTTCTCGAGGAAGGCCACGAACGCGCGGGGCGGCAGGCCGCGCGTCGACCGGCCGCGCCCCTTCTTCTGCCACGCGTACCGCTGTCCCTGGAACAGGAAGCCGTGCCGCACGCACGCGCAGAGCTCGCGCGCCTCGCCGGTGTAGTCCATGAAGTAGGCCTCGCGGTGCCCAGTCAGCGCGACGAGGGCCGAGTGGTGGAAGTCGTCGTTCCACAGCGCGTCGAGGCCCGTCCCGCCCTCGGCGGCGGGGCGCGCGAGCCGGCTGTCCTGCGGCTCGTTTTCGCCGATGAGGTACAGCGTCTTGTGGGGCGCGGCGGCGCGCGCGGTCACGACGGCCTCGGCCAGGATGTGCGGCGTCGAGCGATCGGAGATCGCCTGCGTGGCGTCGAAGCGGTACCCGTCGAAGTGGAACTCGTCGATCCAATAGGCGACGTTCTCCTTCACGAACCTGCGCATCGGCCGGCCGTTGTCCTCGTCGAACGACAGGCCCGCTCCCCACTCGCTCTTGGCCGAGCCGAAGTACTCCTTCGAATAGCGCGGCAGCACGTTGCCGACGTCGCCGAGGTGGTTGTAGACGACGTCGAGGATCACCGCGACTCCCAGCCGGTGCGCGTCGTCGACGAAGCGGCGCAGCTCCTCGGGCCGGCCGTAGGCGTGGTGGGGCGCGAACCAGAAGACGCCGTCATAGCCCCAGCCGCGCGCCCCGGGGAACTCGTTCACGGGCATGATCTCGAGGACCGTGACGCCGAGGCGCGCGAGCTCGGGCAGCCGGGCGCGCGCGGCCTGCCAGGTGCCCTCGGCGGTGAACGTGCCGACGTGCAGCTCGTAGAGGACGCGCCCGCGCCGCGGGACGCCCGGGAAGTCGCCGTCGGTCCAGGGATGGTCGAGCTCGACGACCTCCGACGGCCCCCAGATCCCCTCGGGCTGGAAGCGCGACGCGGGATCCGGCAGCGCGTCGGCTTCGCCCGAGAGGCGGTAGCGGTACCGAGTCCCCGCGCCGAGGCCCTCGACGTGTCCCGCCCAGGCGCCCGGCTCGGGGGCGGCCGCCAGCGGGAACACCTGCGTCTCGCCCGCCTTTTCGATGACGACGTCGACGCTGGAGCGCCCGGGCGCGAACACGCGAAAGTCGATCCCCGTCGCGTCAGGCTCGGCTCCCCAAGCGCGCCGTCGCGCCGTCACCGCGCCGCCTCGACGATCAACGCAACGGGAAGCGTCTCGAAGACGTCACTGAGCGCCAGCTCCCAGGTGCCGTCGCGCGCGCTGGGCGCGAGCAGCCGGCCCGTGAGCGCCTCGCGGTACTGCGCGGGCAGCGCGGGCGCGGGCAGCACGATCGCGGTCTCGCGCCAAGCGTGGCTCACGGGCGCGCGTCCGTCTTCGGTGAGGCGCGCGAAGAGCCTGCCGGTGACGGCGACGACGCGGCGGCCGGGCTCGCCGCGCGCGAAGGCGATCACGTGGCGAGCCAGCGGCCCGCGCGCGGCGCACGGCACGTACGTCGAGCTCTCGAAGGCCTCTCGCCTCTCCGCGCGCGTCGCGAGCGCGCGGTGCAACACGAAGGCCTTGATGGCGCCGTCGTTCGGGTGCGCCAGCAGCTCGGCGGCCGTCCCGTTGGCGTCGCTCTCGGCCAGGCGGCGCACGTGGGCCAGCGTCGACGAGCGGCGCGCCCAATCGACCGGCCGGCGGCTGTCCGGATCGGCGAAGGCGAAGTCCCACAGCTCCCCGCCCCAGTACACGTCGGGAACGCCGGGCGTCGCCGCCTTCAGCACGATCTGCGTGAGGCTGTTGAGGAAGCCCGCCATCTCGATGCGGCCGACGAAGTCCGCCACCGACGAGAGAAAGGTCGAGGACAGGCGCTCGTCCAGCAGCGAGCGCACGAAGGCGGCGATGGCGTCCTCGTAGGCGGAGTTGGGGTTGATCCAGCTGGTCTGGCGCTTCGCCTCGGAAATGCCCTTGGCGATGTAGGCGCCAAAACGCTCGCCGAAGTCGCGATCCGTGCCGGGCCCGCCGGGCGGCCAGCCGCCCACGAGCGCGCCGTAGATGAACACCTCCGTCAGCGGATCGGGGCAGAGCGGATCGGGCCGCAGCGGCTCGTTGAGGCCGCGCCACGACAGCACGGCGTCGCGCCATTCGGCGGGCAGCTCCGAGAGCACGTGCAGCCGCGCGCGCGCGTCCTCGCCGCGCTTCGTGTCGTGCGTCGCCGTCGCCGACAGGCCGAAGGGCCAGTCGACGGCGCGCCTCCGCATGAAGGCGTGGAACTCGGCCACCGTGATGCCCAGGCGATCGGGGTCGTTGCCCACCTCGGCCAGCGAGGGCAGGGGGAAGTAGCGATAAAAGCCCGTGTCCTCGATGCCCTTCGCGGCGACCGGTCCCGTGAGCTGCTGGACGCGCAGCACGAACTCGCGGCGCGCCGCCACCTGCTCCGCCGAGAGGCCCGCCGGGTCGCGCAAGAGGAGCAGGTCCTCGATGAACTGGAACAGCGAGCGGTTCACGACGGCGTTGCGCCGCTCGGCCGCCTGAACGGCGCGGACGATCACCGCCTGATCGCGCGGCGCGACGTAGCCCGCCTCGCGCGTCACGTACGTGCGGTAGACGGGGAAGCACGACAGAACCTCGCGCAGCGCCTCGCGCAGGCTCGCGAAGGTGAAGTCACGCGTGTAGCGGTGTTGCTCGGAGATGAGGTCGAGCCGGCGCGCGAGCACGTTCAGCTCGGCGGCCAGCGCGGTCTCGAGGATGAGCCGGCGGCACTCGTAGGCGACGTCCGACCAGGGGCGCGTCTCTCCCGTGAGCGTGCGCCACGTGGCGCGCACGGCTGGCGCGTTGTCGGCGTCCACCAGGACTCCCGCCGTCGCCGCGAGGTGCTCGTAGCCGGTCGTGCCCTCGACGGGCCAGTCCTCGGGCAAGAGCTCGTCGTCGGCCAGGATCTTCTCGACGTAGATGGTCGGCGGCGCGGGCGCCTCGCCCTCGGAGAGCGTGCGCAGCCGCTCGAGGTAGCGCGCCGGCTCGAGCAGGCCGTCGACGTGGTCGACACGGAAGCCGCTCACGAGCCCGCGCTCGACCCACCGCGCCGGCAGCTCGTGCACGGCGCCGAAGACGTCCTCGCGCTCGACGCGAATGGCGGCCAGGTCGTTGATGTCGAAGAACCGGCGGTAGTTGATCTCGTCCGCGGCGACGCGCCAGTGCGCGAGGCGGTAGGGCTGCGCTTCGACGATGGCCTCGAGCATGTCGTAGCTGCGGGGCGCGCCCGGCTCGCCGTTGACGTCGCGGAGGATCTCGGCCAGGTCGGCGGCGACGTCGTCGTTCTCGCTCACGAGCTGCGCCAGCCGCCGCGCGATCGCCTCGCGCTCGTGGCGGCGCGCGCGCGCCTGCGACCGCTCGGTGGGCCAGTGGGCGAGGGCCCGCAGGATGCTCTCGATCTCGACGGCCGCGTCAGACTCGCCGCCTGCGTGCACGGAGACGCGGCGCCACAGCGGCTCGAGCAGCTGCGTCCAAGAGGGCGGCGTGAGCGGCAGCGCGTCGCCGCCGCAGCGGAGCTGAAAGACGCCGTTCGTGAAGATCACCGACAGGGCGCCGGACTCGAGCTCGCGCCCGAACTGATCGCCCAGGATGGGCAGCAGCACCTTGCCCGCGAGCGCCTGCTTGGGCGGGCCCCAGTCGATGTCGAAGAAGTCGGTCCACACGGAGCCCTGGCCGTTCTCCAGCACGTCGCGCCAGCGGCTGTTGGCCGCGTCGGCGATGCACATGTGGTTCGGCACGATGTCGACGATGAGGCCCATGCCGCGTTCGGTGAGGGCGTGCGAGAGCGCGACGAGGTCGTCTTCGCCGCCGAGGCTGCGATCGATCACGCCGTGGTCGACGGCGTCGTATCCGTGGCTGCTGCCGGCGCGCGCCGCCAGCAGCGGCGACAGGTACAGGTGGCTGACGCCGAGCAGCTCGAGGTATGGCACCTGCGCCCGCGCGTCCGCGAGCGTGAACTTCGAGGACAGCTGCAGGCGGTAGGTGGCGATCGGCGCGCCGTGCGCGCCCGGGGTGGGCCGCCTCACGGGCCCCCGGGCGGCGCCGCCGCGGGCTTCGCGAGGGGCTGCGCGACGCGTTCCGCGATCATGCCCTGCAGGTGACGCCACCGGGCCCCGACCGTCCCATGGCCGAGCGGCCCCCAGAGCGCGCCCGCGACGAGCGCGGAGACGAGCAGCATCGGGACGCCGCGACGGAGCGTGAGCTGCGTGCTTCGGCGCGTTCGGGCCTTCGAGGGGGCGCGGGCGCGCGTCTGCGCGTCGTCGCTGGCCGGCAAGCGCGGCAGCAGCACCGGCGTCGCGGGCTTCGGCAGCGCGCCGCCCTCGATCAGCGCTGCCTCGAGCGCGTCGGTGAAGTCCAGCACCGAACGGTAGCGATCGTCGCGCTCTCGCGCGAGGCCCTTGCGAAGCACGCGCTCGACGGGCCGCGCGTCCCAGCCCTCGACCTCGCCGAGCGGCGGCGCATCCTCGTGCACGACGGCGTACAGGACGGCGACGGGCGTGTCGCGCGAGAACGGCGGCCGGCCCGACAGCAACGTATACGTGAGCGCGGCCAGCGCGAACTGATCCGTGCGGGCGTCGATGAGACCGCGCAGCCCCTGCGCTTGCTCGGGCGACATGTAGTCCGGCGTGCCGAACACCGTGCAGTCTCCGGTGACCCGCTCCGACCAACCGGCCAGGGACAGCCCGAAGTCGATCACCTTCACGACGGGCAGCTGCCCGGCCGCCGGCGTCAGCACGACGTTCTCGGGCTTGAGGTCGCGGTGCACGACGCCCGCGGCGTGCGCGGCGTCGAGCGCGCTGGCGACCTGCCGCGCGATCGAGACGATCTCCGTGATCTCGAAGCGCCTGCCGCGGTCGAGCTCGCCGCGCAGATCCACGCCCTCGCACAGCTCCATCGCGATGTACGGCACGCCGCCGGGCGCGACGTTGAAGTCGAGGACCTGGACGATGTTCGGGTGACGCAGCTGAGCGAGGACGCACGCCTCCCGGCAGAAGCGCGCCACCCACTCGTGGCGGTGCGCGAACTCGGGGTGCAGCGTCTTGATGGCCAGCTTGCGCGGCAGCCGCAGGTGCGCGGCCACGTAGACCTCGCCCATCCCGCCCGCGGCGAGGACGTCGACGATCCGGTAGTGACCGTCGAGGATCTGGTCGCGCGCGAACAGGGGTGCCGGCCCCGGCAGGACCGTCTTCGGCGTGCTCGGCGGGGTGAGCGTCATGCGACGACTCGACGCGAGGCCTACGACAGGGGGACCGACGCGCCGTCGTCGGCGAAGATGCGACGCGGCTCCGCGTCGGTGCGGATCTGGAACTCGAGGACGCGCATCTCGTACTCGAGGCGGCGCAGCCGCGCGCGCGGCAGGCGACGTCGGATGCGCG
>DASZUD010000331.1:0-11512 GCA_035548155.1 Polyangia bacterium
CGGGCATCCTCCATCGCGACGTCACGACGCAAAACGTGCTGCGGATGGGCGACGGCCGCCTCGTCGTGTCGGACTTCGGGCTGGCCACCGACGCCGATCCCACGGCGAACAGCCTGCACGGCGGCACGGTGACGTACATGGCGCCCGAGGTCGCGCGCGGTGAGCCGGCCAGCGTTGCGTCGGACGTTTGGGGGTTGGGCATCGTGGTGCACGAGATCGTCTTCGGGCGCCGCCCGCGCTGGCAGGAGGGCCGCTTCGTCTCCAGCGTCCCTCCCACGGACGAGCTCGTCGTCGGCCGCGTCGAACGACGCATCCTGGAGATCTGCCAGCGCTGCACGCACGAGCGCGCGCGCCTGCGCCCGACGGCCGCCGAGGTGGGCCGGCTCATCGGCGACGCGGCCGAGCTGGCGAGTCCCACGACGCGCCGCCGGCGCCTGGGGCGCGTCGTGGTGGGCCGGCTGGCCGCCGCGGCGGCTGCTGGGATCTCGGCGCGCCGCCTGCCGCGCGCGCACGTGGCGCACGCGCCGGCCCCGAGCGAGATCGCGATCACCGGCGAGCCGGCCGACTGGAGCGCGACGGCGCGCGTGCTCGCGACGGTCGACGGGCGGGTTCACGCGCTCACGCGGCTGCCGGACACGGGACGCGTGCGCATGACCTGGGGCGAGCCCTGGCGCACCGAAGAAGTCGATCTCGCGACGGGCCGACGCGAGCCGGCGGTGCTTCCTCCCCTGCCCGATCGCCCAGGCGCTCCCGCGCTGTCACCCGACGGCGCCTCGATCGCCGTCGAGGGCTACGACGCGGGGGGCCGGCCGTTCATCTTCTTGGGATCGTCGGCGCGCGACGCGCGGCTCGGCGCGCTGACGGCCGCCGCGGATCCCTCGATGGCCTCCGAGCCGCGCTGGCTGGCCGATGGTCGCGCGTTCGTGTACGACGCCGACGTGCGCAACGTGGGCGTGTTCTCGCTGGACACGAACCGCGCGACGATCCTGCCGCCGTTCGAGGCCGGCCCCTCCTACACGACGTTCAAGGCCACGGTGGGCGATCGCATCCTCGTGGCGCGCATCTCCGACGCGCTCACGAGCCAGATCGCGCTCTACGCCTGGCCCTCGACGCAGATCGTGTCGCGCTTCGACCTCGCGGCGTTCGCCGTCGAGTGGCAGTCGGCCGATGGGCAGCACCTCGTGGGCATCGTTCACGAGAACGAACGCGAGCCGGCGGTCGTCGAGCTCGACGTCGGGACGCGC
This sequence comes from Polyangia bacterium, assembly GCA_035548155.1. GTDB lineage: Bacteria > Myxococcota_A > Polyangia > Fen-1088 > Fen-1088 > DASZFV01. The sequence goes on from DASZUD010000331.1 coordinate 1,245, forward strand.
GCGGCCAGGCGGTTGGGCGGCATCGCCGGGCAGTTCATCGGCGCGCTGTCGCTCGTGGGGCGCACGCTGGTCTTCTCGACGTACCACTTCGGCGGCGACGTCTGGATCGACGACGGCGACGGCGGCCGCGTCGTCACGCACGGCCTCTCTGCGCGAGAGGTCGCGCGCCGGGGCGAGCGCGTGCTGGTCTCCAGCGTGCGCGGCGGCCGCGAGCGCATCGTCGAGCTCGACGATCGCGGCGCCGAACGCGGCGTCCTCACCGAAGGGCCGCGCGACGAAGCGCCTTCGATCCTGCCCGGCGGCCGCGAGTGGACGTACCTGCGGCGCGGCGGCGACGGGCCCGGCTTCTACCGCTGCGCGTTCGGCGGCGGCTGCACGCGCCTCCGCGACACCATCATGCCGTTCGCCGCCGTCTCACCCGACGGCGCCCGCATCGCCTACGTCGATCCGGCGCCGCAGGGCCCGCGCGCGCGCGTGGTCGCCCTCGGGGGCGGGCCCAGCCGCGACGTCGGCGACGCCAGCAGCTATTGCCGCCCCGTCTGGTCCTCGGCGCACACGCTGTGGATCTCGCGTCGGGGCGAGGGCACGCCCGAGTGGCTCGAGGTCGACGTGGATGCCGGCGGAAGCGACGCGTCCTCCGTGAAGCCGACCGGGCGCACGCTGCGCGGGACGCGCGACTGCAGCGACGGCCAGCCCGATCCATCGGGCCCGACCAGCGACGGGGTCAAGCTCGTGGTCGACTGGCGCTCCGAGCTGCGGGCGCAGCCGCTGCCGTGAGGCGCGCTACTTCGAGCTGCGGCGCAGCTCGGGGTGCTCGTCGAGGTAGGCCTGTCGGCTCTCGCGGCTGATCTCGACGACGACCGTCGTGTCGCGGAGGATCTTCGACTGGCACCCGAGGCGCGAGTTCGAGCGCACGTCGAACGCCTTGTCCATGATGTCTTCTTCGCGATCCTGCGCGGCCGAAAGGTCGCCGAGGCCTTGCTTGACGTAGACGTGGCACGTCGAGCAGCCGCACACGCCGCCGCATGCGGAGCCGACCTGCGCGTGCGCGCGGTTCGAGGCCTCGAGGATCGTCGTGCCCACGGGCACCTCGATCTCGATTCCGTCTGGTTCGAATCTCACCTTGGGCATGATCAACCGTGCTTGTGACCGGCGTGCGCGTCGACGCGCGCCCGCAGGTCGGTCTTGGGTTCCGTCTCGGCGACCTTCGCCTCGACGGCGGCGACGTTGCGCCCACGCAGGCCCGCCTCGAGCGCGCGGTTCATGCGGCGCTCGGCGAAGGGCTTCGACGCGCGATCGAGCGCCTCGACGGCGGCGCGGATGGCGTTGGCGTCCGTTCCGGCGGCAGTCGTCTGCAGAGCGGCGCGCGCCGTCGCGATGGCGGCGCGATCTTCGTCCGTGAGCAGATCGGGCGTGTCGCCCGTCGCCGCGTCGAGCGCGCCGAGGATGCGCTCGGCCTCGACCCGCTGCTCGGCGAGGAGGCGCGCCTTGACGTCCTCCTCGGCGTGAGCGAACGACTCGAGGAGCATGCGCTCGACCTCGCCCTCGGCAAGGCCGTAGCTCGGCTTGACGTCGATGGACGCCTCGCGGCCCGTGGTCTCTTCGCGCGCCATCACGCGCAGGATGCCGTCCGCATCGACCATGAACGTCACCTCGAGGCGCGCCATGCCCGCGGGCATGGGCGGGATCCCCGAGAGCTTGAAGCGCGCGAGCGAGCGGCACTCGCCGACCAGCTCGCGCTCGCCCTGCACGACGTGCAGATCGAAGCCGGTCTGGCGATCGGCGTACGTCGTGAACGTCTGCGTCGCGCCGCACGGCACCGTCGTGTTGCGGTGGATCAACTTCTCGACGACGCCGCCCATCGTCTCGAGCCCCAGCGACAGCGGCACGACGTCGAGCAGGAGGACGTCGTCGCGCGTGCCCTCGCCCGCGAGGATGTCGGCCTGCACGGCGGCGCCCATGGCCACCACCTGATCGGGGTCGATGTCGTGGAGCGGCTCGCGCCCGAAGAGCTCCGCGACGAAGCGGCGCACGAGCGGCATGCGCGTCGCGCCGCCCACGAGGATGACGCCCGAGAGGGCGCGCGCTTCGACGGCGGCGTCCTTGAGCGCGCGGCGCACCGAAGGAGCGCAGCGCTCGAGCACGGGGCGCACGAGCGCCTCCATGTCGGCGCGCGCGAGGCGCACCGTCTCGGTGCGCGTCCGGCCTTCGTGCTCGAACGCCAGCTCCGTCGACGCCTCTTCGACGTCCGTGAGGCGCTCTTTGAGAGACCGCGCGGCGTCGAGGACGCGGCGCGTGAGCACGCGGTCGCCGCCCGCGTCGGCGGGCAGGCCCAGCCGCGCGAGCAGCGAACCGGCGATGGCGCGATCGAAGTCGTCGCCGCCCAGCGCGGAGTCGCCGCCCGTCGCCTTGACCTCGAACACGCCCGCCTCGAGCTTGAGGATCGAGACGTCGAAGGTGCCTCCGCCCAGATCGAACACGGCGAACGTGCCTTCGGCGCCCTTGTCGAGGCCATAGGCCAACGCGGCCGCCGTGGGCTCGTTGAGGAGGCGCAGCACCTCGAGTCCCGCGAGGCGGCCCGCGTCGCGCGTCGCCTGTCGCTGCCCGTCGTCGAAGTACGCCGGCACGGTGATGACGGCGCCCTCGAGCGGCGCGCCCAGGGCGGCCTCGGCGCGCGCCTTCAACACGGCGAGGATCTCGGCCGAGACCTCGAGGGGCGTCACGGCGCGCGCGCCCGCGACGGCGAAGCGGACGACCTTCTCGCCGGCGCCTTCTCTGCCCGGCGCGAAGCGGTACGGCGTCAGCTTGCGCGTCGCCTCGGCGTCCTCGGGCCCCCGGCCCATGAAGCGCTTCACCGATGCGATCGTGTCCGACGGGAACACCGGGGCGAACCGATCGCGTGCGATGGCGCCCACGAGGACGTCGCCGTCGGACGCGTAGTGAACGACCGACGGGACGATCGCCTCGCCCGCGTCGTCGGTGAGGCAGACGGGTTTGCCGTGCTGGACCATGGCGACGAGCGAGTTCGTCGTGCCGAGGTCGATGCCGACCGCGCGCGAGAAGCCCGGCGTGCACGGCGCCTTGACGCGCGCCTCGCCCGGCTCGGAGATTTGAAAGAGCGCCTCAGCCATGGCTCGCCGTCCCCTCTCGGGCGTCTTCGTGCGCCGCGACCTCGTCGAGGAAGCGGCGGTAGTAACGCAGCGCAATCAGCTCGCGCGCGGCCGCTTCGAGCTGCGGGCGCGCGGCCGTCAGCTCCGAAACACCCGCGAGAAGCTCACCGACGCGCGCCGTGGCCTGCGCCGCGCGCGCACGCATCGCCTCACCGAGCCGCGCCACCTTCGCGTGGTCGTCCGCCAGCCGCGCCTCCCCCAGCTCCTCGCGCAGCTCGAGGATCTCCATCAGCAGCGCGGGCGACGCCGCCACGCCGCCCGAGCGCGCGCCGCCGTCGTCGCTGGCCAGCTTCACTCCCCCGAGCGAAAGCAGGTACTCCGCCCGCTTGAGCGGCTCCTTGAGGGCGCGCCACGCCTCGTTCAGCTGAACGGTCCGCTGCAGCGCCGCCCGCCGCGCCCGCGGGTCCGCCTTGGCGAACTTGTCCGGGTGCAGCTTGCGCGACAGGTCCTTGTACCGCGCCTCGAGCGCCGCCAGGTCCTGCTCGTGCTGGCGAGGAACTCCCAGTACGGCGAAGTAGTCCTCACCCGCCCCGTGCGCCGAGACCGGCTGCGGCGCCCCGCACGCGCCACACAGCGCCGCGGTGCCCGCTTCTTTCTCACACGACCAGCAAATCATCGTTCACCCGGCCCCTCACCCGCCCCTCTTCCCGCTCGCGAGGAGAGGGAGAAAGAGTGGGCCAGCGAGAGGGGAGTGCCCCTCCCGCCCTCAAAACTGGACGCTCTCGCCGCAGCCGCAGGTGCCCTTGACGTTCGGGTTCACCCACTTGAAGCCGCGCGCCATCAGCGTCGTCGCGAAGTCGAGCGTCGAGCCGTCGAGGAACACATAGCTCTTCGGGTCGATGAACACCTTCACGGCGCCGTCTTCGAACGCGAGGACCTTGTCCTCGGGGCGCGCGTCGACGTCAGACCACTCGAAGAGGTACGAAAAACCCGTGCACCCGCCGCCGCGGATGCCGACGCGCAGGCCTTTCGGGGCGCTGGCGCGCGCCGACGCCGCCTTCTTGATCTCGGCGACCGCTCTATCGCTGACTGCGACCGACATAGCCGTTGGATGCTCCGTTCACGCCGAACGTGTCACTGCGGGCGCGCGGCGCGCTTCGCCTTGTAGTCGGCAATCGCGCTCTTGATGGCGTCCTCCGCCAGCACCGAGCAGTGAATCTTCACGGGCGGCAGCGAGAGCTCCTCGACGATCTGCGTGTTCTTGATCTCCATCGCCTGGTCGATCGTCATTCCCTTGACCCACTCGGTCGCGAGCGACGAAGACGCGATGGCCGACCCGCAGCCGAACGTCTTGAACTTCGCGTCCTCGATGACGCCGGCGTCGTTGATCTTGAGCTGCAGCTTCATGACGTCGCCGCACGCCGGCGCCCCCACGAGGCCCGTGCCCACGTTCGGATCGTCCTTGTCGAAGCTCCCCACGTTGCGCGGGTTCTCGTAGTGCTCGATGACCTTGTTGCTGTACGCCATGTTGGTTGCCCTCTTTCAAGCCGCGGCTAGTGCGCGGCCCACTGGATGCTCTTCAAATCGATGCCCTCTTGCGCCATCTCGTAGAGCGGCGAGAGCTCGCGCAGCTTCTCCACCTTCTTCGCGACGAGGTCGATCACGTAGTCGACCTCCTCCTCGGTGTTGAAGCGGCCCAGGCCGAAGCGGATCGACGTGTGCGCCAGCTCTTCTTCGACGCCCAGCGAGCGCAGCACGTACGAAGGCTCGAGCGACGCCGACGTGCACGCCGAGCCTGACGACACCGCGACGTCCTTGAGTCCCATCAGCATGGCCTCGCCTTCGACGTACGCGAAGCTGATGTTGAGGTTGCCGGGCAGCCGGTGCTCGAGCGAGCCGTTGACGTACGTGAACCTCACGCGCGACTGCAGCCCGGCGCGCAGCTTCTCGCGCAGCGCCAGCAGGCGCGGCGCCTCGGTGGCCATCTCGAGGCGCGCCAACTCGGCCGCCTTGCCGAAGCCGACGATGCCCGGCACGTTCAGCGTCCCCGAGCGCATGCCACGCTCGTGTCCGCCGCCGTCGATCTGCGCCGTGATGCGAACGCGCGGCTTGCGCCGCACGTACAGCGCGCCCACGCCCTTCGGGCCGTACATCTTGTGCGCCGTCAGCGACACCAGGTCGGCGCGCGCCGCGTTCACGTCGAACGGGACCTTGCCCACGCCCTGGACGGCGTCGATGTGGAAGATCGCGCCCCTCTCCTTCACGACCGCCCCGATCTCGTCGACGGGGTTCACCGTCCCGATCTCGTTGTTGGCGAGCATGATCGAGACGAGGATCGTCTTGTCGGTCATCGCCGCGCGAACGGCTTCCGCCGTGACGCGCCCGTCGGCCGCGACCGGCAGGTACGTGACCTCGAAGCCCTCCTTCTCGAGGCGCTTGCACGTGTCGAGCACGGCCTTGTGCTCGGTCTGCGCGGTGATGATGTGGTTGCCGCGGTCCTTGTTGAACTCGGCGGCGCCCTTGATGGCCAGGTTGTCCGACTCCGTCGCGCCCGACGTCCAGACGATCTCCTTGCCGCTGGCGCCGATGAGGGCGCCGACCTGCTCACGCGCCTCGTCGACGGCCTTCTCCGCCGTCCAGCCGAACCCGTGCGAACGGCTCGCGGCGTTGCCGAACACCTGCGTGAAGTACGGCAGCATCGCCTCGACCACGCGCGGGTCCACCGGCGTCGTCGCGTGATTGTCCATGTAGATAGGAAGCTTCACAGTCATTTCGAAATCCCTTGCAGCAGCACGGGGGCCTCGCCCTCGTGGCCGTGAATGCCGCACGTGCCGCACTCGCCCTGCACGTGGGTCGGTTCGCACGAACGGCAGCTCGCCATGTACTCGAGCGTGTCGTTGATGTCCGTCACCAGCTGAGTCAGCCGCGAGATGGTCTCTTGCGTCTCGCGCAGCTTGTCCGTGAAGATCTCCCGCATGCGGTCCATCGCCTTGGGGGCCGTCTCCGAGTCCTCCCAGTCGCGAAGGAACGCCTTGATCTCAGTGAGCGAGAACCCGAGGTCCTGCAGCTTCTGAATCCACTCGATGCGCCGCACGGCCTTTCCGGAATAGAGTCGGAAGCCGCCCTTCGACCGAACCGCCGGCGTCAGCAGGCCGAGCTCCTCGTAGAGATGCACGGCGCGGACGGTCTTCCCCGTCCGCTTGGCCAGCTCTCCGATCTTGAGAAGCGTGAGATTTTCCGCTGAGACCTGCATGTCCGTAACCCATCGAAAGGAAAAGAAGAACCGCCTAGGCTCAACCTAACCCTTACGTATAGGTAATAGTTTGAGGCCGGAAAGTCAAGGGCGCACGTCGGGCATGTACCTACATCACACCGGGCTCGGTCGGCGGAGGGCGCTCAGACGCGCAGGACGACCTTGCCGAAGGCGGCGCGGCTCTCGATGAGGCGGTGGCCCTCGGCGATCTGCTCGAGCGGCAGCACGGTGTGAACGACGGGTTCGAGGCGGCCCGCGCCCATGAGGTCGATGATCTCGAAGAGGCGCTGCTTCGAGGCCAGCGTCGAGCCCAAGATGGAGAGCTGGCGCCAGAAGACATGGCGCAGGTTCAGCACGGGCTCGAACCCGTCCGTCGCGCCGCAGGTCACGATGCGGCCACCCTTCGCCGCCGCGACGATCGACTTCGGGAACGTGGACGCGCCCACGTGCTCGACGACGATGTCGGCGCCGCGGCGGCCCGTGAGGCGCTTCACCTCGGCGACGATCTCGGTCTTCGTGTGATTGATGGTGTCGTCGGCGCCGAGCGCACGCGCCGCCGCGAGCTTCTCGTCGGTAGACGCGGTCGTGATCACGCGCGCGCCCCACAGCTTCGCGATCTGAATGGCCGCGCTGCCCACGCCCGAGCCGGCGGCCAGCACCAGCACCGTCTCGCCCTGTCGGATCTGCGCGCGATCGACCAGCATCTGCCACGCCGTGATGAACGCGATCGGCACAGCCGCGAGCTGCTCGTCGGACAGCGCGACCTTCTCTCGCGGCACGGGCACGAGGTTCGCCTGCGGCACGACGACGTACTCGGCCTGGCCGCCCCACGTCTGCTCGCCCAGCATGCGAAAGTCCGGGCAGAACTGATCGCGGCCGCCGAGGCAGGCCGGGCAATGCCCGCACGACATGCCGGGGTTCAGCACGACGCGGTCACCTTCGGCGACGCCCGTCACGCCTTGGCCCAGGGCCGAGACGACGCCGCAGACGTCGCCGCCCGAGACGTGCGGCAGCTTGAGGTGCAGCGCCGGCAGCCCGCGCCGCATCCACACGTCGATGTGGTTCAGCGCCGTCGCCGTCACGCGCACCTGCACCTCGTGCGGCCCCGGCGTGGGCGTGGGCACGTCGGCGATCTCGAGGACCTCGGGGCCGCCGTGCTGGCGGTAGGTGGCGGCGCGCATGTCAGACGGACTTCAGCGCAGGCCGCCCGGGACGCGCGAGGGCGCGCGACACCCGCACCACCTCGGTCATCGCCGAGAGAAACGCGTCGATCGTCGGATCGCCGAGCTCGCCCATGTTCGCGATCTGGACGTAGCGCGCCGCGAGGTCGCCCTTGCAGCGGTAAATGATGAAGCCGCGCTCTTTCATGCCGGCGTAGAGCGCCTCCACCTCGACGCCATCGGGCAAGTGGAACGTGGAGATCGTGTGCGACTCGCGCCCCGTGTTGGTGAACGACTCGAAGCCCAGATCGGCCAGCACGCGGCGAATGCGCAGGTTGCGCTTGCGGTACTGCTCGCGGCGCGCCGGCACGCCGCCCTCCTCGGCGAGCTCGTCGAGGGCGGTCTCGAGCGCGAAGAACGACGAGACGGCGGGCGTGAACGGCGTCTGCCGCAGCTCGTGCAGGTAGCGGCGCGTGCGCAACATGTCCAGGTAGTAGACGCGCGGCTTGATCTTCGCGAGGCGCTCCCACACGTGCGGCGCGACGCACAGAAACGACACGCCCGACACCGAGTGCAGGCACTTGTTCGCCGACGAGTAGCAGATGTCGACGCTGTCGCGCACGACGTCCACGTCCTCGGCGCCCAGCGCCGACACGGCGTCGACGATCAACGTGACCCCGCGCGCGCGACAAAGACGCCCGATCTCGCCCACGGGGTTGAGCAGGCTCACCGACGTCTCGTGATGGATCATGACGGCGCCCGCGATCTGGGGATCCGCCTCCAGCGCGCGCTGCACGTCGCGTGGATCCGGCAAGGTGCCCCACGGGTACTTCAAGACGACTCGCTCGAGGCCGTGCAGCTGCGCGATCTCGTCCAGCCGTTCGCCGAACGCGCCGTTCGCGACGACGAGGATCTTCTTGCCCGGAGGGATCGCCGAGGAGATCGCCATCTCCATGGCCGCGGTGCCCGAGCCGGTGATGAGCAGCATCTCGTGCTCGGGCGAGGCGCCGAACACGGGGCGCAGCTTGTCCTGCAGCCGTCCCACGACGGCGGAGTAGTCGCCGTCGCGGTGGCACACGTCGTGGTGCACGAGCGCCGCCTTCACGCGCGCCGAGGTCATGACGGGCCCGGGGCTGAAGAGCACGTAGCCGGGCTCGTCTTTCTCGGCGAGCAGGCGCTCGATGAGTGCCAGCGTGTCGTCGGCGGCCGAGGGCGGCGCGGCCTGCACGGACGGGCGCACCAGCTCGTCGCCGTAGACACGCAGCAGCCATTCCGCGTGCAGCTTCATCTGCGGCGTGTCGACGTCCTGCCAGACCCGGCCGGCGACGTCGTGCCCGACGACCAGCCCGCGCGCCGCCGCCGCCTGCACGCCCTCGGTCAGCGAAGGTTCAGACAGGCCGTCGAGCGCCTCGATGAGCGTGGGCGACATCACGAACAACCCCGCGCTGGTGGCCTGGTAGCTGCGCAGGCCCTTGCCGATCTGCACGACCCGATCACCCGAGAGCTGCACCTTCGTGGCGTCGTCGATGTCGAAGACGCGCGCGAGATCGCGGTCGACGCACAGGAGCGTCCGCTCGCCCGCCGCGGGCCCCGCGACGAGCTCGCGCACGAGCCCAGGCGCCGCGATCTGATCGGCCATCACCAGCAGCGTCCGTTCGGTGACGAACGCGCGGCCCGCCAGCACCGAGAGCCCGTTCGGCCGCTCGAAGGCCGCGTTCTCGAACCACGTGATGTTCTTCTTCGTGGCGGCCGAGATGGAGGCCGAGCCAGCCACGTGCTTGCGCACGGCGGCGGCTTCGTGACCGACGACGATTCCCACCTTCTGGATGCCGACGCCGGCCAGCACTTCGAGCGTGCGCTCGATCAACGTGCGGCCCCCCAGCGTCGCGAGGCAGTTGGGACCCACATGGTCGCCGACCTTGATGCCCTTGCCGGCGGCCAAAATCAGAGCGCGAGTGATCATGTTGCGAGGAGAGAGCAACCCGCAGACCAAGCGGGGGCCTAGATTATGAGGTCACGGCCACGCCGTCGGCCACTACTTCCTCTTTCGTGCGCGGGAGCGGCCAATGGGGCGCCGGTCGGCGCTATTTGCCGTTGGCCGCGGCGCGCGAGACGGTGCTCACGAGCTCCGCCTTGAACGTCAGCTGGTAGACCGAGTTCTCGGTCTCGACGAACAGCGTCTCGCTGCCCTCGTCGCCCAGCACGCGCTTGACGGGCGTCGTCACCATGCGATGCCCGTTCGGGTCGCGAAAGATCACCATCCCGCGCCCGACGCTGGGGTAGCTGATCAGGTAGCCCGCGTAAGTGCGGCCAACACCGAGAGACGCGCGCTCTCGGCCGTGATCGCGAATCTTGCGAGCGGTGACGCTGACCACGATTCGAGGCCTCAGGAGCATGGTAGCACAGTGGTGAAAATCCGCCGCCGGGCGTGGGCGCGACAAAATGCCGCGCTTCCGCAAAATCGGGAGCGCTCCCGACTGCCGCTATTGGGTCTGGCGCGACGCGGCGGCCCTGAAGTCTAGAACACCCGAGGCCAGCGCCTCGGCCAGGCGATCTTGGCCGCTGGACGACGTCAGCAGCGGGCGATCGAGCGGGCTGTCGAGAAACCCGACCTCGACGAGGACGCTCGCGGCTCGCGTCCCGCGCAGGACGTCGAGAGCGGCACCGGTCTGGCGGATGCCCCGCGCGAGCGACGCGCCCAGGGCTGCCCGCAACCGCCGATCGAGGGCGTGCGCCGCCGCGGGC
>DASZUD010000332.1:0-11740 GCA_035548155.1 Polyangia bacterium
CGCAGGGACGACCGGCGCCGCGGGCACCACCGGCGCCGCAGGCGCGGGCGACTTCCCCAAGGCCGACTGCGCGCCCGGCGCGATCTTCTGCGACGGGTTCGAGGACTACGTGGTGCAGTCTCCATTCGACTCGAACAACAACCTGCGCGACTTCGTCAAGACCGGCGAGACGGCGCCGACGTGGCTCGCGTACCACTTCCACGGGCCGCCCTACGTCGTCACGGACATGCCGTTCAAGGGCAAGCAGGCGTACTCGCTGGACACGGAGACCGGCCATCCGGCCGCGGCCGACATCATCAAAGAGTCGCCCGACGGCGTGGACCTGTGGCCGGCCGCGCACTACGGCCGCGTCATGCTGAACCTCAAGAACGTGCCGGCGAAGGGGCCCGTCGGCCTCATCAGCGAAAGCGGGTTGCTCGCGGGGTCGGTCAACGAAGCGCAGTACACGCTGGGCCTCGTGAACGGCAAGCTCGCGGTCATCTACACGCAGCGCAAGCGGCCCTACAAGAACGACGTCGGCGCGCCGAAGATGCGCCTCGGCGGCAACTGGGAGAACAACACGCAGGCGCCCACGACGGAGTGCACGGTCACGGCGACGACGCAGACGATCCCTGCCAGCAAGTGGGTGTGCCTCGAGTGGATGATCGATCGCACGAAGTCCGAGGTGCACGTGTGGCTGGACGGCGTGGCGCAAACCGAGGTCGACGTCACCGGCAGCGGCGGCACGTGCAGCGTGGGCACGGCCGCGACGTGGCCGGGCCCCGAGCACTTCACCGAGCTCGACATGGGCTTCGAGATGTGGGGCAACGACACGAACGGCGGCGCCTGGAAAGCCTGGTACGACGAGTTCGCCGTCGGCACGCAGCGCCTGAACTGCCCGACGAAATAGCGCCCGCTCAGCGCCCGGCGGCGTGCCAGGGGACGGTGGCGCCGGCGACGTCGGTGGAGATGCGCACGATCTGGCCGGCGGTGACGGCGTAGAGATCGGTGCGGTCGATCGCGCCCGCGCCGAACTCGACGTTCGCGGTGCCGCCGCGCGTGAGGCGCTTCCACGATGTGCCGTCGGGGCTCACGCGCGCGACGCCGTCGCCGTAGCCGACGTAGGCGTCGCCGCGCGCGTCGAAGGCGAGACCGTCGGCGTAGGGCAACGTGCCAGGCGCGACGAACGTGGAGCGCGACGCCTCGACGCCGGCGGCCAGCGTGAGCTTCACCACCGCGCCCACCTTGAAGAGATCGACGTAGAGCGCGCCGTCGGGCCCGAAGGCGAGGCCGTTCGGCAGCGCGAGCGGCGCCGTCGTGATCTTCGCGCGCGCGCCGTCGGGCGTCACGCGGTAGACGGCGCCCGCGTCCGTGAAGTCCGTGTAATAGAGCGCGCCGTCGGGCCCCATCGTCAGCCCGTTGGGCTCGCCGGCGTCCGTGACGAACGCGGAGACCAGCGGCGCGGCGCCGAGGGAGATCCGATAGATCGCCCTCGTCGTGGGCGAGCCCGCGTACAGCACGCCGCGCCCACGATCGATCGCGAGGCCCAGCACCTGGTTCGCGCCGGGCAAGCGCGCCCACGCTTCTTCTAGATGCGCGCCTTTGTCACGCGCGAGCCGCCCCACCGCCATGGGCTGCGAGAAGTACACGTTGCCGTCGGCGTCGATGACCAACCCCTCGGCGCCCGTCACGGGCTCGAGCCCCGGCGCGAGCGGCGCCTTGGGTGGACGCTTCGCCAACCGCACGAGACCGAGCAGCACCACCAGCGCCGCCAGCGCGGGCAGCACGCGTCTCACCACCACCGTCCTCGCCGTCATCACGCGCGGGGAGCCTGCCGCATCCCCGGCGCCGCCGCAAACCTGCTACCGTTCGCCGCGGAGGGTTCGATGGCCGGAGAGCTCGAGGGCGGGTGCGCGTGCGGCGCCGTCCGCTACACGTTGAAGTCGGCGCCGCTGTTCGTGCACTGCTGCCATTGCCGCGATTGCCAGCGGCAGACCGGCAGCGCCTTCGTCCTCAACGCGCTCATCGAGACCGCGCGCGTCGAGCGCCGCGGCGCCGAGCCCGTGCGCAGCGAGATGCCCACCGACAGCGGGCGCCCGCACGGCGTCTACCGGTGCCCCACCTGCGGCACGGCGCTGTGGAGCGAGTACGGCGGCGTGGCGCCGCTGCGCTTCGTGCGCGTCGGCACGCTGGACGAGCCGACGGCGCTCGCGCCGACCGTGCACATCTACACGCGCTCGAAGCAGCCGTGGATCACGCTGCCCGCGGGCATCCCCGCGTTCGAGGCCTATTACGACTCCGCGAAGCTCTGGCCGGCCGAGAGCCTGGCGCGGCGCGCTGCCCTCTTCGCGAACGCCGCGCGCTGACCGGCTCATGCTGCGCGCCATGAACCGCCTCGCGCGCGCCCTCGGCCTCGCGGCGCTCGTCGCCGCGGGCTGCGGCGACGGCGGCCCCGCCGAACGAGACGCAGCCTCCGACGCCGCGTCCGATGCAGCGCCGGAGGCCGCGGTCACAGACGCCGCAGACGCGACGCCCGGCGACGCGCGCGACGCCGCAGACGCGCGCGCCAACACGACGCCGCCAAAGGTGGGGCCGCCCAACGCGTGCACGCCCGGCGCCGGCTGGTTCGATCTGCCGTACACCGTGGCGTCCGCCGCCTGGAGCCGCGCGCTGAACCTCGTCGTGCTGCGCCCCGAGACGGAGCACGCAATCTACCTCATGAATCCCGACACGTGCGCCGCCGCACGCATCGCCGTGCCGCGGCTGCCGTCCGCCGTCGCCGTTTCACCGTCGGGCGCGGAGGTCGCCGTGGGGCACGACGGCCTCGTGTCCATCGTCGACCTCACGCGCGGCGACGTGCGCGCCGCGATCGGAATCCCCGCGCCGGCGACCGAGCTCGCGTACGACGACGCCGGCCGCGTCCTCGTGTTCTCTCGCGCGCTCGCGGCGATCCCCACGCAGCTCCTCGTCGTGGATCCGGCCGCGGGTACGGTGACGCCGGCGGGCGCGCTCGACGGCGGCGGCCATCTGCGCGCGACCCCCGACGGCGCGAGCGTCTTCTGGACGGACGACGATCAGACCTCGACCGACGCCACGGCGCGCGTCGTCGTCGGGCGGTCGCCGCTCATGGACGCGTCCGCGGCGACGCCGCCGTCGTGCCATGATCTCTTTCCCACCGACGATGGGCGCAGGCTCGTGACGGCGTGCGGGACCGTCTTGGATTCCAGCGCCGACCACGAGCCATCGGCCGCCGGCACACTCGCCGGCGTCGCGCGCGTGCTACACGCCGACACGCTGGTCGACAAGGGCATCGTCGCCGTGATGCCGGCCGCGGCCCCCGACACCTCGCCGCCTACCGACGGGTCCGTGCGCGTTTACCACGCGAGCGATCTTTCGTTCGTGGGCACGCTGCCGCTGCCGATCCTCGATACGGGCTTCGAGCACCAGACGCCTCACGGGCGGTACGTGTTCCTGCGCGCCGACGGCGCGCGCGCCTACGTGCTGGCGCGCCGCCAGCCGGGCCAGGCGCCCGTCGACGGCATCGCCGTCGTCGATCCGGCGGGCGCGGGCCTCGAGACGCCCGAGATGCTGTCCGTGTCGTCGAGCTTCCCGCACCGCGACGGCCTGCCGATGCCGGCGACGCTGACGCGCGCGGCGGTGACCGTGCCCTTCCGCGTGACGGGCGCCGCCTACAGCCGCGCCCTCGGTCGCCTCGTGATGTCGTCCGATCGGCCGTCCGATGCAGTCTATCTCGTCGATCCCGCGACGGCCGCGTCGACGAAGCTCGCGGAGCCGGCCGGCCCCGGCGCCGTCACGCTGCGCGAAGACGGCCTGGTCGCGGCCGTCACGCGCACGGGCGGCGTGACGTTCCTCGACCTCCAGAGCCATTCGATCCTGCGCGAGGCCGACGGGCCCGCGACGAGCGTCGCCTTCGGCAAGCCCCCCGAGGTGCTCATCGCCGCGGACTCCGCGACCTCATCGTGGCTCGATCTCGAGACCGGCGCGCGGCGCGCCGCCTCGACGACCACCGAGCAAACGCCGGGGTTCTCCACGGTGCCCGGCACGAACGTCTTCTATTCGTTGCGCGCGCACGCGCTCGTCCGTCACGACGACGTCATCGCGGCCGGCGATCCCACCTTCGATCTCGCGCCGTTCGTCTCGCCCGAGGCGATCGTGCGACCGTGCGCGACGCCGTTCTGGATCACCGAGGACGGCAGCCACCTCGTGCTCGACTGCGCGCGCGTGTTCGCGCTGTCGCCCGACCGGGCGAGCGACCTGCGCTACGTCGGCATCCTCGAGTGGGAGAGCGCGACCGCCGAGGTGGCGTACTCGAATCAGACGCACCGATTCTTCTCTGTGCCGTCGGTGTTCGATCTCGGCGAGACGCTGGCCACGGGCATCGGCCGCATTGCCGTGCACGACGACGTGCTGCTGAACCTGACGGCGGTCATCGATCTCGGCTTGTTCCCGGGCACGGCCGAGCTCTCGCAGCCCGAGCACGTGTTCCTGGGGCAGAAGCCCGGCGAGCTCATCGTGGTGGTCCAGGCGGATACGTTCACGACGCCCAGCCACGCCGTGTACACGTTCGACGTGACCGGGCTCTGATCGAGCTCAGCCTGCGCGCCAGGAAGCGCGGGGGCGGCGAAGGCCGAGGAAACCGGCCGCGCCCATCACGATGCCGAACGCGAGCGAAAGAGAGGAGCGGCGACGCGGTCAGCCGCCTTGCGGGTTCGCCGACAACTCGCTCGAGTACTCCGAGACGGCGCCGCCCTTCTTGCAGCGCAAGCGGTACGTGTAGTTGACGTTCTGGGTCGCCGTGAAGTCGTCGTGGCTCCTCGCCGTGCCGGGCTCGGTGAAGACGATCGCGTAGGGCGCGAGCGCGTCCTTGCGCCAGCCCTCGACGGCGTCGCAGCCCGCGGTCTGGTTCGTCCAGCCGACGTGCAGGCCCGGCATGCCGGCGTCCGCGGGCACGGGCTTGAGCGTGTCGAGCACCGGCGCGAGCAGGCTGGACGACACCTGCGCGTCACCGCCGCCGTCGGAGGAAGCAGACGAACCGCTCGAGCCGCACGCGGCGGCGCCGCAAGCGAGCGTGAGCACGACCAGAGCGAAGGTACGCGAGCGCATGGGTCCGCTCGACTATCCGGCGCCGCCCCGCGAGCTGTCAACGCGCGGCGCGCGGGACTATCCTCTCCGCCGGCGATGAGACCACAGGTGGTGTTGGCACTTTGCTCGGCGGTCGCGCTCGCCGGCGGGCCCGCGCTCGCCCGCCGCGCGCAAAAACCGACGGCCGCGCCCGCGCTCACCGCCGATCAACGGGAGGTCGCCGCCCAGCTCGTCGCCGACGCGTTCCCGCGCCCCAAGCGCGAGCCGCTCACGCTGGCGCTGTGCCTGGACGTTCAGATCGGGCCCGCGACCGAAGAGGCCCCGCCTGCCCGCACGAAGCGCGGCCGTCCGATGCACACGTCGCCCTCGCGTCCGGGGCGCGCCGTGCGCGGCGCGCCGTCCGAGCTCGTCGCGCGCGTCGCGCGCCCGTGGCGCCTCGTCTCGTCGGCGGCGACGTGCCGCCTCGACGCGGACCATGCGATCGCGCTCCCCGACGAGCGCCACACGCCCGCCCAGCTCGTCACCGTGCACCTCCCCGCCGGCAGCGCCGAAGGCAACGTCTCGATCGACTGGACTCCCGGCCCCGGGTCGAAGCCCTCGCAAAGCCGCGACTGCCTCGCGAAGCGCACGCCGCGCGGCTGGACCGTGACGTGCGGCGGGACGTGGTTCGAGTAACAGCGCGCCTCGTCATGAGCGTGCCGGTTTGGCTGATCGGTCTGCCGCTCGGCGCGCAACAAGATGGACATGCGAAACGTCCGTCTTCTGTCAGTGGTGTCGCTCGCGTCGCTGTCGATCGCTTTCGCGAGCGGATGCGACGGCGGTGACGCAGGGAACAAATCTCCGTCAGGGGCAGCGGGCACGGGCGCGGGCGACGCGGGCACCACCGGCGCCGCAGGAACCACCGGCGCCGCAGGGACCGGAGGGACGAGCGGTGAAGCGGCAACGACCGGCGCCGCGGGCACCACCGGCGTCGCCGGCACCACCGGCACCGCGGGAACGACCGGTGCCGCAGGTAGTGGCTCGACGGGCGCGGCTGGCACCACGGGGGCGGCCGGCACCACCGGAGGCGGCGGCAAGGGCGGCACGACGGGCGCCGCGGGCACCACCGGCGCCGCAGGAACCACCGGCGCTGCCGGCACCACCGGCGCCGCAGGAACGGGCGCCGCCTCGACGTTCCCCGCGCGCCTCGCGGCGCCGTACGTCGAGACGTGGGGCAACGCGCAGCTGGCCGATCTCGCGTCGGCCACCGGCAACAAGTACTACACGCTGGCGTTCATCATCGGCGGCAACGGCTGCCAGCCGGCGTGGAACGGTGACACGCCCATCAGCGGGGACACCCACTGGGCCACGCAGATCGCGAACCTGCGCAAGGCGGGCGGCGACGTCCTCATCTCGTTCGGCGGCGCCTCGGGCACCGAGCTCGGCGACGCGTGCAACACCGTCGAGTCGCTGCAGGCGGCCTACCAAGCCGTCATCACGAAGTACCAGCTCAAGTGGATGGACCTAGACATCGAGAGCGGCGCCGAGAGCAAGACGGCCAACATCGATCGTCGCAACAAGGCCCTCAAGAACCTGCAGGACGCGAACCCCGGCCTCCGAGTCTCGTACACGCTGGCCGTCGATCCGTCGGGGCTGCCGCAGGCGCAGCGCAACCTGCTGGCGAACGCCAAGACCAACGGCGTGCGCGTCGACACCGTGAACATCATGGCGATGGACTACGGCACCTGCAACATCGACATGGGCGACGCCGCGATCATGGCGGCGAAGGCGACGCACACGCAGCTCCAGACGCTGGGGACCACCTCATCCGTGGGCGTCACGCCCATGATCGGCGTCAACGACACGACCTGCGAGAACTTCACGACGCAGAACGCGACGGCGCTGACGACGTTCGCGCAGGACGCGAGTTACGTCGACCTGCTCGCGTTCTGGGCCATCGGCGCCGACAAGAACCACTCCTACCTGAACATCTTCAAGACGATTCACTAAGGAACAGCGTCGCAGTCCGTCTTCTTCACGCAGCCCTCGTAGCAAGTGCCCGTGTAAGACACGACGTACGGGCTCTCGCAGAACGGCGCCAGGGATTTGCACAGCGGCGCGCCGCTGCACGTGGCCTTGTCGCCGTCGGCGCAGAACGAGAACTTCGCGCAGCACCCCGAGGCTGCGCAGCCGCACGTGCCCGGGTCCTTGAACACCGAGTGGCAATCGGGGCGCGCTTCGCACGCGTCGAGCGTCGAGACCGTCGAGCACGCCTGCACGCAGTGCGGCTGCACGCACAGCCCGGCGCTGTCGTTCGTCGTCGTGCAGCGAGAGAAGCTCTTCCCCGTGCACGTCGGGCAATAATCGGCGCGGCAATCGTTGCGAGCGAGGCACGCCGTCTCGGTGAGCTCGGAGCAGGCATAAACCGGGCACCCGGCCGGGCAGGCGACTCCGTCGTTCGTCGGGTCGTAGCAGCCCGCGAAGAACGTTCCGCCCTTGCAATCCGGACACGTACCCGCGGCGCAGCCAGGCGTGGCCGAGCACTGCGCCTGCGTGAGCCCCGAGCAGACGTGGCCAGTGCCGCCCGCACCGCCCTGCCCCGCGCTGCCCGTCGTTCCGCCTTGCCCCGCGCTGCCCGTCGTTCCGCCTTGCCCTGCGCTGCCCGTCGTTCCGCCCTGCCCTGCGCTGCCCGTCGTTCCGCCTTGCCCTGCGCCGCCCTGCCCTGCCGCGCCGTCCGTCGAGAGCGGGCTCACGCTGCCGCAGCCCGCGGCGAGCGACGCGCCGATCACGGCCCACACCAGCACTCGCGAAAGCTTCGTCATCGTCATCGTCCGTCTCCTATCAAAGAGAGCTCACGTACTCGAGCAGCGCCGCGCGATCGGCGGCGGAGAGATCCAAGCCGAACGCGTGACCTCCGACAGCGCCGGGGCCGCGCGCGCCGCCCGCGTAGCCCGCGGCGAGGCGGCCCGGGTCCAGCAGCGCGTCGAGGCCGCGCAGCGTCCCGTCGTGGAGCAGCGTCGGGCGCGCCCCCGCGCCGCGCAACGAGGGCACGCGGTAAAGGCCCGTCCCACGCTCGGGCGAAAGGCCGAGCCGCGCGTCCGTTCCCACCTCGGCGATGGCCCGAGGCGGGCCGGTGAGCCCGTCGCCCGCGTGGCACGAGGCGCAGCGCGCGGCGAACAGCGTGCGCCCCGCGCCTCCCGTCGCGGGCGGCGCGGGCAGCGCGTCGGACAGGCTCCACAGATACGCCGCCAGCGCGAGCGCCACGATGCGCGGCGGACGGATCGCCTGCCCGTGACCCGTGATGATCAGCGTCTCGATGCGGATCGCCAGCGCGACCACGTCCGGCTGCCGCACCGTCGCGTCGTACTGGAGGTGCGAAACGAAGCGCAGCGATCGGAGATCGGCGAAGCGTTCGGGCACGGAGCCGTCGCCCGTGGTGACGTCCAGGCGGCCCGGCCCCCACGCCGCGAGGTTCGCGGCCGTCATGTCGTCCGGCACGGCGCCACCGTCGAGCAGCGCGAGGCCCATGTCGAAGTGGGCGCTCGGCAACCCCGGCACGAGCCGGCCCGCGACGACGTCCGCGTGACACGTCGAGCACGTCAGCGCGACGGCGGGATTCGCCGCCGTCTCCGTGACGACCAGCCCGCCCACGCCGCGCGCATCGTCGACCCACAAGCCGTAGCGCGCGTCGGCGCCCGCAGGCAGCGCCGCGAGCGCGGGCGGCGCGAGCTGGGCGGGATAACGAAAGAATGCCTCCTCGCCCAGCGCGACGAGCGCGCTCAGCGGCGCCGCGTCGGGCGCCCACGTCGCCTCGTCGGGGACCGCGAGCGCAGTTGCACCAGCCGGCAGCGCCGGTGCGCCTCGGCCCAGCGCGGCCGGAGGGACCGGCGCCGCGCGTGGGTTCCACGCGTCGAGCCGGTCCCAGTCTCCGTCGGCGCCCGTGGCGTACCGCGCGAGCCGCAGCTTCGAGTAGCCGTTCGTCGGATCGACGAGCGACGCCTCCAGCGCGCGGCGGCGCCTGGCCGCGTCGCGGAGATACGCGACCTCCGCTCCGCCGGATGGGCTCTCGTTCGTGCCACCGCACGCGCTCACCGCGAGCGCTGCGAGAACGAAGCAAGCCGGTCTCACCCCGCGCACTGCGAGGACGCGCACGCCCACGCCCCCGTGACCTGATCGAAGCGGCAGTCTCCCGCGCCGCCGCTCTTCGTGCAGTCCGCGTCGTCGACGCACGTGTCGCGCTTCGTGTGACAGTAGTAGCCGATGACGCCGCCGTAGTTCCCGCACGGCCCGAGCGACGGCGAGCAATAACCGCCGGCGCCGCAGTCCGCGTCGGTGCGGCAGTTGCCCTGCTTGCACACGTTGCTGGCAGAGTTGGTCGGCGCCGCGACGTCCTGCGCCGACGGCCGGCACTCGCAAGGCCCGCCCATGCCCGCCTTCGCGCAGTCGGCGTCGGTGATGCAGGTGTCGTATGAGCACTGGCAGATCGGGAGCCGCGGCGCCGGCGAGCAGCGGCCGTTCAGCCCGCCCGTGCAATCGGAGTCCTCGTGACACGCGGCCGTCCCGCCGTCGATCGTCGTCGCGCTGGTCGCGCACGTGCCGGGCGGTCGCTGCGTGCTGCACGCCATCGCCGCGGCGCGGTGCTTGAGCGGCACCCGCCCGCCTGTGCCGGCCGAGCCCGTCGTCCCCGCGGCGCCCGTCGTCCCCGCGGCGCCCGTCCCGGCGGCGCCCGTCGTCCCCGCGGCGCCCGTCGTGCCCGCGCCTCCCTTGGTCCCCGCGCCGCCCGTCGTTCCGGCAGCGCCCGTCGTTCCGGCAGCGCCGCCGTCCGCCGACAGCGGCGAGACCGAACCACAGGCCGCGAACAGCAGCCCCATAGCCAGGACGACCGAAACTCGAATGCGCGCGGGGGATTTCATCGTGCTCGTCGGCACAGCAATCTTCGCACCAGCGCGCCGCGCAGGTGACCGGCGCACCCACCCGCCCCGACACGCCGCTCAAGCGCCTGCGCAAGCCACCGATATTTTTGACTGATGTCCGGGCCGCCACGGGAGGAACGCCGACTCTTCGCACGCGCGCGCGTGGTCGCCACCGCGACGGTCTGGGTGCGCGGCCTCTGCAAGGGCTCGTACATCGTCGAAAATCTGTCGTGGGGCGGGGCGCAATTGTCCGGGGGACCGCAGATCCGGGTCGGCGACGACGTGAAGCTGGTGGTGGAGCTGCCGCGCGGCCCGGCCGACGTGAAGGGCCGCGTGCTGCGCAGCGAGGCGCAGGCCCGCGACTTCGCGATCGCCGTTCGGTTCGACGAGCTGTCCCGCAAGACGCGCGACGCGATCGGCGTCGCCGTCGGCGAAGCGCTGGAGCACGCGGCGCGCGAGTCCTCCGTTCGACCCGAGCCCACGGTGTTGGTCGTGGATCGCTCGCTGCTGGTGCGCGAGGCGCTGGTGCGCGATCTCCGTTGCTTCGGCTGGGAGGCGGCCTCGTTCTCGACGCCCCTCGACGCGCTGACCTTCCTCGAGCGCCCCGAATCGCGCATTCGCGTCGCGCTGGTCGATCACGCCGGGCCGAGCAACGGAGGCGAGCTGCTCTCGTACCTCGCCGACGAGCGGCCCGCGATCCGCCGCGTGCTCCTCTCGGAGGCCGGGCGTGCCGCAGCCGGCGAGCTCGAGCACCACGCCGTGCTCGCGAAGCCGTGGGATCGCGACGCGCTCGCGCGCTCGGTCGCGCCCGCGCCCTGATCCTCGCGCGTCGCTAGAGCGGCGCGTGGTACCCGCGCCACAGCCAGCGCAGCGCGTCCGGGAAATCCTGCGCGGCCTCGTCGGGAGGGAAGTGCATGCCCGTCCCGGGGCGGTACCGGTAGTGGTACCCCATCTGCATCAGGTCCTTCGCCGCGGTGTTGTTCTGATCGAACCAGCTCGGGCAGCAAAGGTCGTTCGATCCGGCCATGTGATAGAAGCGCATCGGCTTCGCCGGCGTCGTCGTCAGGATCTTCGCGGGGAACGTGCCGCCCGTGTTCGAGAAGCTGGGGCTGGCCGTGATCACCTTGCGGAACTTGTCCGGGTAGAACCAGGACACCGAGAACGCCGCGATGCCGCCCGAGCTGTGGCCGCCGATCGCCCAGCCGTCGGCGTCGGTGACGATGTCGTACTTGCCGAGGATCTCCGCCGGCAGGAACTCTTGAATGAGGAACTTGCCGTACTGATCGTTCGGCGTGTCGTACTGCTTGCTCCTGCCGCCGTCGCCGCCGCCCACGTGGTGCCCGTCCGACGAGCCGGGATCGATGAAGACGCCGATCGTGACGGGCATCGCCCCCGAGGCGATCAGGTTGTCGAACACCGTGGGCGCGTTGAAGCGCGCGTCCGAGAGCTTCGGATCACCGACGTAGAGCGATCCGTCCTGGAAGACGGCGAGCGCGGCGTGATGCCCCGGCTTGTACTGCGCGGGCACGTACACCCAGTAGGTGAACTTCCAGGTGCTCCAGCCCGTGTACGTCCCGGTCTGCGCGTGGAGGAACGGGCCGAGCAGCTGCCCCGTCGGCGCGCCGTCGAGGTGCATCGTCGATTCGTCCGTGAGCGCGTACGGGCCGGGCAGCGCGAACATGCCGTCGCCCGTCGTGCCGGGATCGTCCTGGTGACCCATGGCCGCGGCCGCGCCCGTCGCGCTGCCGTCGCTCGCGGCGCCGTCG
>DASZUD010000333.1:0-5009 GCA_035548155.1 Polyangia bacterium
GCGCGCGGGCCTCGCGCCCTTCTGCTCGCCGCCCGCGAGCGCGTGCGACGGCACGTCGTGGCGCACCCAGCGCGCGTCGCGCGAGGGCCGCTCGCGCACCCACACGCCCTGCGGGCAGGCCACGCGCACGAGGACGCCGTCCTCGATCGTCAGCGTGCGCCGCACGACGACCTCGCCTTCGACCTCGCGCTCGCCGAAGGTCTCTTCGTAGTCGCTGCCCTCCGCGTAGCGATAGTAGAGCTGGCTCACGGGCGCGTGCCGCCAGTCGACGATGTTCGTGCGCGTCTTCGGGTCGACGTAGGTGGCCCGTCCGATGAACACGTCGCGCTCGACGATCCCCCGGCCGCGCACCTCCTCGCGAAGGCGCAGGTGTCCGAAGTACGGCGAGGCCTGGTCGACCAGCATCGTCTGCAGATCGGCGCGCGTCATGCCGACCATCTGCAGGCGCTCCATCTGCGCGACCAGCGCCGGCACGTCCTCGAGGCGCGCCTCGCCGATCTCGTCGCGCAGCGAGATGAGCTCCTCGTCGTAGGCCTTGCGCGCGTCGGCCGATTCGCGCGACGAGGGCGCCTTTCCGGCGCCGGGCTTGGGCATGGCCGCCGCGTGCTGGGCCAGGCTCGCGAGGACGCGCGCGAGCAGCCGCTCTTCTTCGGCGGGGATCTCCGGGACGGGCTCTGACGGCGCGCTGGACACGAAGACGGAGCCTACCCGATGGAGCGGCGAATGCCTGGCGCGCGCGTCAGCCGTTCAGCTCTCGGACTGGGGCGGCCGATCGGTCTTCGGAACGGCCTCGGCGAAGCGCGCCGCGAAGTGCTCGGCGGGCTTCGCCTGCGTGAGGTCGAGCTCGAAGTCGGGCACGGGCCGCGCCGGCGCGAGCTTGACCAAGAGCTCGTCGACCTCGCGCTTCGAGAGGCCCCGCTCGACGAGGCCCTCCTTGGCGATCGCGCCGCCAGTCGCGCGGATGCCCTCGCCGTCGACCGCGACGAGCGAGCGTAGCGCGTCCAGCTCCATGCGCGACAGGTGCCCGCCGCACACGTCGTAGTCGATCCACGCCTCGTACGACAGCGGCGCGACGCGCTTGAGCATGCCGGCCATGACGCGGCCGAACTCCTGGATCTCCCACTGCGCGTGCGGGTCCACTCGCAGCGTCAGGAAGTGCAGCAGGTTGTGCAGATCGATCTTCCAGTACCACTGCGTGTACGTCGACAGCGGCAGGTCGATGCGCGCGAGCTCGCGCGCGATCTCGCCCGACGTCATCCACTCGTACGTCTCCGTGCTGGCGCGCCGGATCTCGTTCCACCGGCGCACGGCCTCGGCGTGGACGTCACCCGCGACCTGCTGCCCGCTGCGCCCCTGGTTGTTCTTCTTGCTCTGGGTCTGCAGCTGCGCGGCGTCGGGGGTGTAGAACAGCATCGGAACCAGCGAGTAGCGCCCCGAGTACTCGTTGACGTTCGCCGTGCGGTGCCGGATCCACTGCCGCGCGATGAAGATGGGCATGCAGCAGTGAAACTTCAGCTCCACCATCTCGCTGGGCGTCGTGTGCTTGTGGCGGCGCAGGTAACGGAGCAGCCCGCGCGTCAGGCTCTGCTTGCGCGTGCCGTAGCCGTAGCTGACGCGAGCGGCGCGCTCGATGCACTCGTCGGTGCCCATGTAGTCGACCAGGGAGACGAAGCCGTGGTCGAGGACGGGGAAGTAGAGGCCGAGGATCTCCTCGGCGGCGGGGCTCGTGGGGCGCTTCGTGTCCGTCACGGGCGCACGTTAGCACCACGCGCGCTTCGCCCGCTCGCAAATGCGCACGCGGCTTGATAACGTGACGCGCATGAACGAGCGCGTCCCGCTCGCACTCCTCGTCCCCCTGCGTCTCTTCTGCGGCCTCATCCTCGTGCTCGAGGGCTGGAGCAAGCTGAAGGGCGACTGGCTGCACGGCGCGCCCCTCCTCCACACGCTCGACGGCTGGGTCGACGCGCACAAGACGTACCAGTTCTTCCTGCCGTTCGTGCAGACGGCGCGCGCGCACCCCAAGATCTTCGGCTCGCTGATCACGGCGGGCGAGCTGATCATCGGCACTTCGATGGTGCTGGGCGTCGCGACGCGCCTGTCGGCGTTCCTGGGCGCCCTCATGCTGTTCTCGTTCGCCTTCGGCGCGGGCCAGGGCCTGGTGCCGCCCGGCAATGCGCTGCTCATGGGCGCGATCTTCGTGCTGTTCATCGTCGCGCCGCCCGGGCGCGTGCTGGGGATCGACCAGGGGCTGCGCGCGCGGCTGCCGCGCTGGATGTGCTAGCGACGGCGCGGGCCGCGCGTCACACCGTTCGAAGGGCGGTCAGGACCGCCGTCAACCAGGCATCCGTCGCCACGACAGCGGCCTCCAGCCTCTCGACGTTCGCGGCGAGCCGGGCCGGGTCGAGCGACGTGACGTAAGCGTGGCGCAGGAAGTGCCGAAAGCGCAGGAGAGCATCCCAGTCGCCCAGGGACTGCGGAGGAAACACCGGCGGACGCACCCCCTGGAGATCGAGCGCCGCATCGGCGAGGAGCGCCGTGTGCCAGCTCACGCCCACCCGCTCGGGTAGCCCGACGGCTCGTTCCAGCCGAACGAGAATGGTCTCGAACGCCTGGTACGCGTGATCGAGAGAGAGAGAGACACCAGCGCAGACTCGGCATCGCCGTCCGCCGGGTCCACACTTCGTGCCTTGGTCAGATGTGCCTTCACGGCGGCCCAGTCACGCATGGACTCGGCCTGGATCAGAGCAGCGCGGGCGTCCGCCGGGCTCACAGAGGCAGCCCCTCGGCCAGCACTCGCGCCTTCAGAGACTCCGGGGCCTCGGCCGCGTCGATGACGTGCACGTCCACCCCGCAGGCGCGACCCACGATCGACGCGATGGCCATCGTGTCCGTTCGGCCTTCGACGAAGACGTCGACGTCGCTGCGCTCGCCGGGCTCCCCCCAGGCGTAGGAACCGAACAGCCAGGCCGCGTGGCAGAGCCCGCGGGACGGGCGTCGGCGCTGCCGCCGGCCGTGGGATGGTCTTCACTCGACGGCAAAGCGCGCCGCGGCCCGTAGCTGCCGCCGAATGAGCGCCGGCGGCGTCGCGCGCATCGACGCGTTCCGCGCCCACGCCGCGAACGCGCCCTCGGCTTGCACAATGCGGCCCAACCGGCGCGAGGCCAAGACGACGCGCGCCGTCGGGCGCACGCGCAGGCGTTCGTAGGTGGCGATCGCGTCGGCGTATGGCGCGCGCGCCAGGTGATGCGCCAGCACGACCGCGTCCTCGATCGCCATGCCCCCGCCCTGCCCCAGGTTCGGTGTCGTCGGGTGGGCCGCGTCTCCGAGCAAGACGAAACGGCCGCGTGACCACGACGCCACGGGCGCCCGATCGTGGATTTCGGTGCGCAAGATGCGCTCCGGCGGCGTCGCCGCGATCAGCGACGCCGCCGGCTCGCCCATCGGCGAGAAGCGGTCGAGCAGCGCCGCCCGCACGTCGCCTTCGTCCCGACCGCCCTCGGGCGAGTTCGCCACGGCGAACCAGTACGTCTGCCCCTCGCCGATGGGCACGACGCCGAACCGCAGCCCACGCCCGAGGATCTCGCAGGCCTCGTGCAGGGGCCCGAGGTCGTCGCGCGTGGCGACGCCGCGCCAGCTCGTGTAGCCCGCGTATCGCAGCGGCGTCTCGCCCGCGACGGCGACGCGCACGACCGAGCGCAGCCCATCAGCGCCCACAAGCAGCGCGCCGGTCACGCTGGAGCCATCGGCCAGCGTCACGCGCACGCCGCGGTCGTCCTGCTCGCAGCCCGCGACCGCCCGCCCGGTGTGCACGCGCGCGTCGGGCACGTGCGCGCGCAAGACGCCTTGCAGCCGCGCCCGGTGCAGCGCGACCATCGGCGCGGCCAGGCCCTCGAGCGAGGTCCGACCGAGCACGGTCCCGCCCGCCGTTCGCATGACGGCCGTTCGGATCTCGTGCCCCACGCTGGCGACCTCGACGTCGAGGCCCAGCCGGCGCAGCGCGAGCATCGGCCCCGTCTGCACGGCCAGCCCGGCCCCGACCTCGCGCAGCTCCTCGGCGCGCTCGAAGATCTCGAACGGAACGCCGGCGCGCGCCAGCGCCGCTCCGAGCGCCAGTCCGCCGATGCCCGCGCCCGCTATCACCACCGGTTCGGTACCGCCCATGAGGTGATGATACGTGACGCGGCGCTTGACGGCGCCACGCGCCAGGTCTATTCCGTCCGCGCGGGGGGGAGACAGGACACGAAGGTGACGAGCCAAGGGCAAGGCAGCGAGACGAAGACGGACCCGCGCGCGGCGCTGATGCGCCACGCGGATCTCTTCCTGGCGGCGGTGGTGGTGGCGATCGTCGCGATGATGATCGTGCCGCTGCCGACGCCGCTGCTCGACCTCCTCTTGTCGGTGAACATCGCGGCAGCGGTCACGCTGTTGCTCGTGTCGCTGTACGTGGGCGAGGCGCTCAAGATCGCGACATTCCCCACCCTGCTGCTGCTGACGACGCTGTTTCGGCTGGCGCTCGAGATCTCGGCGACGCGCCTCATCCTCTTGCGTGGCGACGCGGGCGACGTCATCCACGCCTTCGGCAACTTCGTCGTCGCGGGTAACCTGGTCGTGGGCGCGGTGATCTTCGTGATCCTCACGGTGGTGCAGTTCATCGTCATCTCGAAGGGCGCCGAGCGCGTCGCCGAGGTCGCGGCGCGCTTCACGCTGGACGCCATGCCCGGCAAGCAGATGTCGATCGACGCCGAGCTGCGCGCCGGCCACATCGACGCGCGCGAGGCCCGGGCGCGGCGGGCGGCGCTCGCGCGCGAGTCGCAGCTCTTCGGCGCCATGGACGGCGCCATGAAGTTCGTCATGGCCCCGGTGGGCAGCTGAGCCGATCCAACCAGCCGTAACGGTTCGCATTTCGGCCGTCTCGCCGACCACCAAAGCGTTCCCGCGAACCGTTACTGCGACCTGCAGTAAAGGCACTCGGAGAGGTGGATCGGGGGGCGGTGCCGCGCGGTGGCTCG
>DASZUD010000334.1:0-3213 GCA_035548155.1 Polyangia bacterium
GGCCGCGGGCGGCGCCGCCTCGAGGTCGCGCCAGCGCGCGACGCCCGCCCGCCACAGGCGCCGCTCACCCGCGGGCCCGAGGCCCGGAACCAGCTGAAACGTCGACTCGACCATGACTGAACAAATTATCAGCTCCGCCCGTCGAAGGCCAGAATCGCTGCTAGGCTCGCGCGCATGTACACGCTCCTCCACCTCGCCGTGCTCACGGTGACGATCCTGTTCCTCGCGCGCGCCCTGCCCGACGTTCAGATCAAGAGCACCGGCACGGCGCTCGCCGTGGCCGTCGTGTTCAGCGTGCTGAACTTCTTCCTCGGGTGGCTCATCAAGGTGTTCTTGTTCGTGCCGGCGATCCTCACGCTGGGGCTGCTCTTCTTGTTCCTGCCCTTCATCGTGAACGCGATCCTGCTGTGGCTCACCGACAAGGTGATGACCAGCTTCAAGATCCACACGCTCGGCAGCCTGTTCATGTCCGCCGGCGCGATCACCGCCGTGAACGCGCTCATGCACTTCGTGCTGCGGTCGGTTGCCGCAGGCCACGCGCACGGCGTGATGTCGCCGGGCCCGACGCGCTGGATCTAGGGCAAAAGCCGTGTAATCTCACGCCATGTCAACGCTCCCCGCTCGTCTTTCGTCGCGCCTTTTTCCGTTGCGCTCGCCGCTGGGCGCCGCGCTGCTCGTCGCGCTCTGCGCCGCGCCCGCGTGCAAGAAGGCGTCTATCAAGCCCGCCCAGGACAAGGGCGACCTCTCGCAGGTCGTCGCCCAGGTGGGTGACGAGACGATCACCGTCGGCGACGTGCAGGAGCGCATCAACAAGCAGTCGCCGTTCATCCGCGCGCGCTACACGACGCTCGACAAGAAGAAGGAGTTCCTCGACAACCTCGTTCGTTTCGAGGTCATGGCGGGCGAGGCCCAGAAGCGCGGCTACGACAAGGACCCCGAGGTCCAGCGCGTGATGAAGCAGCAGATGATCTCGAAGTTCCTGCAGAAGGACTTCGAATCGACGATCAAGGTCGAGGACGTACCCGACGCCGACGTCGAGAAGTACTACGCGGACCACCCCGAAGAGTTCAACAAGAAGGACGAGGTGCGCGTCAGCGAGATCCTCGTCAAGGACAAGGCCAAGGCCGACAAGGCCTACGCCGAGGCCAAAGCGCAGGCCAAGGGAACACCGGGCGCGGCCGCCGATCCCAACAAGTTCCGCGATCTCGTCACGAAGTACTCGGAGGACGAGGAGTCGAAGGCGCGCGGCGGTGACCTGACGTTCTTCGACAAGGACTCGACGGCGTACCCGAAGCCCGTCGTCGAGGCGGCGTTCAGTCTCAAGGAGGTCGGCGACGTCTCGACGCCCGTGAAGACTGACAAGGGCTTCGTGATCCTCAAGCTCACGCAGAAGCGCCCGGGCTTCAGCCGTCCGCTGGCCGAGGTGAAGCGCCAGATCCAGCAGCGCCTCTTCCGCGACACCCGCACGAAGAAGCTGGACGCGTTCATCGCCGACCTCAAGAAGAACACGAAGATCGACATCCACGAGGACAACCTCGGCAAGGTGGTCATCGAGAACGGCATGGAGACGGGCGGCGGCGCGGGTGGCATCCCGAACCCGCACGGCGGCGTCCCGAGCCCGCACGCCATGGGGGCGCCCGGCGCCGCGCTGCCGCAGCAGCGCACCATGCTGCAGGGTCAGAAGCCGTAAATGAAGCCGCGTCGTGCAATCTTCGCGTCCGGCCTCGCGCTGGCGACGCTCCTCGCGCTCGGCGGCCGCGGCCAGGCGCGCCTCGTCGAGAAGATCGCGGCCGTCGTCGGCGACAACATCATCCTCGCGAGCGAGGTCGAGGAGAAGGCCGGGCCCCTGCTGGCCGACGCCAACCGCATCAGCGACCCGCAGAAGCGCGGCGCGCGCGCCAGCCAGCTGCGCCGCGAGGTGCTGGATCGCCTGATCGACGACGAGCTGATCCTGCAGCAGGCCGGCGAGCTCAAGCTCACCGTCACGAACGAGCAGGTCGACCAGTCGATCGACGAGATCAAGAAGCAGAACAACCTCGACGACGATCAGCTCCGCGAGGCGCTGCGCGGCCAGGGCATGACGATGTCCACCTACCGCGCGGACCTCAAGAAGCAGCTCTTGCGCTACCGCGTGCTCAACATCGCCGTGGGCTCGCGCGTGTCGATCTCCGACGACGAGGTGAAGAGCTACTACGAGCGGCACATGAAGGCGGGCGGCAACGTCCAGGTGCGCGCGAGCCACATCTTCGTCGCGATCCCCGACGGCGCCGACGCGGCGGTCGTCGCCGAGAAGCAGGCGCTGGCGCAGAAGCTGCTCGAGCGCGCGCGCGGCGGCGAGGACTTCGCGAAGCTGGCCAAGCAGTTCTCTGACGACGCCGCCACGCGCGGCGACGGCGGCGATCTCGGGACCTTCGGCAAGGACATGCTGCCGAAGGCCATCGAGGAGATCGTCTTCGCGATGCAGCCGGGCGACATCGCCGGCCCCGTGCGCGCCGACCGCGGCTACCACGTCATCAAGCTCGTCGAGCGCAAGGTGAAGGACGCCAAGCCGCTCTCCGAGGTGCAGGACGACATCCGCATCCAGCTCCGCCAGAAGGAGATGGAGAAGCAAACGAAGACGTACCTGGCCGAGCTGCGCAAGAAGACGCTCGTCGACATCAGGTACTAGACCGCTCGCTGCGCTCGCGACTCCCGCGGGCCCTCCCGGCTTTGCTCGCAAGGTGAGCCGGCCAGACAGGCAGCCTCGCCTCCCGGCCATGGGTCCGCTCGCTCCGAGCCAGCCAATCGGGCGGGGGCCGGCGCGGCGGAGCCGCGCCTCTCGTCGGAGAGCTCGCTCGCCTACGCTCGCTCCGAGTCAGGAGCGGCGGCGGCGGCGGCGAACGGCGAAGAGGCCGGCGAGGAGGAGAAGCGCGCCGGGCCCGGAGCGGGTCTGGGCGACTTCGCAGCCACAGCCGCCGCTGGTGACGACCTTGCCCCAGGTGTGATCGACGTAGCCGGAGCCCGTGGCGCCTGCGGCGGAGGAGCCGGCTGCGCCGGTGCCCATCGTGCCACCGGAGCCAGTGCCTCCAACGCCAGCCGTGCCGCCGTCACCTGCGCCGCCGTCGGTCGCGCCGCTGCCGGCACCGCCCGTCGCCATCGCGCCCGCGGCGCCCGTCGCGCCACCGGAGCCAGTGCCCATCGTTCCGCCCGCACCGGTGCCCGTCGTCCCGCCCG
>DASZUD010000335.1:0-6303 GCA_035548155.1 Polyangia bacterium
CCTCGGGTCGCGAGCGGAAGCGCGCACGCGAGCGCCGCCAGCGCGACGCGCGCGCCGCGCCGCGCGAGCGGCGAGCGGCAGGCTCGCGCGGCGACCTGCGCGCGGGCGGCCACCAGCACCAGGACGAGGACGGCGGGACCGTAAGGAAATGGGAGCATCGGCGGCGGCGCGGCGGGCCTTCGATTTTCGGAGCGGGCGTTGATTTTCCCTAGCGTCCGTCGCGCGTTTCCTTAATGTACCCACCCATGAGCAGCACGGGAGGCATCCCGCGAAAGTGGACGGTCGCCGACTCGGCCGAGATGTACGGCGTCAAGTACTGGGGCAACAACTACTTTTCGATCAACGAGATCGGGAACGTCCAGGCTCACCCCGCCGGCCCCGACGCGGGCAAGATCGATCTCAAGGAGCTCGTCGACGAGGTCGCGCGCCGCGGGATCGGGCTGCCGCTGCTCATTCGCTTCTCCGACGTGCTGAAGTCGCGCATCGTCGAGCTCAACGAGACGTTCCGCGCGGCGATCGCCGAGCACGGCTACAAGGGCCAGTACAAGGGCGTCTACCCGATCAAGGTCAACCAGCACCGCTATGTCGTCGAGGAGATCGTCCAGTTCGGCCGGCCGTACCACTACGGCCTCGAGGCCGGCTCGAAGCCGGAGCTGCTGGCCGTCATGGCCATGCTCGACGACGAAGAGGCGCTCATCGTCTGCAACGGTTACAAGGACGAGGAGTACATCGAGACGGCGCTCATGGCGTCGAAGCTGGGGCGGACGGTCCTCATCGTCGTCGAGAAGTTCTCGGAGCTGCAGCTCATCGCCGAGGTCGCCAAGAAGAAGGGCGTGCGGCCGCGCATCGGCGTGCGCGTGAAGCTGGCGGCCAAGGGCTCGGGGCGCTGGGAGGCCTCGGGCGGTGATCGCTCGAAGTTCGGCCTGTCGACGCGCGAGGTGGTCGAGGCCATCAACTTCATGCGGGCGAACGACCTGCTGAACTGCTTCGAGCTCCTGCACTTCCACCTGGGCAGCCAGATCTCGGCCATCCGCGCCGTGAAGAACGCGCTGCGTGAGGCCGGTCGCTTCTACGTCGAGGTCGCGAAGCTGGGCGCGCCGCTGAAGTACTTCGACGCGGGCGGCGGCCTCGGCGTCGACTACGACGGGTCGCAGACGAACTTCGCGTCGTCGATGAACTACACGCCGCGCGAGTACGCGAACGACATCGTGTTCTCGCTGCAGGAGATCTGCGACGCGGCGGGCGTGCCGCACCCCACGATCGTCACCGAGTCGGGCCGCGCCGTCGTCGCGCACCACTCGATGTTGGTGATGGACATCCTGGGCGTCGGCGAGTTCGACGTCGGGAAGGCGCCCGAGAAGCTGGCGAAGGAAGCGAACCGCACGGTGCGCAACCTCTTCGAGACGTACAAGGACATCTCGCGCAAGAACCTGCTCGAGTCGTACCACGACGCGCTCGAGTACAAGGAAGAGGCGCTGCAACTTTTCAATCTGGGCAATCTCTCGCTCTCGGAGCGCGTCGTCGCCGAGGACATCTTCTGGGCGATCTGCCAGCGCATCTTGAAGACGCTGCGCGAGCTGCGCGAGGTGCCGGAGGAGCTCGAGGGCCTCGAGCGCGCGCTTTCGGACACCTACTTCTGCAACTTCTCGATGTTCCAGTCGCTGCCGGACATCTGGGCCATCGACCAGCTGTTCCCGATCATGCCGATCCACCGCCTGGGCGAGGAGCCCACGCGGCGCGCCGTGCTGGCCGACATCACGTGCGACTCGGACGGCAAGATCGACCACTTCATCGACCGGCGAGACGTGAAGTCGGTCCTGGAGCTGCACCCGGTGAACGGGCAGGACTACTACCTGGGCGTGTTCCTCATCGGCGCGTACCAGGAGATCCTGGGCGACCTGCACAACCTCTTCGGCAACACGAACACGGTGCACGTGTCGCTGGCGGCGGGCGGCGGCTACCAGATCGAGCACGTCGTCACGGGCGACACCGTGACGGACGTCCTCAAATACGTCAGCTACGCGCGCGAGGATCTGGTCGCGCGCGTGCGGCGCTTCACCGAGCTCGCCGTGCGCGCGAACCGCATGACCCTCGACGAGACGCGCACGATGCTGCGCATGTACGAGGAAGGCCTCGCGGGCTACACGTACCTGGAACGGGCCTGAGCGCCCCAACACCCTCGGGGAATCGCCCGTTCACGGACCTCTCCGGTCGCGTGGCGGAGTGGCGGGTGACTGGATCGGGCCGAGCCCTCGAATCGAAGCGCGAACGTAGGCTGGGACAACTTCGCGCGCCCCTCGAATCGAAGCGCGAACGTGGGGAGCGCCAAAGCGCGTGGGCCGGGGACACGGTTGGGCCGAGCTACGGACTCTAGAGCGCTCGCGCATGCAGCCTGCGGGCGCAGTATTGGGCGAGGCCCAACCGCGTCGCCTGCCCGCGCGCCCCGCGACCGGAGCGAGCGTCGCCTGCCCGCGCGTCCCGCGACCGGAGCAGCGTCACCTGCCCGCGCGCCCGGCGACCGGAGCGAGCGTGGTTTGGGGCGCGAGGAGCGGCGGGGGAGGGTAGTATGGGCGGCAATGAATCTCACGGGAAAGCTGGGGGATCCCGAGCGTGTCGATGCGTCGCTCAGCAAGCTGGCGCGGGGCGTGGTCGGCTCGGAGATCCTCAAGATCGCGGCGCAGATCCGCGCGCTCAAGGCGCAGGGCGCCGAGATTTGCAACCTCACCGTCGGCGACTTCGACCCGACGCAGTTCCCGATCCCCGAAGGCCTGCTCGCCGGCGTCACCTCGGCGCTGGCGGCCGGACACACGAACTACCCGCCGTCCGACGGCGTCCTCGCGCTGCGCGAGGCGGTGGCGCGCTTCTACGCGCGCGGGCTCGATCTCGCGTACCCCGTCGAGTCGGTGCTGATCACGGGCGGCGCGCGGCCGCTGCTCTACGGCGCGTACCGCACGATCCTCGATCCCGGCGACGCCGTGATCTACCCGGTGCCGTCGTGGAACAACAACCACTACGCGTACCTCTGCGGCGCGCGCGCCGTCGAGCTGCCCGTGCGCGCCGACGAGAACTTCTTCCCGTCGCCCGAAGAGCTGCGGCCTTTCTTGGTCACGGCGCGCCTTCTGCTGATCAACTCGCCGCTCAACCCGACGGGCACCGTGATCGATCCCGAGGTGCTGCGGCGGATCTGCGAGCTGGTGGTCGACGAGAACCGCCGCCGCGAGAAGGCGGGCGGCGACGCGGGCAAGGCGCTGTGGCTCTGCTACGACCAGGTGTACTGGCAGCTCACGTTCGGCGGCGCGCGCCACGTGACGCCGCCCGAGGTGTGCGCCGACGTCGCGCCCTACACGATCATGCTCGACGCCGCGTCGAAGAGCTTCGCGGCCACGGGGCTGCGCGTCGGCTGGGCGGTGATGCCGCCCGCCGCGCGCCAGCGCATGGCCGACATCCTCGGCCACGTGGGCGCGTGGGCGCCGAAGGCCGAACAGGTCGCGATGGCGGCGTTCCTCGACGACGAGCGCGCCATCAACGAGTACCACGCGACGATGCGCGGGAACGTGCGCAAGCGGCTGGACGCGCTGGCGGCCGGCTTTCACGCGATGCGGGCCGAGGGCCTGCCCGTGGAGGTGATCGCTCCCCAGGGCGCGATCTATTTGTCGATCCGCATCGCGCTGCCCGGGCGAACGAACGAGGCGACGCGGCGCCTGTTGCTGGAGAAGGCGGGCTTCGCCGTCGTGCCGTTCCAGGCGTTCGGCCTCGGCGAGGACAGCGGCTGGTTCCGCGCGTCCGTGGGCGCGGTGTCCGAGGCGGACGTCGAAGCGGCGCTGCCGCGCGTGCGGGCCGCGCTGGCGGCGGCGTGAGCGGCGCGGCAGCAGCGGCACCGTGGATCGCCGGCCGGGCTGCGCTCGCGTCACGCGGCGCCGTGCTCGTGCGCGTCGTGTTGCTGGCCCTCGTCGTGCGCGCCGCGATCTTTCCCTTCGCCGACAACAAGCACGGCGACGCGCCCATGCGCGCGCTCATCGCCGAGCGCATCGCGCAGGATCCCGCGTCCGCCGCGAACCCGCGCACGTTCTGCCAGTTCGGGCCGCTGCACATGCTGCTGATGGCGCCGTTCGTCGCGCTCGATCACGACCTGCCGCGCTCGTCGCGCGAGCTGTCCCTCCTCGCGGGCATGCTGACGTTCTTGCCGTTCATGCGCCTCGCGCGCCGGCTCGTCGGTGACGGCCCCGCGGAGCTGGCCGGGATCGGGCTCGCCGCGTCGCCGCTGCACGTGCAGGCGTCGACGACGGCCGCCAGCGAGGCGCTGTATCTGCTCCTCTTCGTCGCGATGCTCGAGCGGCTCGTGCGCTGCCTCGACGACGACGCCGCGCCGTTCGGCGGCTACGCCGTCGCCGGCGCCTTGGCGTCGCTGGCCGCCGTCACGCGCTACGACGCGTGGATCGCGCTGCCCGCGACGGTGGCCGCGGTCTGGCTCTTCGCCCGCGGGCAGGCCGGCCCGGCGCGGGCTCGGCGCGCGCGCGGCCTCGCGCTGTTCGGCGCGACGGCCGCCTCGTTGCCCATCGCGTGGATGGTGTGGAACGCGCTTCGCACCGACGACGCGATCTTCTTCTTTCATTACATCTCGCACGACCACGCGCAGCTCGCGGCCGCCGCGCTGTCCCGCTTCGGCGCCGTGCTCGGCCGCGCGAGGCAGCTCGGCATCTGGGCGCTCTCGTTCACGGCGGCGATGACGCCGCTTTTGGCCTTCGCCGCGCTGCGCGCAGCGCCGTCTGCGTCCGCGGCGCGCGCGAACGGCGCCGCGCGCGTCGTGCTCGTGGCCGCGCTCGCGCCCATCGCGCTCTACCTCGCGCAGGGGCTGGGGCGGCTCAGCTTCGAGCCGCTGCCGCGCTTCGCGATCGTGCCCGGGACGCTGCTGCTCCCGTTCGCGGCGGCGGTCATCGCGCCTGGGCGCCTGCCGGCGCGCGTCCTCGTTCCCGTGCTGGCCGCCTCCTTCGCGGTCGGCGCGTTCGTCATCGCGTGCGCCGGCCACGCGCGCATCTGGGCCGGCGCCGAGTCCGTGGGCGCGCTCACTCGGCTCGACGGCGAGGATCGCGCGCTGGCCGCGTACCTCCGCGCGCACCGCGCCCCACACGAGCGCGTCATGATCGAGCCCGTTTCGTTCGCCGAGATCGGGATCGCGGCCGCGGCCGGTGTGCCGGAGACCGAGATGGTCACGCTCACGATCACGCGGGAGCCCGCGGCGACGCTGGCTGAGACGGCGCGTGGGACGGGCGCGCGCTGGATCGCGGCGCTCGAAGACGAGCGCCCCACGCGTTGGAC
The DNA here is from genome assembly GCA_035548155.1 of Polyangia bacterium. Classification (GTDB taxonomy): domain Bacteria; phylum Myxococcota_A; class Polyangia; order Fen-1088; family Fen-1088; genus DASZFV01. The sequence goes on from DASZUD010000335.1 coordinate 5,317, forward strand.
GCGACGCCTGCCCGATTGGCCGGGTGACGCCCAGGCGCTCGAGCTCGGAAGATGGCGGTTGGTTCATCGATGACCGAGACGACGAGCCCAAGGGACGAAGACGAGCGCGGCGCAGGGCGCCTCATCGCCGCGCTCGCGGGTCTGGCAGTCGCGCTGCGCCTCTTGTGGATCATCTGCGTACCGACCCACCCCGTGGGGGACTTCGCGCTCTACTGGGAGTCGGCGGGCCACCTCGCCGCGCACGGCGCGCTGGATTCGCAGTTCATCTACATGCCGGGCTACGTCGCCGCGCTGGCTGCGCTGCGTTGGTTGGGCCTGGGCCTCTTCGCCGCCAAGCTGCTCGGCGTCGCGGCGGGTGGGCTGACCACCGCGGCCGTGACGGGGCTCGCCGATCGGCTGTTCGACCGCAAGGCGGCGATCGGCGCCGGGCTGCTGGCGGCGCTGTGGCCCGCGGGCGTCGCGGTGTCCAGCGTCACGGGCACGGACATGCCGGCGGCTGCGCTGCTCGTGACGGCGGCCTGGCTGCTGGTGCGCGACGCGTACGATCGGCCGCTCCGCGCGGCCGTCTTGTTCGGCGTCGTCATGGGCCTCGCCGCGTACGTGCGCGCGATCGCGCTGCCGTTCGTGCTGTTCGCCGCGCCGTTCTGGTGGGCGACCGGCGCGCCTTTGCGCCGCGTCGCCGCGAACACGGCGATCTCGTGTGCCGTGGCGTTCGTCCTGCTGTTGCCGTGGGGGCTGCGCAACTACGCCGCCTACGGCGAGCTGGTCTTCACCGACAGCCACGGCGGCCACACGGCGCTGGTGGGCGCGAACCCGAATTCGGAGGGTGTCTACAGCCGCTCGCTCAACCGCATGTTCACCGAGGCGACGGGCCACGTGCTGGGCGAGCCGCCGCATCGCGAGTCCGACCGCGCGGCCTACGCGATCGCGAAGTCCTGGACGGCGTTCGAGCCCGACTATGCGCTCGGGCTCCTCGCGGCCAAGGCC
>DASZUD010000336.1:0-15751 GCA_035548155.1 Polyangia bacterium
AGCGAAGGCGTCCCAGCGCGTCAGCCGCGCGCTCGGCCGTCGGCGACTCCTCGCGCCGGCGGTCCGCGAGCTCCGCCCGCGCGCGTTCAGCGTCCTCGGCGAGCCGCGCGGCCTCGACCTCCGCCTGCGCGCGCACCTTCACCGTCTCGGCGACCGCGCCCTCGGCGCGCCGCTCTTCGCCCCGCCGCAATTCCAGCAAGCTCGCGAGGGCATCCGCCCGCCTCCCCGAGGACATCTCCATTGAATCTTGCCATTCGCGATCCTACCCTCGTCGGGGATGAACGCCAGCCAGCAGACGGCCGCTCGGCGGTACCGCATCGAGCGCTACCTGACCGAGGGCGGCATGGGCGCCATCTACATCGGCAAGAAGCTGGGGCCCGGCGGCTTCGAGAAGGAGGTCGTGCTCAAGCAGCTCCTCCCCGAGTACACGTCGCGGCCCGAGTTCCGCGACCTGTTTTTCCGCGAAGCGAAGATCTCGGCGACGCTGGACCACGCCAACATCGTCCACACCTTCGATCTCGTCGAGTCCGACGAGTCCCTGTTCATCGTCATGGAGTACGTGCGCGGCGTGGATCTGCGCACGATCATGCGTCGGGCGCGGCTGCGCCGCCGCGAGCTCTCTCCCGCCGCCGCGATCCACATCGTGCTCGACGTCCTGGCGGGCCTCGGCTACGCGCACACGCGCAAGGACGCGAACGGCGCGTCGCTGAACATCATCCACCGTGACGTCTCGCCCTCGAACATCCTGTGCTCCGCGCAGGGCGAGGTGAAGCTGTCCGACTTCGGCATCGCCAAGGCCTCGACGCACTCTTCGGTCTTCTATCGCGTGCGCGGCAAGGTCGGGTACATGTCGCCCGAGCAGGCGCGCAACGAGCCCGTCGATCACCGCTCGGATCTCTACTCTCTTGCCGTGTGCCTGTACGAGGCCCTCACGGGGGAGCGCCTCTTCGTGGGCGATCTCTCGACGCCGCCTGACGTCATCTACGGTCAGCCGATCCTGCCGCCGTCGAAGAAGAAGCCCGCGCTGCCGCGAGAGCTCGACGAGGTGATCGCCAGCGCGCTGGCGCCGCGGCCGGACGATCGTTACCAGGACGCGACCGCCTTCACCGAGGCGCTGCGCCAGGTCGCGCACCGCTCGGGCCTGACCACGTCGACCCCGCAGCTGTCCGATCACCTGCGCGAAATTCTGGGGCCCGATCCCACGCGCTGGCTGAACGAGGAGATCACCGACGCCGGCGAGCGCGGCACCCAGAAGATCCCGATGAAGCCGCACGAAGGGAAAGAGGCGGCGTCGTTGGGAATCGTCGGAGGGGGTGTCGGAGGCTTGGTCGGCGGCGCAAACTTGTACGACCTGGGCGGCGGTGACGTGGTAAGCCCGACGAGAAAAAACGCTTCGGCCCCGAAGGAGTCAGCCATGGCGAAGCCACCCGGCGCGCGCGATCCGTTCATCCCGATCGACGAAGACGACGAGGACGCGCCCACCGTGGCGCGAAACCTGGGCCCGGCTGCCGCCGCGTCCGTGGGGCGCCCGGCGGAGCAGCCGCGCCGCCCGACGGCGCCGTACGCGCCGGCTCCCCTGTCGGCGAGCGGAAGGCGGCCCACGTTGCCGCCCCCGCCGCCCGCGGCGGCGTTTGCCCCGCCGCCGCTGCCCCCGCCGTTCGCGCCGAGCGGATCCTCGTTCACGGCGCCGCCGCCTCCGCCGATGCCGCCCTCGCGCAGCTTCGGCGCCGACGCGCCGTTCGATCCGGACGTGGCGACGCCCGCGCCGCCACCCACCGACGAGTTCATGGCGCCGACGCCGCCGCCACTCCAGGCGCCGGGCCCGCTGCCGGGCGCGCCCGCGAACAACGGGTGGACGCACAGCCCCGCGGCTCCGACGTTTCAACCGCAGCAGCAGAACGGGTGGGCCTCCGCGCCGTTCAATTTGCAGCAGCCCGAGACGATCGATTTTTCGGCCTCGCTGCCGACCGTGCCCGCGCGCCGCTCGGGGCCGCCGGGGCTGCTCTTCCTGATCGTGCTGCTGGGCGCGGCGGCCGGCGGCGCGAAGCTGGCACACGTCGTCACGCGCGGCGACGTCGCGGCGCTCGAAGCGTCGCAAGCGCAGGCGACGGGTTCGCCCGGGGGCTCCTTCCCGAAATGATCGAGAAGAACGCCACTCGCATCCTCGACTCTGGCGGCTCTATGTCGCGCCAATCCGGGCGCGGCCGCCTGCTCATCGTCAAAGGTCCGGACCGCGGCGAGGCCATCGCCATCGGCGATCTCGCGATGACGGTGGGCTCCGGCCCCGGCAACGACGTGCTGCTCTCCGACCCGACGATCTCACGCCGACATCTGCAGATCGAGCCGCGCATCGAGGGCGTGATCCTGCGCGACCTCGGCTCGACCAACGGATCCTTCGTGCAGGGCGCGCGCTTTCAAGAGCTCACGCTGGGCTTCGGGACCGAGGTCACGATCGGCCAGACGGTGCTCAAGTACGTCCCGCAGGAAGAGCCGCTGGAGCTGCAGCCCTCCGACGAGGAGAGCTACGGCTCGCTCGCGGGGCGCGATCCCAAGCTGCGCAAGCTCTTCCGCCTGCTGGCCGACGTGGCCGCCAGCGACGCGACGGTGCTGATCGAGGGCGAGACGGGCACGGGCAAGGAGCTGATCGCCGAGGAGATCCACCGGCACAGCACGCGGCGCGCGGGCCCGTTCGTCGTCTTCGACTGCGGCGCCGTGCCCAAGGAGCTCATCGAGTCGGCGCTGTTCGGCCACCTGCGCGGTGCGTTCACGGGCGCCGTCACCGATCGCCCGGGCGCGTTCGAAGAGGCCGACGGCGGCACGCTGTTCCTCGACGAGATCGGCGAGCTCGCGCCCGAAGTGCAGCCCGCCCTGCTGCGCGCGCTCGACAAGCGCGCCGTCCGGCCCGTAGGCGGTACGGCCTACACCCAGGTCTCGGTGCGCGTCGTCGCCGCCACGAACCGCAACCTGCGCGCCGAGATCGCCGCCAAGCGCTTCCGCGAGGATCTCTATTACCGGTTGGCCGTCGTGCGCATGCACGTGCCGCCGCTGCGCGAGCGCCCCGACGACGTCGCGCTGCTGGTCGAGCACTTCGCGCGGCAGTTCGCGGGCGGGCGCCAGCTGGAGATCGCGAAAGAGGAGCTGGATCGACTGCGGCACCACACGTGGCCGGGCAATGTGCGCGAGCTGCGCAACGTAATCGAGCGCGCGTGCGCGCTGACGCATGGGACGAAGCTGGAGATCGACGAGGCCTTCGACGAGAAGGTGGGCGGTCAGGCGGGGACGGTGAACATCGACCTGCCGTTCAAAGAGGCCAAGGCGCAGCTCATCGACGCGTTCGAGCGCGAGTACATCCGCGCACAGCTCAAGCGCCACGACGGCAACCTCTCGGCAGCCGCGCGCTCTGCCGAGGTCGACCGCAAGCACTTCCGCGAGCTGCTCCGCAAGCACGGCCTCCGCGAGTCCAGCGACTGAACGCGCGCAATCCGCTCGTTCAAAGGCCGGAATCAATTGCTCGAACGGTATCAGGAAATCACCTGAGCCGTTGAAAACGCCGGGAGATTGCGCGATCTCGGCGATCGTCTCTAAGATGATCGTATGCGACGCCTGGCGTCCGCGCGCGGCAAGCCCTCACGCGCGCCGATCGCCCGCAGCCCCAGCGGGCGCGAGCGCCTCTCGCGCCTTTTGCCCAGGCTGGCGTTTGGCGCCGTCGTCCTCTTCTATCTCGCGCTGCGCACCTACCAGTTCCGCGTCGCCGACTCCGACGAGAACATCTACTTCTACATGGCGGCGCGCAGCGCCTTCGGCGGCCTCGCGCCGTATCGCGACTACTTCTTCGCGCACCCGCCGCTGCACCTCGCCTTCGCCGTCATTGCGCTGAAGGTGGGCGCGTTCCTCGAGGGCACGCGCGTCATGCTGGATCCAGCCGAATGGGGCGACGGCGGCGCCGCCCTCGTCACCGTGAAGTCGATCGGCCTCTTCGCCGGCGCCATCGCGGGGATCTGCCTCTACCGCGCGCTCGCGCGCGTCGGCGGCGTCCTCGAGGCCTGGATCGGCGGCACGCTCTTTCTCTTGTCGCCCGATCTCCTGCACTCGTTCTTCACCGGCATCACCGAGGCGCTCATGCTGACGGCGCTCGGCCTCGAGCGCGTCACCGCCGGCCGCGATCGGCAGGCGGGACTGGCGTTCGCGGCGGCCAGCCTCGTCGCGATGTACGCCGCGCCCGCGGGCTTGGCGATCTGGCTCGTGCTGCTGCTGTGCTCCCGGCGGCGCGCGCTCACGCTGGCGCTGTGGACCGCCGTCCCTCTGCTGGTGGTGCACCTGCTCTTCTTGCTGTGGGCGGGGCGCGCATACTGGGAGGCCGTCTTCGCCTACCACCTGCACAAGCCCAAGCTCGGCGAAGGCACGCTGCCGCAAGAGCTGCTGCTCATGCTGCGCCGGAGCAGCCTGCTGGTCGTCGCCGTGCCGGCGGCGATCGTCGCCATCGGCCGCGGCGAGCCCGGTCGGTCGATGATCGTGCGCGTGCGCGAAGAGCCGCGCGTGCAGCTGACGGCGCTGGCGCTCGCGTCGCTCGCCGCGACGCTGCTCTTCGTGAGCGCGACGCGGGCCGTGTTTCACTACTACTTCGTGATGCTCATGCTGGGCGTCGCGCCGCTCGCGGGGCTCGCGTACGGCGCGCTCGTTCGGCGCGCCGTCGCGTTCGCGCGCGCCTGCCGGACGCCCAGCGCGCCCCTCGCGCGGCGCACCCTCGCGCTCGCGACGCTGGCGCTGCTCGTGTGGCCGCTCGCGGGCGAGGCGCTCGCGCGGCTGCCGGCGGCCCGGCGCACGCAGGTGCCCGACGCGTCCGTCGGTAACCCGGCCGCCCGCACGTGGCGGCCTTCTTCGACGCTGGGCCCGCTGAACGACGTCGTGCGCGCGCTCTTCTGGCACGACGAGGAGCAGCTGGGGCGCGTCTATCCCGTCGTGACGCGGTTCCTGTGGGACGCGAGCCAGTCCTTCGAGATCACCGGCCTCTTCGCGCGGTACGCGCGCCAGGCGCTGCCGCGCGACGCGACCATCTTCGGCGACCCCACGCTGGTCAGCGCCGTGGCGCTGCAGTCGGGCCGCCGCCTGGCCCTCGACGAGGCGGACACGAACTTCATGCGGTTCAAGAGCGGCATCACGCCCTCGCAGAGGTTCATCACGCGCCTCCGCGCCGCGCCGCCCGCGCTCATCCTCTTCTCGATCGGCGAGTACATGGTGATGGACGAAGCCTTCCACGCCTGGCTGGAGCGCGACTACGAGACCAGCCTGGCGAACGACGCGAGCTGGCTCGTGTATGTGGTGATGCGACCGAAGCCACCGTTCATTGGTCCGATGGGTCCGATGGGTCCGACACCGGCGCCGCGGTGAGCCGTCCGACGTTCGGGCCCGAACGGATGGTAGACTTTCACGCATGGGCCTCCTGGCCGACCTCCGGCTGCGAGCGCTGACGCTCACGAAGAACCTCACGGAGAACGTCCTCGACTCCGGGCACTCGGCCGTCTACCTGCGCCAGCTGCTGCGCGGGAATCGGGGCGACCGCGGCCACGTCGCTGTCGCCGAGGACGCGCCTTCCGCCGAGCGCGCGCCCGGGCCGCCGGTGCTGGTGATCCACGGCTACCTCGCGACCAAGGGCTCGCTTCACCTGCTGGAGCAGCACCTCGCGCGGCGTGGCCACGTCGTGATGTCGTTCCGCTTCGGGCCCATCAACCTGGGTGACATCCGCGACTCGGCGGGCCTGGTGGCCCGCAAGGTCGAGTCGATCATCGCGCAGACGGGGGTGCCGCAGGTCGACATCGTCGGCCACTCGATGGGCGGCCTCGTCGGGCTCTACTACGTGAAGCGCCTGGGCGGCCGCCACCGCGTGCGGCGGTTGCTGCTCCTAGGTACGCCCACGCAGGGGACCTGGTCGGCCCTGCTGGGCCTGGTCACGGCCCCGCTCGGCCTCGCAAGCCTTCAGCTTCTGCCCGGGAGCCCTTTCCTGCAGGAGCTGGCCGAGACGCCGCTGCCGAAGGGCGTGGACGTCGTCACGATCGGCGCGCTGCGCGACTGGCTGGCGCCCGTGGCGCGCACCGTTCTGGAAGGCGTACGGCACATCGCGCTGCCCACGAGCCACTCGGGGCTTCTGGTCGACGAGCACGTGGCGGAGACCGTCGCGCAGCTGCTCCGGGAGCCGGACGGGGCGACGGCGGCGGCGCATGTTGACGGCACGCCGCAGCCAACATAAAATTTTCAGGTTTTGAGCACATTTAGGCCACCATCCTCGGCCGATTCCGCAGACGGGAGTTCCGTGGGCTCAGAGACGATCTTGTGGGCGCTCCGATTCATCTCGGGCAAGTACCAGGGCGGCGAGTTTCCGCTGCGGCCCCACCGCGAGATCATCATCGGGCGCTCGTCCGAGCTCGACATGGTGCTCGTCGAGGACATGGTGTCGCGCAAGCACGCCAAGATCACGACCGACGACAAGGTCGTGACGATTCAGGACCTCGGCTCGACGAACGGCACCTTCGTCAACGGGGAGAAGGTCCGCAAGGTCGAGCTCAAGGACGGCGACCGCATTTTGATCGGGACGTCGATCATCAAGCTGGTCTTCGTCGACGGTGAGCTGACGAACCACATGACCGAGACCGAGGCGCGCAGCAAGCTGGCCACGACGGCCAACAAGCGCCCGCCGCCCAAGTCGATGTCGGGCAGCATCGAGGAGATCCCGCTGCCGGATCTGCTGCAGCTGCTGTCGACCAGCAAGAAGTCGGGCGTGATCGTCATCCGCGGCGACGCGGGCGTCGGCAAGATCTACCTGCGCAAGGGCCAGATCTACTTCGCCAGCATCGACGACAGCTTCAAGATGGGCCCGAAGAAGGCCATGATCCGCATGCTCGGCTGGACGGCCGGGTTCTTCGAGCTCGAGCCGCCCGACGAGCGCGCCGTGCTGGAGGAGCTGCAGGACTCGACCGAGGGCCTGCTCATGGAGGGCATGCGCCAGCTCGACGAGTACCAGGTGATCTCGGAGAAGCTGCCACCCATGTCGGCCGGCATCGCGATCCCGCGCCCGCTCGAGCCGAAGCTGCGCGAGCTTTCGCCCGAGGAGCTCGACGTGTTCCAGGCCGCGCTCACGGCCGGCACGCTGCGCGCGCTCTTCGACGAGTGCCCGCTGACCGATCTCACGGTCGCCGAGAAGGTGAAGAGCCTTCTCGACAAGGGCTTCCTGACCGCGGCGAGCTGAGGCGCTCCCCGAGTCCTTCGCCGGGTGAGCCGGCGCGGCGGACCCGCGCCTCACCGGGCGTGGACGCGCGCGCTGCGCTCGCGCTGGCTCAGTCTTCGATCGCTTTGAATTCGGAGTCGGCGTGGCGATTGCGCGAGGTGGTTCGCGGCTTTGCCCGTGATGGCGCCGAAGGTGACGAGGCGGGGAGCACGACGTGACGTGCACCCGTGCTGTTCGCGTCGAGCGACAGCGTCACCGGGTCGTAGCCGGAGGCGCGGAGGGTGGCGCGCGCCGACTGGGCGGTGGCGAGCTCGAGCGTGACCGGCGTGCGGCCGCGGGCGGCGGCTTCGCCGTCGACCCAGACCTCGGCGCCGGCGGGCTGCGAGGTGATCGCGATGCGCCTCGCGGCGGGGGCGGGCGACGGAACGGCCGGTGCAGCGGGAGGTGCACCTGCCGCCGTCGGCGCGGTGCCGTGAGGGGCGGAGCGGGTGAACGCGACGATGCCACCGACGACGACGAGTGCAGCGGCGCCGGCGATGGCGGGCCAGGCAGACCGCTTGCGGCTGCGCGCGACGATCTCGGTCTCAGCGGCGATCTCGGACGCGGAGCCGCCCAGCGTCGTGCTGCCCGCACGATCGATGACCTGCGCGCCAGGTCCCGCGGCGACAGGCGGCTCCTGCGCGCTCGGCGCAGCGCCGGGCGCCGGTGCACCGAACGCCTTGCCGCCCGGCATGAGCTTCGTCGCGACGTGCCCGGGGGGTGGCTCGGCGAGGCGCAGCGCGACGTCCACCATCGACGCCGGCCGCGCCGCCGGGTCCTTCGCGAGCATCTGCGCGACGAGCTCGTCCAGCGCCGGCGGCACGCCGGGCGCGAGCGACGACGCGCGGGGCGGCGGCTCTTGAAGGTGCGCGACGATCACCTCCGCCGGCCCGCGGCGAACGAACGGCGGCTGGCCCGTGATCATCTCGAACAACACGCAGCCGAGCGCGTAGACGTCCGTGCGGTGATCGATCGTCTTCGCGCCGCGCGCCTGCTCGGGCGACATGTAGAGCGGCGTGCCCAGGATGTGCCCGGTCTGCGTCTGCGAGTGCGCACCGCCGTCACGGCGCAGCAGCTTCGCGATGCCGAAGTCGACGATCTTTACGACGGGCGTCGCGTCCGCCTCCGCACCCGAGTTGATGACGAACACGTTCGCCGGCTTGAGGTCGCGGTGCACGATCCTCGCGGCGTGCGCGGCGCCCAGCGCGCCCGCGACCTGCCGGCCGATGGCGCGCACCTGCGGCCAGCGCCCCGCGAGAGGACCGCCATCCGCGAGCCGCCGGGCCAGATCTTGCCCCGGCAGATACTCCATGACGATGAACGCGCGCCCGCTGCGGTGGACGTCGCAGTCGAAGATCTCGACGATGCCGGGGTGACGCACGGCCGCCGTCGCTCGCGCCTCGGTGAAAAAGCGGCTCACGACCTCGGCGTCTTCGGTCAGCTCTGCGCGCAGCACCTTGATCGCCGCGTCGCGCGCCATGTGGCGGTGGCGCGCCTGGTACACCTCGCCCATCGCCCCCGCGCCCAGGCGGCGGACGATCGTGTACGGCCCCAAGCTGTCACCGGCTCCGAACATGCCGCGCCGATCAGGATAGGGCAGGCGCGTCGATGATGCGAGAGCCGAGCGCCGGCGATGTAACATCGCGGCCATGCGCAAGCCCCCCATCACGCTCGCCCTCATGCTGCTCGCGACGCCCGCCTTCGCCAACGGATCGATCCAGGGCACCGTCAAGGCCGCTTCGCCCGCGAAGGCGAGGCCGCCGCACGCAGTGACGAAGGACGCCAGCGTCTGCGGCAAGGACGCCGTCGATGAAGCGGTCCTCGTCGACGAGAAGGGCGGCCTGCGCAACGTGGTCGTTTTCCTCAAGGACGCGAAGTTCGCGGGGAAGCTGGCCCCCGTCGAGGGCGCCGCGCTGGACCAGAAGGGGTGCCGCTACACGCCGCACGTGCAGGCGCTCACGGTGGGCACGCCGCTGGCGCTGCTGAACAACGACGCCGTCCTCCACAACGTCCACGCCAACGACAGCGGCATGACCGTGTTCAACGTCGCGATGCCCATCAAGGGGCAGAAGCTGCCCGTGCCCATGCGCAAGCCGGGGCTGATGAAGCTCCAGTGCGACGCGGGCCACACCTGGATGAACGGGTGGCTCTACGTGTTCGACCACCCCTACTTCGCCGTGACCGACGAGGCCGGAGGCTTCACGATCAAGGACGTGCCGCCCGGCGAGTACACGGTCGAGCTGTGGCACGAGCCCGCCGACGGCCAGGGCGCGGGCGTGCGCAGCACGGCGAGGATCAAGGTGGCCGACGGCGCGCCGGCCCACCTCGATCTCACCATGAAGCTCTGACGTTACTTCTTCTCGGGTGCCTTGGCGGGCGCGCCGTGCGCCGCGTGAGCCGCGTCGAGCATCTCGATGACCTTCCCGTGGTTCGCCGACATGCCGTCGATCACCGGCTTCGGCACCTTCGGATCCGGTACGGGGTTGTGGATCGCCGGGATGGTCTTCAGAAAGGCGAAGATCGCCTTGAGGTCTTCGTCGGTGAAGTTGCGGAACTCCTGCCAGGGCATGGGCGGCAGGATCGGGCGACCGCTCGCCGCGCCGAGGTGCATGCCCGTGCGCATGGCCTTGATGAACATGTCCTCGGTCCAGGTGCCCATGCCCGTCTCCTGATCGGGCGTGAGGTTCGCCGAGTACACCGTGCCGAACGGCAGCTTGAACGCCGTGAAGTCGGCGCTGATGAACGCCAGGTCGGTCTTCGGATCGAGCTTCGCCTGCGTCTCGGGGCCGCCCACCGGGTGACCCGACAGCATGCGGGTCATGTCGGGCATGGGCATACCGATGTCCTTGTTGAAGACCCACGGCGTGTGACAGTCGTTGCAGCCCGAGGTCGACACGATGTAGGCGCCGCGCGCCACCGGATCCGCCTTGACGTCCTTGGCCTTCGCGTCTTTGCCCTTCGCCGCCGCAACGCCGCCCGTCATCAGGGCGACGCCCAGCGCCAGCGCCGTCATGCCGTTCTTCGCGATCCGAGACTGTGTCATGGTCGTCCCCTTTGTGGTCGAAAGGACCGGTCGGCAAGGTCGCAGGCGTGGGCGTCGGCGTCAAAAACACGTTGTGCTTGGACGCGCGCGGCGTCACGCGCCAACATGGAGGCGTGGTATCCCGCTTCACCCGCTTCCTCACCGTCCTCGCCGCGCTCGCGACCTGCTCCGCGGCCGGCTGCGCGCCCACCGTCGCCGTGGTCGCCGTCAAGTCGCCGGGCAAGATCGCGCCCGATCCGCGCAAGGCGACCATCATCGTCATCCAGCCGTCGTCCAACCTGCGCGCGGTCAATTTGATCGACGGTCACGGCCGGCTCCTCGCCCAGCTCGACGATCGCTCGCACACCGTCCTGCGCGTGTCCGAGGGGCCGACTCTCCTTTACGCCGTCGTCGAGAATCGGCCCGAGACCGCGGATCGCATCGAGGGCACGCTCATGAGCGGGTATGTCTACTACGCCACCGTGAGCGCGCGGACGGGCGGCGTTTCGATGGTCACGCTCACGCCCCGCAGCCCCGATGGCCGGTGGGGGCACAAGAACGAGTACCTCGCGCACACGCCGCGCGTGGAGCTGGATCCCGACAGCATCGGACGCACCGTCAATGACATCGGGAACGTTCTGCCGATCATGGAGGCCGCCGACGCGCACGTCGCAACGATGTCCTCGGCCGAGAAGGCCGAGCGTCAGTATCAGGAAAGCGACGGCGGCTATTAGGGAGCGCCCGTCTCGCCGAGCGCGAGCGCAGGCGACGTCACGTCTCGGGAGCGCGCCCGGTCGGCAAAACCGCGCGCGGCGCTCGACGTCGCCCCGATTCGATCGCCCCCCCGAGCCGAGCGTCAGACGCGGAGGGTTTCGCCTTCGACGGCGCCCGTGACCTCGATGCCGCGGGCGCCCGCCTCGTCGAGGAGGCGGCGCGCGCGCGCCACCAGCGCCTCGACGTCGGCGTCGGCGTAGTCCTGATCGTAGTGGAACAGCACGAGGCGCTTCACCTTGGCGGCCACGGCGGCCGCCACGGCGTCGTCGACCGAAGAGAAGCCGCGATCGACGTACCGCCGGCGATCCTCGGGTGTGTACGTGCTGTCGTGGATCAGCACGTCGGCGCCGGCGTAGAGATCGAGCGACGCGCGCGGCGGACCGCCCGGTCCGTACCCGGCGTCGCTCGCGTACACGAGCACGCGCCCCTCATCCTCGATGCGGAACGCCAGCGCGCCCGAGCGCCCGTGCGGGTTCGTGCGCGCCACCACGCGGCAGCCCTCGACGGTGAACGGCTCGCCCTCGGCGATCGCGACGATCTCGATGCTGGCGCCCATGTTCTTGAGCGTCTGCACGGGGAAGTATTGCGGCGCCATTTGCCCCTCGAGGATCCCCTCGAGCATGGGCGAGCTCTTCGCGCCGCCGTGGATGCGGAAGGCGTTGCCGCCGATGTAGAGCGGCACGAAGAACGGGAAGCCCTGGATGTGGTCCCAGTGCGCGTGCGAAAGCAGAATGCTCGCCTGGCCGGCGCCCTTGCCGAACGGGCCGCCCAGCAGCGAGTTGCCGAGGTTGCGCGCGCCCGTGCCGCAGTCGAGGATGACCAGCTTGCCGGCGCTCGTGCGCACCGACACGCACGAAGTGTTGCCGCCGAAGCGCACCGTCCCGGGCCCCGGTGCCGGGATCGAGCCGCGCACGCCCCAGAACGTCAGCTCCATCAGCCCCGCCCCAACGAGATGTCGAGCCCCTCGTAAGCCGCGACCACCTCGATTCCGATGCCCTCGCGCTTCGCCGTGGCCTTGGTCTCGGCCAGGATCGCGTCGACCTCGGCGTCCGCGCGCTCGGGCGCGTGGTGGAACAGCACGAGCTGGCCCGCGCCCGCCTCCCGGCAGACCTGCAGCGCGTCCGACGGCCGCGAGTGGCCGAAGTGCGGCATGCGCTTGTAATCCTCGGGCGTGAACATCGTGTCGTAAATCACCAGGTCGGCGCCCTCGCACAGGCGCACGACGCCTTCGCGCATGCGCGCCAGCTTCTGCCTGTCGGCGACCGGCAGCTCGGCGCCTGGGCTGGGCGGCTGCGCGATGAACTGATCCTCGAACAGGATGTCCGAGAAGGGCGCCGTATCGGACACGTACACGACGCTGGCGCCGTCGACGGTGAGGCGGTACGCCGTCGCGATGTACGGGTGGTTGAGCCGCGCGCACGCCACCTTCACGTCGGCGATCTCGAACTTCGCGGCGTCGGACAGCTCGGTGAAGGCGATGTCGGCCTTCGCCTCGTCGAACGGAATCGGGAAGTACGGATCGTCCGTCTGCGACGCGAACACGGCGCGCAGGTGCAGGTCGTCGCGCTTGCGCGCGTACACCGACAGCCGGTTGCCCTTCTGGTAGAGGGGCGAGAAGAACGGCAGCCCCTGGATGTGATCCCAGTGGGTGTGGCTGATGAGCAGGTGGACGTCGCTCGGGCCCTCGCCCTCGGCGGCCAGCTCCTTGCCCAGCTTGCGGATGCCCGTGCCCGCGTCGACGACGACGCGCGTGCCCGATTCGGCGCGGACCTCGACGCACGAGGTGTTGCCGCCATAGCGCTCGGTCTTGCGTCCCGGCACGGGCAGCGACCCGCGCACGCCCCAGAACCGGACCTTCACCGCACCCTCACCGACCGAGGCGCGCGCGCGTCGCGTGGACGCAGGCTCCCTGGGCGCTCGGGCATGGCGTCAGGATAACACAGCTGTCTTTCGGGAAAATGGCGCGGCGCGGTTTCGGTTCCACAACCCTCTGCGGCGCCTCGGGCTCGCCTTTTCGACGGTGACGGTCGTCGGCGAGGAGAAGTGCCGGGCCAGCCCATCGGCTCCGTTGGGGGGGGAATCGGACAGGCTGACCCGGCTTTAATTTTAGTGAAACTGGATGAGGTAGGACGTCGCGCCCGCCGACACGGCCAGCGTCGCGTCCAGCTTCGCGGCGAGATCGCCGGCGAGCGCGAGCCGCCAGGATCTGCCGTCGGCGCGGGCGCTGTCGCCCGCGACCTCGAGCACCAGCCCGCGGCGGCCGATGTCGGCGTCGATCGTCACCCGAGGCGTCGGCGACTGGCTGGCGCGGGCGACCTCGAGCACCAGCGCGGCGAGCAAGCTCTCGAGCACGCCGCCCCGGTTCCTCACGCCCGTGTCGCGGGGGACGTGGGTGACGATCGAGAGCGCGGAGCCCACGGCGGGCGCGGCCAACCGAGTCGCTCGATCGACGATGTCGCCCAGCCGAGCGATCACGAGGTCGCCCGTCTGCACCGAGGCATCCACGAGGGCGACCAGCGCGGTCAAACCCTGCAGGTTGCGCTCGCTCTCGGCCAACACAGGACCCAGGTGCGGCGCCAGCGCGGGCGGAATCCCGGCCGCGAGCTCACCGCCGAGGCGCCTCACCGCCGAGATGTGGTTTCGAAACTCGTGCAGAAACCCGCTCCACACCGCCGGCGTCGGGCCGGACCGACGGGCGTCGGAACCATGATCGACCGAGGAATTCGAGAGGAAGCTGCGTGGCGAGTTCGACGAAATCATATTCGGCTGGGACCGTCTGGCCTGGCCGCTACAAGAAGCATGCCGAAGGCGCGTCGATCGACCGGCGCTGGAACCGACGAGCGGATCACGGTATGAAGCGACCCGTGACTCGAGCTCGCTGCGCGCTCCTCTGGCTGGCCCTCACGGCCATGGCGTGCGGCCATGAGATCGGCGACGCGTGCAAGTCGAGCGTCGACTGCGATCCGAACGGGACGCGTTCCTGCGATCTGTCACAGCCCGATGGCTACTGCACCATCGTGGGCTGCGACGAGACGTCGTGCCCCCAGAGCTCGACGTGCATTCGCCTGTTCCCGCAAACGTTCCTGGCCGCGAAGGCCCGGCCGTGTGCGGCCAGCGGTTCCACGTGCCCGGCCGGCAGCACGTGCACGGCGGCCGGCTACTGCACCGAGTGCGATCCGAAGCGGGAGGACGTCGCCACCGACAGCGCGGGCGTCGTCGAGAACAACTGCCTGGCCGACGAGATATGCCTAGACTCGGGACTGTGCTCCAAGCAGTCATATGAGCAGCGCGAGTGCGCGAAGGCATGCTCGAGCAACAATGACTGCCGCGCCGGGTACGAGTGCCGCAAGGCGGGCGAGGAGGGGAGCATGCTGCTGTCGCCGAACCCGCTCGCCACGACGTCTTTCTGCGCGCCCGCCGTGAAGATGTCGATCGCGCCGTAGGCGCGGGCGCAACCGAGGCGGGCGCTGGTCCGACAACGGGCCGTGCGCGGGACCGCCCACGTTTTTCTTTGTGCGACCCTGCTGGCGATGTCCGTCGCCGGATCGGCTTCGGCCGCCGGCAAGGGCGTCGAAGGCACGATCAACCTGAACACTGCCACGGTCGAGACGCTGGCGCTCCTGCCCGGCATCGGACCGTCGAAGGCGGAGAGCATCCTCGCGTATCGCAAGCGTCACCCATTCCGTACGGTCGACGAGCTCGTGCGCATCAAGGGCATCGGGCGAAAGATGGTCAGGCGCCTGCGGGCGCACTTGGCGACGGGCGGGCCGACCACGGCGTCGGCGACGATGGCTTCGGCTTCGCGCGCCGTCACGACGGCCCCGCCGGCGCCGCCGCCCCGGCGCCCCGTTCCGCCCGCCGTTTGCCTCCGCGCACCGCTGCGCCCCGCGCGGCCGAGCGCGCGCTCAGCCAGCCCGACGCACGGGAGCTGCCCGCGCCCGCCATGATGAATCGGCGGCTCGGTCGCTCAGCGACGCCGTGCGACGCGCTTCTTCGCCTTGGGCGCGAGCTTCGCGGGCCGCGCCGCCCGCGACTTCGCCACCTTGCCGGCGGCGGCCTTCGGCTTGGCCGCCGTCGTCTGTGTCGGCGCGGGCGTAGGTGTGTCGGTCGCGGGCGCAGGGGGCGCCGAAGCGGGCAGCGCCTCCAGCGTGGGCGCGGGCTCCTTCTCGAGTCGCACGTGCGCCGAAAGCGTGACCGCCGAGTCGTAGCGGACGATCTGCCGGGCGGGCCGGTAGCCGGCCGCTGCCAGCAAGAGGACGTGATCGAAGCGGTCCCGCCGCACGATGGCGTCGATCGGCGTCGCGGCCCCGAGGGACGCGCCGTCCAGCTTCACCTCGGCGCCCTCCGGGTCGGACGTGACGACCAGCTTGGCGGGCTTTCGCCAGACGACGAGCACGTCGAGCGGCACCACCAGCAGGTGGACGGCGCCCGCGACCAGGAGCAGCGCCGCTGACACCGCGACGACGAGCGAGCGCCACGTTCCACCCGGGCGGAAGACGACACGCGCCGTTTCGCGCCGCGGCCGCGCCGCCGGCCGACCCGAGGACACCGCGGGAAGCGTGTGCGCCGTGGGTGCTCGCTGCGCGACGGCGGCCGCGGTAGCTGCCCCTCCCCAGTTCGCAGTGACGACGGGCGCGGCCGACGCGCTGGCCAGCGAGTGGAGCCGCGCAGGCGCGCCGGCGGCCGTGAACGGCGCT
>DASZUD010000337.1:0-23722 GCA_035548155.1 Polyangia bacterium
CTGCGCAGCGCGGGCTCGGGCGTCGGCGTCGGCTCCGCCGTCGCGCTCGTGGTCGGAGGCGCCGGCGGGACGGGGGCCGGCGCGACCGGCGCCGGCGTCGAAGGCGGCGTGGGAACCGGCGGCGTGCCTTGCCACTGCGCCGGCGCGGCGGGCGGCGTCGCGGGCACGGGCACGGCGATGCCGGCGCGCGGCCTCGAGAGCAGCAGCGCGCCCGCGAGCGCGATGACCACCAGCGTCGCCAGCCCGCTGCCGATCCACATCCAGTCGCGCCGCGTGGGCGCGTCGGTGCGCAGGTCGGTGGTGACCTCACGCGGCCCCTCGCCGAGCCCTTGCCGGATCTGCGACGAAGATTGCCCCGGGCGCAGCGCCACCGTCCCGCGCGTCGGCAGGTCCGGCTTGATGACCGGAAAGCGCGTCCCGCTCTGCGTCGTCGCACCGGGCCGCGCCTCGATGTCCAGCGCCGAGCTCACCGTTCGCTTCCACTGCGCGAACTCCACGTCGAACAGCCCCTTGACGTAGCTCGCGAGCTGCAGCGGCGAGAAGCCCTCGGAGGCGAACGCGTACCGCTCGAGCGCCAGCGCCATCTCTTGCGCCGACTGGAAGCGGTCCTCGCGCCGCTTCTCGAGGGCGCGCATGATGATCTGCTCCAGCTGCGGCGCGACGGGCGTGACGTCCGTCGGCGGCGGGATCGGCTCGTCGACGATCGCGCGCATGGTCGCGAGCTCGGTGTCGCGGCGGAAGAGGTGCCGCCCCGTGACGGCCTCCCACAGCACGACCCCCAGCGCGAACACGTCGGCGCGCCGATCGACGTCCTCCGACGAGGCCTGCTCGGGCGACATGTACTCGATCTTGCCCTTGAGGCCGCCCGGGTTCGTCTGCGACACCCGGCCGAGCGCGCGCACGATCCCGAAGTCGATCACCTTCACGGCGCCCTCGAACGACACGAGGATGTTCTGCGGCGACACGTCGCGATGCACGACGCCCAGCGGCCGCCCCTCGGAGTCGACGAGGTCGTGCGCGTAGCCGAGGCCGTTCGCCGCCTGGGCGACGATGTACGCCGAGAGCGCCGGCGTCAGCGGGTTCATGTCCTTCGCCGCCTTGCGCACGATCGCAGAGAGCGGCTTGCCCTGCACGAGCTCCATGACGAGGAAGTACTCGTCGCCGTCGTGGCCCACCTCGATGATGCGCACGACGTTCGGGTGATCGAGGAGCGCCGCGATGCGCGCCTCGTCGAGGAACATGCGGATGAACTCTTGGTTCGACGCGAGGTGCGGGAGGATGCGCTTGACGACGACCAGCGTCCGGTAGCCCGACAGCTCCCCGGACAGCGCCAGGTAAACCTCGGCCATGCCGCCGGTCGCGAGGCGGCCGATCACCTGGTAACGGCCCAAGTGACCGACGCCGGAGGCGCCCACGGCGCCCACACTCTGGCCCACGCCTACGGGTTCGCGCGGGCCATCCGGGTGTTGGCCCGTGTACGAATCCGGCGCCACTGTACCTGCAAGTGCAGCAGCTTCTCCCAGCAAAATCAAGCGACTGGGGAGCTTCCGCGCGCATTCCGGACGACGCTGTCTCACACGTGTCCACATGTGCGCCGGAAGCGATTGCGCCCGGCCGCCGGAAGGGCATACTGCGGCAGGCTCGCGGTGTCGGGCTGGCAGACTTCGCTTTGGAAAGCAGCAACAGCCCCGGAGCCTCTTCCGCGCCTGCCGGCGCGTCGCCCGTTCCCGTCGCGGCACCGCCGCTCCACACGACGCCAACCCACGGGGTGCACGGGGCCGACCTCAGGAAGCTGGCGCTGGGCGCCCTCGGCGTCGTCTATGGTGACATCGGCACGTCGCCGCTCTACGCGCTCAAGGAGTGCGTCAACCCGCCGCACGGGGTGGGGGCGACCCCCGAGAACGTGTTCGGTCTCCTGTCTCTCGTCTTCTGGTCGATCACGTTCGTCGTGGCCGTGAAGTACCTGGCCTTCGTCATGCGCGCCGACAACGACGGAGAGGGCGGGGTGCTGGCGCTCATGGCGCTGGCGCTCGGGACGCACAACGCCAAGCCTCACCCGCGGGCGCGCGCGATCGTGATCTTCGGGCTGTTCGGCGCGGCGCTGCTGTACGGCGACGGCGTCATCACGCCGGCGATCTCGGTGCTGTCCGCCGTGGAGGGCCTCACGGTGGCGACGGACGCCTTCACGCCCGTCGTCGTCCCGATCACGTGCGCGATCCTGGTCGCGCTGTTCCTCGTTCAGAAGCGCGGCACGGGCGGCATCGGCATCGTGTTCGGGCCCATCACGCTGGCGTGGTTCGCCGGCATCGCGCTCACCGGCTTGCCGTGGATCGGGCGCCACCCCGAGATCCTCGGGGCGGTGAACCCCCTGCACGCCGTGCGGTTCTTCGCCGCGCATGGGCGCCACGGCTTCCTCGTCCTCGGCTCCGTCGTCCTCTGCATCACGGGCGGCGAGGCCCTCTACGCCGACATGGGCCACTTCGGGACGCGCGCCATCCGCATGGCCTGGTACTCGTGCGTGTTCCCGGCGCTGCTCCTCAACTACTTCGGACAGGGCGCGCATCTGCTGGAGCATCCGGACGCTGCCGCGAACCCGTTCTACACGATGGTCCCGGGGCCGTTCCTT
The DNA here is from genome assembly GCA_035548155.1 of Polyangia bacterium. Taxonomy (GTDB): domain Bacteria; phylum Myxococcota_A; class Polyangia; order Fen-1088; family Fen-1088; genus DASZFV01. The sequence goes on from DASZUD010000337.1 coordinate 2,627, forward strand.
TATCCCATGGTCGTGCTGGCGACCCTGGCGACGATCGTCGCCTCGCAGGCGCTGATCTCGGGCGCGTTCTCGCTCACGCGCCAGGCCGTGCAGCTCGGCTACCTGCCGCGCGTCACGATCGTCCACACCTCGGGCAAGACGGAGGGCCAGATCTACGTGCCCGAGGTCAACGGCGTGCTCATGGTGGCCTGCGTCGCGCTCGTGCTCGGGTTCCGCGAGTCGACCAACCTCGCCGACGCGTACGGCATCGCCGTCACGGGCACGATGGGCATCACGTCGGTGCTCTTCTACTCGGTGGCGCACTACCGCTGGGGGTGGAGCGCCGCGCGCGCCGGCACGCTGCTCGCGCTGTTCCTGGCGTTCGACGCGTCCTTCTTCGTGGCGTGCTCGACGAAGATCGCGCACGGCGGTTGGTTCCCGCTCGCGGTCGCGTTCTGCGTCTTCACCGTCATGATGACGTGGAAGCGCGGCCGCATGATCCTCGGGCAGCGGGTGGCCGACGTCTCTTTGCCGATGGACTTGTTCCTCGAGGACGTCGAGCGCACGAAGCCGCACCGCGTGAACGGAACGGCCGTCTTCCTCGCGTCGACCCGGCGCGGAACTCCCGCCGTGCTCCTGCACCACTTCAAGCACAACAAGGTGCTGCACCAGCAGGTGGTGATCCTGTCGATCGTCACCGACGCCGTGCCCGAGGTGCAGGCGTCCGACTTCGTGCACATCAAGTTCTTCGACCACGGGTTCTGGGCCGTGACGGCCCACTACGGCTTCATGCAGACCCCCGACGTGCTGCGCGTGCTGCGCGCGTGCGCCTCGCAGGGCCTCTACATCAACGAGGCCGAGACCAGCTATTACCTCGGCCGCGAGACCTTGCTCACGGGCAAGGGCAAGGAGATGGCGCAGTGGCGCAAGCGCCTGTTCCGCTTCCTGTCGCGCAACGCTCGCTCGGCGACGGACTTCTTCTCGATCCCCCCGAACCGCGTCGTCGAGATCGGGACTCAGATCGAGCTGTGAGAGCGCGGAGGGGGCAGGCTCCCTCCGCGGGCCACGCCCGAGGCCGAGGCGAGCCGGCACGGCGAAGCGGCGCCTCCCGGCGATAAATCGGCGACGCGCCCGAATGCCACGCGGTACGATGACCGTGTGCTGCGTGCGACTGCCCTGGGAGTTGCTCTGGTGAGTGTCTTGTCGTCGAGCGCGGCTGCGGCCGCCGAGTTCGGTCCGTGGCAGTTCCGCGCCACGGGCGGCCCGCCCGGCGGGTACGAGTGGGCGCCGGCCGTCGTGCCGGGGAGCGTGCACACGGATCTTCTGCGCGCGAAGAAGATCGCGGATCCGTTCTGGGGCACGAACGAGAAGGACCAGCAGTGGATCGAGCGGACGAACTGGGAGTACCGGTCGTCGTTCGTCGCCGACGACGCGCTCCTCGCGCACGAGCACGTCGATCTCTTCTTCCGCGGGCTCGACACGTTCGCGGACGTGTCCGTGAACGGCAAGCCGGTGCTGCGCGCCGACAACATGTTCCGCTCGTGGCGCGTCGACGTGCGCCCGCACCTGGTCAAAGGAGAGAACCAGGTGCGCGTCCTCTTCCGGTCGCCCATCGCCGCCGTGAAGCCCGCGTACGATCGGCTGCCCTATCACCTCCCGGCCATCAACGACCAGGCCGCCGAGATGGTCAGCATGTTCGCGCGCAAGGCGCCGTACCACTACGGCTGGGACTGGGGGCCGCGCTTCGTGACCAGCGGCATCTGGCGCCCCGTCACGATCGAGCCGTGGGACGGCGCTCGTCTCGACGACGTGCAGGTGTTCCAGCGCGAGCTCACCGCCGCGCGTGCGCGGCTGGAGGTCGTCGCGTTCGTGCAGGCGACGCGCACCGGGAAGGCGACGATGACCGTCTCCGCCGGCGGCGCGCCCGTCGCCGTCGAGGCCCCCGTCGCGCCTGGCGAGACGCGCGTGCGCGCCGAGATCGTGATCGAAAAGCCGGAGCGCTGGTGGCCGAACGGCCTCGGCGCGCAGAAGCTGTACACCGTCGAAACGGCGTTGGCCGTCGACGGCCAACCGCGCGGCGCGCGCTCGACGCGCATCGGCCTGCGCACCGTCGAGGTCGTGAACCAGCGCGACAAGGACGGAAAGAGCTTCACCGTGAAGGTGAACGGCGTGCCCGTCTTCATGAAGGGCGCGAACTACATCCCGTCGGACAGCTTCCTCGATCGCGTCACGACCGACCGCTACCGGGCGTTGCTGGGCGCCGCCAAGGACGCGAACATGAACATGCTGCGCGTGTGGGGCGGCGGCGTGTACGAGGACGATCGCTTCTACGACCTCGCCGACGAGCTGGGCCTGCTCATCTGGCAGGACTTCATGTTCGCGTGCAGCATGTACCCGGGCGACGACGCCTTCGTCGACAACGTCCGGCGCGAGGCCGTCGAGAACGTGCGCCGCCTGCGCAACCACGCGAGCCTGGCCCTCTGGGCCGGCAACAACGAGATCGAGGCCGCCTGGCAGCAGTGGGGCTGGCAGTGGAAGTTCCACCTCAACAAGGCCGCGCAGGCGACGATCGAGCGCGATTACAAGCGCGTCTTCCACGAGGTGTTGCCGCGTGTGGTGGCCGACGAAGATCCGGGGCGCTTCTACACCCGCAGCTCGCCGTCGGCGGACGAGGACGGCGTGCCGCCGAACAAGCTGGGGTGGGGCGACAACCACTACTGGGGCGTGTGGCACGCCGAGGCGCCGTACACCGACTACGCGACGCACACCTCGCGCTTCATGAGCGAGTACGGCTTCCAGTCGTTCCCGACGCTCGACACGGTGGTGCGCTACGCCCCCGAAGCCGATTGGCGCATCGACTCGCCGATCATGCTGAGCCACCAGCGCCACCCGCGCGGCAACCAGCTCGTGAAGACGTACATGGAGCGCGACTTCCGCGTGCCCAAGGACTTCCCGTCGTTCTTGTACATGAGCCAGGTGCTGCAGGCGACGGTGATCCAGTACGGCGCCGAAGCGCACCGCCGCAAGTGGCCGTACAACGCCGGCAGCCTCTACTGGCAGCTCGACGACTGCTGGCCCGTGGCCTCCTGGTCGGGCATCGATTACTTCGGGCGCTGGAAGGCGCTGCACTACGCGGCGCGCCGCTTCTTCGCGCCCGTGCTGGTCAGCCCCGTCGAGGAGAGCGGCACGGTGCGCGTCTTCGTGGTGAACGATCGCCTGTCGGACGTCCGCGCGCGTCTCACCGTCCGGCTCGTCGACTTCGACGGGAAAGAGCTGTCGCGTCACGACCAAGACGTCGTCGCCAAGGCAAACTCGAGCGCGCCGCTGTGGACCGGCTCGAAGCGCGACCTGCTCCGCGGCGCGGACCCCGCGCGCGTCATCCTCGTCGTCGAGGTGCGTGAGGGCGGCGCCGTGCTCTCGCGCAACCTCCTCAGCTTCATGAAGACGCGCGACCTCGCGCTGCCCCAGCCCGAGATCCAGGTCGCCGTCGAGGCGAAGGGCGCGGACGCCGCGGTGCGTCTCACGGCGCGAAGGTTCGCGCGTGCGGTCTACCTGTCGACCGGGACCGGGGAGGGGACCTTCTCGGACAACTTCTTCGACCTCCTGCCCGGAGAGACCGTCACGGTCACCTGGAAGGGGCCGCCCGGGGGCCCGCCGGTCGATGCGGCGCGTCTGTCAACGGCGTTACGGATCATGACGGTTCGCGACACTTACTGAGGTGCGCCCAGCCGACCCGGGAGGGCTTCTTCCCAGGCCGCGGTCGTCGCGCGTCGTTCATGAGTCCGACCCGGTCGGGCGTGCATCCGTGGATGCCGCTCCGCGCTTGCCTTTTTGTGTACGTCCAGAATACGTTCGACTACATCAACTTCCTATGGAGGTTCCTCGATGAAGGGCTCGGTCCTAATCGTCCATGATGATCTCGGCGTGCGGCGGTGTTTGGGCGAGTTCTTGGAGGCGAAGGGTTACAAGGTCCTGTCCGCTTCGACGGGTCAGGAAGCGCTCGGTGTCCTCGAGGAGGACGCGCCTCGCCTGCTGGTGATCGGCGTCGGGCTGCCGCTCATGAGCGGCTGGAAGCTGGTCGAGGCGCTGGCGCACTATCCCGATCTGTCGCGCATCCCGCGGCTGCTCGCGAATCCGGAGGACGCGCCGGCGTCGCTCTGCGGCCGGGCCATCGCGCTGCTCGAGCTCGGGACGGCGCCTTCGGACGAGACGCCCCTCCCCGTCGAGGTGCGTCGGATCATCGCAAACGCCTGAAACGCCAGATCGGCTCGCGGCGAACGCCTGGGTCAGCGGGCTGACTTCGCGGTCGGCTCCGTGGTCGCCATGGCCTTGAGCTCTTGCGCCACGCGGCGCACGTCGTCGGCCGCGACGAATTGGCCCTGAAGTTGGAAACGGGTCGCGAGGCCGTCCAGGCGCTGCGCGAGGCCCTTCAGCTTCTCCTGCATCGAATCCCTCCTGCCTTGTTGCTGATCCGGCGAGATGCCCCCTTATCGGCGGAAACGTGCGCTGACTTGAGCCCGTGTCGCACATTTGCTCACCGCTGCGCGTCAGGGCGATTCTCGCCCTCGGGCGCGCGGCGCGGTGACGGGCCGCGTTCGCCGGCATCTCTTCAGCACGGAAGGACCATCGAGACATGCCCGTCACGCTTCGCCTCTATTCCGACTTCGTATGCCCGTTCTGCTTCGTCGCCGAGCAGAGCACGGTGCCTCGCCTGCTCGAGCAGTACGACCTCGAGGTCGACTGGCGCGGCTTCCCGCTGCACCCGCGGACGCCGAAGGGCGGCATGCCGCTCACGGCGCTGTTCCCGGCGTCGCGCCTCCCGGGCGTGAAGGAGCACATGCGGCAGTTCGCGGCGCGGTTCGGGGTGACGGGCATCGCCCACCCCGAGCGGCTGCCCAACACGCGGCGCGTGCTCGCGATGGCCGAATACGCGCGCTCGCAGGGCAAGCTCGAAGAGTTTCGGCGCGCCGGCATGGAGGCGCACTGGCGTCACGGCAACGGGCTCGAGAGCGACGGCGATCTGGGCGCCGTCGCGATCAGCGTGGGCCTCGACGCCGCCGCGGCGCTCGCAGCGGCGGACTCTCCGCGGTTTCAGGGCGAGGTCGACGCCAAGCTCGCCGAGGCCGCGCGCGCCGGCGTGACGGGCATCCCGACCTTCTTCATCGGGGACGAGGCGGTCGTCGGCTGCCAGCCTTATGAGGTGCTGGCTGCGGCCGCCGAGAGGGCGGGCGCCAAACGGCGTGGCCTTTGAGCGGGGGGGACCGCCCGGCGCCTTCGGCGGTGGAGGGCTCGGCGCGCGGTGGCTGGCGCCGCTGCGCGCTTTCCGGCGCCCGCTGGTCCTCGCGACGAATCCCCGCCATCCAGCCACCTCCCGATTCGCGTCCGAAGTCGCTGGGCCGTGCGCCGGAACGCTTTTCGTGCGGCGCGGGAGAACGCTTTTCGTGGGTCGCATGCGCGCGTTTGTCGTGCGGCCCGTGGGCGCGCTTTTCGTGCTGCGCGTGCGGGCGTTTGTCGCCGGCCTGGTGCGGACGCTCGTCTTCGCGCGCTTCCGGGCGCTTGTGACGCTTGTGCTCGATCGGCACTTCGGGCCGGGCGTGCCGCGGGTGCCTCGGCTCGGGAGGCGCATCGGTCTTGGGCCGGGAGGGGACGTCGGGGAGCGTCGGCTCTGAGACCGGCTGCTCGGACTTCTCGGCGCGGTGGTGGGGGCTGGGCTCGTCGCGCGTGGGCCGCGCCGGCGGGCGCTGGGCGCGGTCCGCGCGGGGCGCCGGGCGAGGTTGATGCCGCTCGGGTCGCGCGCTCGGCGCGCCCTCGACGTGGCGAATGCGCACGTGGGGCGCGCGCGGGTCGGTCTCGCCAGCGGCCAGCGCGAACTCGGCGGCCGCTTCGCCCGCGATCTCGAACTGGCTCGACTGCGGCCCGACGCGGATCGCGCCCACCTCTCGCCGCGTGACCCCACCGCGCCGGCAGATGAGCGGCAGCAGCCATCCCGGCTCAGCCTTCTGGCTGTGCCCGAGGTTCACCTCGAACAGCACGGCGCCTCGCGAGAACTCGCCGCGCGCGGGACGTGCTCCCGGCTTCGCGCTCGGGCGCCCACGCAGGTCGACCTCGGTCATCGCCTCGCCCGTGGGCAGACGGCCGAGCTCGCGCGCGAGCAACGCGGTCAGCAAGGCGTCCCGATCGACGTCGGCGGCAAGCCGCGCCGCGAGCTCGCGCGCGTCGGCCAGCTCGGGCGCGTCGCTGCGGCTCGCCTCTGCGATCAGCGCCGTCGCCAGCTCCTCCTCGGCGGCGCGCGCGATCTCCCGCTCGCTGGGCGCCGCGGTCCACGTGAACGGCACGCGCGCGCTGCCCAGCAGCCGCTCGGCCTTGCGCCGCTCGGCGAGCGTCGCGATCAGCACGCTCGTGCCCTTGCGCCCCGCGCGGCCCGTGCGGCCGCTCCGGTGCGTCAGCGCCTCGGCGTTGAGCGGCAGGTCCGCGTGGAGCACCAGATCGACCTCGGGCAGATCCAGCCCGCGCGCCGCGACGTTCGTCGCGACCAGCAAGTCGGCCTCGCCGTCGCGCAGCGCCGCGAGCGAGCGCGTGCGCTCCGATTGCGCGCGATCGCCCGAGAGCACGACGGCGCGGAAACCGCGGTTCACGAGCTGCCGGTGAAGGTCGGCGACGCCGTCGCGCGTGGTGCCGAACACGATGGCCCGCACGCCGCGGTGGCGCCGCAGGACGTTGATCACCGCGGGGAGCTTCTCGCCCATGGCGACGAGGTGGGCGACGTAGTGGATGTCCTCGTGCGCCGCGCCCGCGTTCGCGCGCCGTCGCGCGTCGACGCGCACGGCGTTGCGCTGATAGCGCGCGGCCATCGCGAGGATCGGCTCCGGCAGCGTCGCCGAGAAGAGCAGGGTGCGCGCGCGATCGTCCTCGCTCGCGGCGGCGTCGGCGCGCGCGGCGAGCAGCATCTCGAGATCCTCGCGGAAGCCCATGTCGAGCATCTCGTCCGCCTCGTCGAGCACGATGGCGCGCACGCGATGGAGCCGAAGGCTGCCGCGGCGGAGCAGATCGACGAGGCGCCCCGGCGTGCCGACGGCGAGATCCAGCCCGGGGCGCAGCCGCGCGAGGTCGCCGCGCACGTCCGTGCCGCCCGTGAACACGCCCAGGCGAATCCGCGAGTGGGCGTAGAGCCACTGCAGCTCGCCCTGAACCTGAGTCGCGAGCTCGCGCGTCGGCGTGACGACCAGCGCGCGCGGCGTGCCCGGCTCGCGCGTGGGCTCCGACTCGAGCAGCGCCTCTGCGAGCGCGATCCCGAACGCCAGCGTCTTGCCCGACCCCGTCTCCGACGAGACGAGGAGATCGCGCCCGGCGTGCTCGGCGCCCGCGACGGCGGCCTGCACGGCGGTCGGCCGCTCGTAGCCGCGCTTGCTGATCGCTTCGAGCAGGGGCGCGGGCAGGTCGAGGTCGGCGAAGGTCTGCTGCTGCGCTGGATTCGTCGTCGGATCCTGCGCGGGGGCGTCGGGCGGAGACTGCATGAAAGGGCGCTTGTATATCAGACCCGACCTCCAATGCCCGGCGGTTTCCCTGCTAGAACGAAAACATGGGCGAAGGCGTCATCGAAGAGGGCACGGCCTGCCGGCCCAACATTTCTTCTTCCGGTGTCCGGCTGCGGCGACGTTTCGGCGCGATCAGCGCGGGCGCCGCGGCGCTGGTCGCGGGCGGACTCGTCGTGACGCACGCGCGCTGGCCCTGGTCCTTCGCCGTCTTCTTGCCGGCGGCGCTGGCCGGAGTGGGGTTCCTGCAGGCGAGCCGCAGGACCTGCGTCGCGCGAGCCAGGGAGGGGACGTTCGAGCACGACGACTTCTCGAAGACACCCGCCGCCTCGGACGACGTGCAGCGCAGCCGCAAGGTCGCAGCCGGCATCAACCGCGACGCGGCGCTCATCGGCCTCGGCGCCGTGGCGCTCACGATGCTCGCGACGAAACTGTCGTCCGGATCGTGAGAGAGAGAGAGAGAGAGAGCTTCGGTGGGCGTTGTAGGGATTGAACCTACGACTTCGTCCGTGTGAAGGACGCACTCTTCCGCTGAGTTAAACGCCCGAAGTGCGTCCTTTGGTAGCGCGCCCTCGGCGGCTTGTCAACGGAAGCGCGCCTGACGCGCGCCTTAATGCAGGCCCCTGAAGCAGGCGTCGATCAAGGCGTTGCAGTAGGTGAGCATCAGGCCGGCGAAGACGCCGATGCCGATGACCTTCGCCGCGAACCCGACCGACTCCCTCGAGCGTGGCCGCGACTCCAGCGACTCGCCCGCGCCGAACATCCCTTCCCCCTCGACCCGCCTCACGAGATCCCACATGGTCCGTCCCTCCGCTTGCCCCAGTTGCCCAAACCGGTTCTGTGCGATGTCCACGAACTTCAAACTAGACCTGGAACCGTCAACCGCGTGTTTCGGCGGCGTACAATCGGTGTAAAACCGTACGACGCGGGGAATGGCCGTAGGTCCCCCATAATTCAGGGTTTTTTCGGGGCCCGCCGGGACAGGGCCCTCCGTCGATGGTAGCGTTGCTGTCCTGACCCTCCGCACCGAGCTCTCCCTGGTCCTGTCTTCGCTGCTGGTGCTGTCGATCGGCCTCGGCGGCGGGACGGCGATCTACCAGTCGGCCCGCAGCATGCGGCGCGAGCTGACGACGGAGTACCAGCTCTTCGCCGAGAACCGCGCCTTCGCGCTGCGCGACAACTTCGAGATCCTCAAGGCGGAGCTCGCGCGCCTGGCCGCCGCGCCGGAGGGCGCGGGGGGCGAAGGCGCGCGGAACGCGGACCGCGTCGCGGCCCTCGACGAAGCCCTCGCGTCGGCGCAGCCGTCGGTTCTGTACAACACGGCCATCATGCTGCTGTCCCCCGACGGCACGTGCCGGCAGTCGGTCCCCGAGAGCGCGGGGTACGAAGGGCAGCACTTCAGCGATCGAGCCTGGTTCAAGGCGGCGCGGGAGCTGCCCTCGCACCCCCTGTTTCGCACGGCCGACGAGCCAGGTCTCGGGCGCACGCTGAAGATCGTGCAACCGCTGCGGCGAGGCGGCCGCTTCGCGGGCGCGCTCGTGGGCGTCATCGCCTTCTCGGACGACAACGTGATCTCGCCGTCGCTGCACGAGAACCTTCCGCCCGCCACCGACGCCGTGCTGGTCGACGAGACGGGGGAGGTGATCTACCCGCCCGATCGCGCCCGCGCCGCCGAGGGCACCGACTGGGCTCGCGCCATCGAGCGGGCGGCGGCCGGGGGCGTCGGCTCGATGACGGGGCAGGCCGGCGGTCAGGAGGCGCTGTTCGCGTACGCGCCCGTCGGCGCCGGCACGAAGTTCGCCGTGCTGTTCTCGTGGCCGTGGCGCACGCTCACGGCGAACCTCAAGCAGCAGGCGTTCACGCTGGGCGGCATCCTGCTGTTCGGCATCTTGTTGGCGGCCGTGGCCAGCATCGTGCTGTCGGCGTACCTCGCGCGCCCGCTGCAGGTGCTGTCCGAGGGGGCGACGCGCATCGCGCGCGGTGAGCGCGTGCCGGCGTCGGCCCTGCCGCGCGCCGCCGGCACCGAGGAGGTGGCCGCGCTGGTCGCCGCGTTCGAGCACATGGAGACGTCGATCCAGAAGCGCGACCAGGAGCTGCGCGACGCCGCGGGGCACCTCGAGCAGCGCGTGGCCGACCGCACGCGCGAGCTCACGGCCGCGCAGCAGGCGCTGGTCGAAGCGGAGCGCTTCGCGGCCATGGGCAAGACCTCGGCCGCCATCGCCCACGAGCTGAAGAACACGCTGAACGGACTCGGGATGGCCGTCGAGCTCATCGTGCAGGAGCCGACCAACCACGCGCGCGTCGCGAGGCTGCACCCGCAGGTCACGCGCGAGATCGCGCGGCTGCGCGACGTGGTCGACTCGCTGCTCTCCTTCTCGCGCGTGCCGCGCATCGAGCGCGCGCGCGCCGATCTGGCCGAGATCGTGCGGGCCGCGGGCGAGCTGCTCGCCGATCTCGTCCACGAGCGCGGCGGCGCCGTGACGTACGACGTGCCGGCGTCGCTGCCGACCCTGTGCGACGCGCACAAGATCCAGGGCGTGATCGTCAACCTGGTGAAGAACGCCGTCGAGGCGGGCAAGACCGTTCGCGTGCGCGCTCAGGCCGTCGGCTCCGACGCGGTCGTCGAGATCGAGGACGATGGGCCGGGGCTCTCGGCGGACGCGCGCGAGCACCTGTTCGAGCCGTTCTTCACGACGAAGCCCAACGGCACGGGGCTGGGCCTGCCCACGTCGCGGCGCTACGTCGATGCGCACGGCGGCTCGCTCGAGGGCGGCACGTCGACGGCGCTCGGCGGCGCGCGGTTTCGCCTCGTGCTGCCTCGCGACGAGGCCGCCCGAACGACGGCCGCTCACGGAGGCGGCGCGCGTCGCGCCGAGAAAGCGAGGCCCGCGTGAAGCCCACCGTGCTCGTCGTCGACGACGAGAAGACCTTCCGCATCGTCGCCGAGGAGGCTCTTTCGTCCGAAGGCTTCGCCGTGACGACCGCCGCGACGGGGCAGGCGGGCCTGTCCGCGTGGCAGCGCGAGCCGTGCGACCTCGTCATCCTCGATCGCCACCTGCCCGACACCGACGGCATCGCCGTGCTCGAGGCGATCGTCAAGGAGTCCAGCGAGCGCGGCCTGGACACGCTGGTGGTGATCGCGACCGCGTACGCCGACGTCACGAGCGCCGTCCAGGCCGTGAAGCTGGGCGCGTTCGACTACCTCTCGAAGCCGCTGCAGCTACCCGAGCTGGTGGTCACCGTGCGCAAGGCGCTCGAGGCCAAGCGGCTGCGGGCGAAGGTGCGCCAGCTGTCGGGCCAGCTGGCCGGGCGCGCGGCGGTGGCGCTGGGCGAGTTCGTCGCGGGCGCGTCGCCGGCGATGGCGGCCGTCGTCGACATGGTCGACAAGGTCGCGCAGGCCACCGACACCACCGTCCTCGTCCAGGGCGAGTCGGGCACGGGCAAGGAGCACATCGCCGACCTCATTCACACGCGCACGCCAGGGCGCGGCAGCGGCCCGTTCGTCGAGATCAACTGCGCGTCGGTGCCCGAGAGCCTGCTCGAGAGCGAGCTCTTCGGCCACGAGCGCGGCGCGTTCACCGACGCCAAAGGGACCAAGCGCGGCCTGTTCGAGGAAGCCGACGGCGGCACGCTGTTCCTCGACGAGGTGGGCGAGATGCCCATGGGCACGCAGGCGAAGCTCCTCAAGGTGCTGGAGGAGATGACCTTCCGTCGCCTCGGCGGCACGCGTGACCTGGCCGTGAGCGTGCGCGTCGTCGCGGCGACGAACAAGGATCTCGCGGCGCTGGTTCAGCGCGGCGCCTTCCGGCTGGACCTCTACCACCGGCTGGACGTCTTCCACATCCGCGTCCCGCCGCTGCGCGATCGCCGCGAGGACATCCTGCCGCTGGCGGCGCACTTCCTGGCGCGCTTCGCGGCGCGCCAGCGCAAGCCCGCGGCGCGCTTCTCTCCCGAGACGGAGCGCGTGCTCATGTCCTACGACTACCCCGGCAACGTCCGCGAGCTGCGCAACCTCGTCGAGCGCGCCGTGATCTTGTCTTCGGGCCCGGTGATCGAGCCGGCGTGCATCGTCATCAGCGGGCCCTCCCTCGGGGCGGCCGCCGGACCCGCCGCGCCGGCATTCTTCTCGGTCGAGCTGACGGACGGCCGGCCGCCCAGCCTCGACGATCTCGAGCGCGGGTACATTGCACGGCTGTTGCATTTTGCAGGTGGCAACAAGACGCAGGTCGCGCGCTTGCTGGGCGTCTCGTATCCCACCGTCGCCAAGAAGATCGCGGATTACGGCCTCGGTTGAGCGGTCCGTCGGGGGATCACCCGAAAAATTCTTCTGACCCCTCGAAAGTTTCTTTGAGGGGGCGCGGGGGTCAATCGAGGGTCAACGGCGTGTTTCTGCGCCGTTAAACGTCGGCACGGAGGTTGCTGGAGGCAGGGATGGACCTCCATGCTCGATCGCCTCATCGACTTCGCCGTCCACCGACGCGCCTTCACGCTCATCGCGACGCTGGCGTTCATCATCTTCGGCGTCGTCACCTTCACGAAGCTCAAGATCGAGGCGTTCCCGGACGTCACGAACGTCCAGGTGATGGTCATCGCCCTCTATCCGGGCCAGGCGGCCGAAGAGGTGGAGAAGCAGGTGACGATCCCCGTCGAGCGCGCGCTCACGGGAACGCCGCGCGTGCTCATCCAGCGCTCGATCACGTCGTTCGGCCTGTCGCAGGTCATCCTCACGTTCGAGGACGACGTCGACATCTACTGGGCGCGCCAGCAGGTGGCCGAGCGCCTGCCCGACGCCGACGTGCCCCCGGGCATCCAGCCGCACCTCGGCCCGAACGACACGCCCGTCGGCCAGGTCTTCCAGTACACGCTCGAGAGCGACCACCACACGCCCAGCGAGCTGCGGAGCTGGCAGGACTGGGTGGTCTCGAAGCAGCTCATGCGCGCGCCGGGCGTCGCGGACGTCGTGAGCTTCGGCGGGTTCCAGAAGGAGTACCACGTGCTCGCCGACCCGTCGTTGCTGCGCAACAACGGTCTTTCGCTGCGTGAGCTCATCGACGCCGTGGGCGGCTCGAACGGCGCGACGTCGGGCGGATACCTCTCCCACGGCGAGTCGGAGTTCGTCGTGCGCGGCCGCGGCTACCTGCGCTCGCCGCGCGACATCGAGAACACGGTGGTCCGCGCGCAGAACGGCACGCCTGTCCTCGTGCGCAACGTCGCCAAGGTCGTCGAGGCGTATACGCCGCGCCGGGGCGCCGTGGCGCGGGCGGAGGCCATCGACTCGGTCGAGGGGACGATCCTCCTGCGACGCGGCGAGAACCCGAAGGACGTCCTGAACGGCGTGCACGAGGCCGTCGAGCGCATCAACAAGGACATGCTGCCGCCCGGCATGAAGATCGTGCCGTTCTACGACCGCACGCGCCTGGTCGATACGACGCTTCACACGGTCGGCCACAACATGATCGAGGGCGTCGTCCTGGTCTCGGTCGTGCTGTGGCTGTTCCTGCGCGCGCTCTCGGGATCGTTCGCCGTCGCGCTCACGATGCCGCTCGCGCTGCTGACGGCGTTCGTGGGCCTGCACTTCGCGGGCGTGCCGGCCAACCTGCTGTCGATGGGCGCCGTCGACTTCGGCATCTTGCTGGACGGGGCCGTCATCTTGGTCGAGAACGCCTACCGGCATTTGGCCGAGGAGCAGCCGCCGCCGCAGTACGTGCCCGACGTCGTCGCGCGCGCGGCGAAGGAGGTGGTGCGGCCTACGCTGTTCTCTATGTCGATCATCGCGGCGGCGATGATGCCGATCTTCACGCTCGAGCGGGTCGAGGGCCGCATCTTCCGGCCCGTCGCGCTGACGTACGCGTTCGCGCTGGGCGGGGCGCTGTTCTTCACGATGACGACGGTGCCGGCGCTCACCACGGTGCTGCTCAAGAACCGTAAGGTCGAGGAGACCGAGCCCGGGTTCCTCATCTGGCTGCGCACGCGCTACCTCACGGCGCTGCGCGCGGTGCTGCGTCACCCGTGGGCGCCGCCGCTCGTGGGCATCGCGCTGCTCGTGGGCGCGGGCTCGGTGCTGGGCAAGCTGGGCGCCGAGTTCCTGCCGCAGATGAACGAGGGCGACATCCACATCACCGTCACGATGCCGAGCTCGGTGTCGCTCCAGCGCGGCTCCGAGGTGCTGCGCGACACGCGCCTCGACCTCTTGAAGTTCCCCGAGGTCAAGGACGTGCTGACCGAGCAAGGACACCCGGAGGACGGCACCGACGACGAGGCGGCGAACCAGGCGGAGACGTTCGTCATCATGAAGCCCGAGGCCGAGTGGCACACCGGGCGCAGCAAGGAGCAGATCATCGACGCCATGCGCGCCGTGCTCGAGAGGCGGCCCGGCGTCGTCTACAACTTCAGCCAGCCCATCAAGGACCGCGTCGAGGAGTCCATCTCCGGCATCCGCGGGCAGATCGTCGTGAAGATCTACGGCGACGATCTGAACCTCATGCACGACAAGCTGGAGGAGGTGGACCGCGTCCTGACGTCGGTGCGCGGCGGGCGTGACATCGAGATCTACCGAGCGGGCAGCGCGCAGCACGTCGTGGCCGACGTCGACCGCGAGGCGACCTCGCGCTACGGCGTGCCCGTGCGCGACGTCGAGGACGCCATCGAGACCAGCTACGGCGGCCGCGTCGCGACCAGCATGTGGGAGGGCGAGCGACGCGTCGACGTGCGCGTGAAGCTGCCCGTGCCGGGCGAGGGCGACGTCGCGAGCATCGGGCGCCTCGACGTGCCTGTCGACGCCAAGACGCGCTTGCCGCTGGCGTCGCTCGCGAAGATTCACGTCGATCGCGGGCGCACGCAGATCAACCGCGAGCAGGGCGGCCGGTTCCTGGCCATCAAGTGCAACATCGAGGGCCGCGACATGGGCTCGTTCGTCGACGAGGCGCAGGCGCGCGTGAAGAAGGAAGTGAAGCTGCCCGAGGGCTACTACATGACCTGGGGCGGCGAGTTCGAGAACCAGCGCCGCGCCATGAAGCGCCTCAGCGTCATCGTGCCGATCTCGATCCTCGCGATCTTCGCGCTGCTCTACATGACGTTCCAGGCCATCCTGCCGGCTTTCGTCGTGCTGTCGGTCGTGCCGTTCGCGACCGTCGGGGGCGTGTTCGCTCTCTACCTCACGCACACTCCGCTGTCGGTGTCGGCGGCGGTCGGGTTCATCACGCTGTTCGGCGTGGCGGTCATGGACGGCGTCCTGCTCATCACCTACGTGCGGCAGGCGCGCGAGCGCACGCCCGACAGCGAGGAGGCGATCCTCGACGCCGTGGCGCAGCGCCTGCGGCCCGTGCTGATGACGGCGCTGCTCGCGTCGCTGGGCCTGCTGCCGGCGGCGATGTCGCACGCGATCGGCTCCGACACGCAGCGGCCGTTCGCGATCGTGATCATCGGCGGCCTCATCTCGTCGACGTTGCTGACGATGCTGCTCCTGCCCACTCTGTACAAGCTGGTCGAGGGCTGGTTCGGCGGGGGGCTGAAGTGGCGCCGGCTGCACCGGCGGGTGACGCGATGAAGCGGCTCACGTCGACGCTCGCGCTCGCCGGATGGCTGGCGGCTGCGCCCGCCTTCGCGCAGAACGCCGCGCCGGCGCCGGCCGCCTCGGGCGCGTTGACGCAGGACGAGGCGGTCTCGATCGCGCTGCAGCGAAACCGAGACGTCATCGCTGCGCGGCTCGAGATCGACGCGGCCGAGTTGGACGTCGTGGCGGCGCGCGTTTACCCGAACCCGACGCTCTCGTACGCGCTCGGGAACCTCGTGCTCGGCAAGGCGAACCCGCAGACGGATCCCGCGACGGGCGTGGGGATCGGGAACCCCGGCTTCTTCGGCCAGCCCGTGCAGTCGGTCGGCATCTCGCAGGTGATCGACGTATGGTCGAAGCGCGGCGCGCGCACGCACGTCGCCGAAGAGGGCGTCGCGCGCCGGCGCCTTCTGACCGAGGACGCGCTGCGCGAGATCGTCTACGCCGTGCGCTCGGCGTTCGCCGACGTGTCGCGCGAGCAGAACGAGCGGGACCTCGCCCGCGAGGTGGCCGATCGCTACGCGCAGACGGTGCGGATCTCGCAGTCGCGCTTTCGCGCGGGCGACATCTCCGAGGCCGACCTGCGCAAGATCGAGCTCGAGGGCACGCGCTACCAGAACGCCGTCGTCGACGCCGAAACGGAGTGGGACCTCGCGCGGGGCCGGCTGGCGACCCTGATGGGCGTGCCTTCGGCGCGCGAGCTGCCCGAGCGCGTCCACGATCCCGACGTGCGCGCCGCGTTCGATCGCGGGCAGCTCGTCGCCGACGCGCTCGCACACCGCCCGGACCTCCAAGCGGCCGGCGCCGCGCGCAAGCTGGCCGAGGCCGAGATCTCCGCCGCCCGCCGCGAGGTGTACCCCGACGTCGAGGTGGGCGCGAGCTACACGCACTCGAGCTTCACCGTCTCCGGCGACAACCCCAACACGATGGGCCTGACGCTGTCGGTGCCGCTGCCGCTCTTCGACCGCAACAAGGCGGGCATCGGACGCGCGCGGCTGGACGTGCGGCGCGCGGAGAACGAGCGGGAGCGCCTGCGCCTCCTCGTCGAGCACGACGTGACCGAGGCGGTGCGCAAGGCGGCGCGCGCGCAGGAGCTGCTGCGCGTGTTCGAGGGCGAGTCGGCCGGTGCGTCGACGCCCGTGACGCCCGTGCCTGCGCCGCTGGCGATCACGGCGACGCACGACGTGGGCGGGATGCTCAAGCGCGCCGAGATCGCGCTCTCCGTCGCCGAAAGGTCTTACAAGGCGGGCGCGGCCTCGTTGCTGGATCTGCTCGAGGCGCAGCGCACGTTCCTGGACACGCGCGCGCAGTACCTGCGCGTGCTCTACGACTATCGCCAGGCCGCCATCGACGTGACCCACGCCGTGGGAGAGGGAACGCCATAAATGTCATCGCGCACGTTCAATGCTTTCGTCGCCGCTTCGTGCCTCGTGGCGCTGGCGCCGGCCTGCTCGAAGAGCCACGGCGAGGAGGGCGCCGAGAAGTCGGAGGGCGCCGGTGAGGGGACGAAGGACTTCGTCCGGCTCAACCCGGGCAGCGCGCCGCTGGACTTCATCAAGGTCGAGGCCGTGGCCGAGACGGGGGGCGCGACGTCGGTGTCTCTGCCGGGCCGCGTGACCTTCGACGAGGATCATACGCAGCGGGTGGCCTCACCGATCGACGGACGTGCCGTCTCCATCCTGGTGAAGCTCGGCGACAAGGTGCGGCCGGGGCAGGCGCTCATCGAGCTGTCGTCGCCCAACGTCGGGCAGCTCCAGGCGGACGCGCAGAAGGCGATGTCGGATCTGGCGCTGTCGACCAAGGCGCTCGAGCGCGTCCACAAGCTGCAGGCCGAGGGCGCCGTCGCAGACAAGGAGGTCGCGCAGGCGGAGACCGACTTCCGCAAGGCGAAGTCGGACTCGGCGCGCACCACGGCGCAGCTCAAGGCGCTGGGCGTCTCGGCGAGCGACCCTGCCGTGAACGCGGCGCTGCGCGCGCAGATCGGCGGCGTGGTCGTCGACCGCAACGTGCTCGTGGGGCAGGAGGTGCGCGCCGACCAGGCGTCGCCGCTGCTGACGGTGAGCAGCCTCGACTCGGTCTGGGTGCTGGCCGACGCCTACGAGCAGGATCTCTCGCTGGTCGCCGCGGGCGACAGCGTCACGGTGCGCGTGCCGGCCTACCCGGGCGAGACCTTTCCGGGCAAGGTGACGTACGTCGGTGACGTGGTGGACTCGTCGACGCGGACGGTGAAGGTCCGCTGCGTCGTCGACAACAAGGCGCGGCGGCTCAAGCCCGAGATGTTCGCGAAGGTGGACGTCATGAACCCGGCGGGCCGCAAGATCATCCTCGTGCCGGCGCAGGCCGTGCTGAACGACGGCGACAAGTCGATCGTGATCGTCGCGAGCGAGGGCAACGTCTTCCGCGCCCGCCGCGTGGAGGTGGGACCCGAGGTGGACGGCAAGGTGCGCCTCCTCGCGGGCCTTCGGCCCGGCGAGAAGATCGTGACCGACGGCGCGATCTTCATGAAGCGCGAGATCGACTCGCAGTAGCTGGGGCCGAGCCGCGACAATCGGTCGCGCGCGCCGTGACGCAGTGGGGTGGACCGTGCCTTGCACGGCCTGTCTGCATGCCCATTCGCTATCACTCCCAGACCGTCAGGAAAGAGACACTTCACACCGTCTCGCTGGTCGCGCCTCACCTCGATCGCGGCATGGCCGTGCTCGACGTGGGGTGCGGGGAAGGGTACGTCGCCGAAGAGTTGGCGGCGCGCGGCGTGCGCGAGGTGTGCGGCGTCGACATCCTCGACCTCCGCCGCAACAAGGCCGGTCGCTTCGAGCTGTACGACGGGCTGACGCTGCCGTTCGGCGACGATGCCTTCGACCTCGTGATGTTGAACTTCGTGCTGCACCACGTCCCCGACGAGGCGAAGATCGCGCTCGTGCGCGAGGCGCTGCGCGTGACGCGCGCGAAGCTCTTCATCCTCGAGGACACCCCGACGACGGCGTTCGATCGCTTCGTGAGCCAGCGCCACGGCGGTTCATACCGCCGCAAGATCGACAGCGACGCACCGTTCGGCTTCTTGACGCCCGCGGAGTGGCGCTGGCTGTTTCGCGGCATGGGGCTCGAGCCCGAGAGCCGAGAGCTCTCGCGGTTCTGCCGCTCCGTGCTGCAACCTTTCGCGCGCACGGCGTTCACGCTGCGCAAGCCACGCGTGGCGAGCGTCAAACCTTCACCAGGGGCTGGCGAGGCTTCGTCGCCCGGTTGACGACGCGTTACTTCGCGCGCGGCGCGTCGCGCGTGCCGTCGAACGCGAGCGTGACCTGACCCTTCGCGCCGTCGCAGTCGGGGCGCGTGCCGCGCGCGACGCCGCCGCGCAGGTAGACGGGGCCGGCCATCGTGAACACGGCGGTGTCCGTCTTGAGGTCGTGCTTCATCTCGGTCATGTGCCAGCCGGAGGCGGAGAGCGCGGTCACGGCGCGGGACGCGCCCGATGCCGGACTTTCGGCGTCGAGGCAATACATCGCGCGCACGTCGTCGGCGTAGGTGGCCGGCTCCCAGGGCGAGAGGATTCGCGCCCCTGGGATCTCGGGCATTTCGGCGGCGATCTGATCGACCAGCGACGTGCGCCGGCTTGCCGTGCGCTTGATGGCGATGAACGAGTAGGTGCCGAGCCCGAAGGCGACGACCAGCGTGGCGATGATGAACCTACGGCCGAACACGCGCGCAGCCTAGCAGGAGTCTTCGGCACTCAGGCGGGATTCGCGGGCGCCAGGCGAGGTGCGCACACTCGTTCAAGAGCTGGGCGCGAGCGCGTCCAGGCGGGCGGCGAGGCCGGACGCGCGGGCGAGGGGGCGCGCCGCGGCCAGCGCCAAGAGCTCGCCGCGGCCGACGACGACGGCCGAGTGCCGCGCACGCGTGAGCGCCGTGTAGACGAGCTCGCGTGAGAGCAGCGGGACGTCCCGCTCGGGCAGCACGAGGGCCACGTGGTCGAGCTCGGCGCCTTGTGCCTTGTGGACGGTCGTCGCGTAGGCGACGCGGAGATCGGCGGACAGCGCCTCGAAGGCGAAGGCGGCGAGCCCCCCGCCGCGCGGAAAGACCGCGACGAGGCGGAGCGGGGCGCCCGGTACCGACGCGCGCACGAGCACGCCCTGATCGCCGTTGAAGAGCCCGCGCTCGTAGTCGTTGCGGATCATCATGACGGGCGTGCCGGGCGCCGGCGCGCCGTCGGCGTCGAGGCCGGCGGCGGCGTTCGCGCGGCGCGCGAGCAGCTCGTTCAGGGCCTCGGCGCTGGTCGCCGCGCCCGCGGCGCGCGTCACGGCCAGGACGCGCAGGCTCTGGTGGTGGGCGACCAGGCGCCGGAGGGGCGCGACGTCCTCTGCGCCGAACGGCGTCACGGGCGCGTCGTGGAGCGCGTACGCCCGCGAGACGAGCGCGTCGTAATCGGGCAGCGCGCGCACGCGATCGCGGATCCACTCCTCGGCGAAGGCCGAGACCAGGCGCCGCTCGCCGCCCGCGGCCGGGGCGAGGTGCTCGAACCCCGACCACGCGAGATCCGCCGGGCGCGCGCGCGGCGCGACGGCCAGCGCGGGCCCGTCGCCCTCGTGCACGGCGCGCGCCGCGGCCAGCACCGAGGCGCCCGCGGGCGCGCTGGGATCCTGCCGGTGCGTCTGGACCAGGCGCACCGCGCGCGACGCGAGCTCCCTGAACACGGCGCCTGCGTCCACCGACGGGAGCTGATCGGCGTCGCCCAGCAGCACGAGGCGCGCGTCGGGCCGCACGGCGCGCGCGAGCCGCTCCATGAGGCCGAGGTCGATCATCGACGCCTCGTCGACGAGCACGGCGGCGTGGGGCAGCGGGAAGTTCTCGTGGTGGCGGAACTCGCCGCCGCGGGCCGCGGCGCGTCCGCCACGGAAGCCGAGCAGCCGGTGCAGCGTGCGCGGCGCGGGCGCGTCGGCGCCGAGGGCGCCCAGCGACTCTGCGATGCGGTTCGCGGCGCGTCCCGTCGGCGCGGCCAGCGCGATGTCTTCGGTGGCGAGGCCGAGGTGTCGAAGCGCGCGGACCACGCCCGCCAGCACGGCGGTCTTCCCGGTGCCGGGGCCGCCCGTCACCAGCGTGAGCGGACGGGTGAGCGCCGCGCGCAGAGCGGCGAGCTGCTCGGTGTTGAAGGCGCGCCCGGGCGGGGCGGCGGCGGCGAGGGCTGCCTCGACCACCTGAGCGCCGAGGTCCAGCGCCGGAGCCGCCAGCCGCACGGCGAGGCGCCGCGCCAGCCGATCCTCGAGCAGCCAGTCGCGGTGGGCATAGAGGCAGCCCTCGTCGAGGACGAACGGCTTGTAGTCGCCCGGAGCGCCGAACAACGACCGAAGCGCGGGCGGCGGGCTCGCCGCGAGCGCTCCCGCCGCGCGTGCGAGCTCGGCGCCGCCGCCCAGCCTCGCGAGCGCCTCGCCGACGCCGGCGAGCGGCAATCGCGTGCTGCCCGCGGCGCGCGCCTCTTCGAGCGCGAGCACGACCAGCGCGAAGGCGCGCCGCTCGTCGTCACCGAGCGCCGGCGCCCACGAGACGGCCTCGTCGACGAGGTAGAGCGATTCTTCGGCGACGTCGGCGGCTCGCGCGAGCGCCGCGAGGTCGAGCGGCAGGGCGCGGGGCGCGAAGGGCAGGCGCGGCGCGCTCACGCGCGGCCCCCCTCGCGAAGGTCGGCGACGAGCTCCTGTTCCCAGCTCACGATGTCGGACCAGGTCGGGCGGCCGATCTCGAGGCCCTCGGGGAGCGCGCGCAAGAAGACGTACACGGTGCCGCCGAAGAGCGCCTCGTAGTCGGCCTCGCCGGCGATGCCCAGCATTTTCACGAGGGCGAGCGCGTAAAGCCGGCGCTGGAGCTCGTAGTTCGCGGTCATGTGCGCGGCGAGCGCCGCGGGCGCGAAGTCGGGCAGCAGATCGCTCTTCCAGTCGCCGAAGTACGTGCGGCCCTCGTGCTCGAAGATGAAGTCGACGTAGCCCTTCACGAAGCCGGCGTCGGCGCCCCCCGCGGCCGCGGGGAAGGGGAACACGAACTCGACCT
>DASZUD010000338.1:0-2685 GCA_035548155.1 Polyangia bacterium
GCGTCTCCGACGAGCTCGACGAGCTCGTGGCCATCGCCAGCGGCGGCAAGGAGCGCCTGGCCGAGATCGAGGCGCGCGAGCGCGAGCGCACGGGCGTGTCGGCGCTCAAGGTGAAGTTCAACAACGTCTTCGGCTACTACATCGAGATCACGCGCAGCCACCTCGCGAATGTGCCCGCCGACTACACGCGCAAGCAGACGGTGGCCAACGCCGAGCGCTTCGTCACGCCCGAGCTCGCCGAGTTCGAGCAGAAGATCCTCACGGCCGACGAGCGCCGCGTCGCGATCGAGCTCGAGATCTTCACGCACCTGCGCGAGGAGATCGCCGCGGCGTCCGAGCGGCTGCTCGCGCTCGCCGCGCGCGTGGCCGCCGTCGACGCGCTGGCCTCGCTGGCCGAGGTGGCGCACCGGGGCGCCTACTGCCGGCCCGTCGTCGACGAGTCGGGCGTCGTCGAGCTCGCCGACAGCCGCCACCCCGTGGTCGAGCGCCTGGCCGCCGCGGGCGCGTTCGTGCCGAACGACGTCCGCCTCGATCCCGCCGCCGAGCAGGTGCTCATCGTGACCGGGCCCAACATGGCCGGCAAGTCGACGCTGATCCGGCAGGTGGCGCTGACGACGATCCTCGCGCAGATGGGCTCGTTCGTGCCGGCGCGCACGGCGCGCCTCGGCGTGTGCGACCGCGTGTTCACGCGCGTGGGCGCGGGTGACAACCTCGCGCGCGGCGAGTCGACCTTCCTGGTCGAGATGCGCGAGACCGCGCACATCTTGCGTTACGCGACGGCGCGCAGCCTCATCGTGCTGGACGAGATCGGCCGCGGCACGTCCACCTACGACGGCGTCTCGATCGCGTGGGCCGTCGCCGAGCACCTGCACGATCGCGTGGGCGCGAAGACGCTGTTCGCGACGCACTACCACGAGCTGACGGCCCTCGCCGGCACGCACGGGCGCGTGCGCAACGTCAGCGTCGCCGCGCGCGAGTGGAAGGGGGAGGTCGTCTTCCTGCGCAAGCTCGCCGCGGGCGGCGCCAGCCGCTCGTTCGGCGTCGAGGTCGCGAAGCTCGCAGGGCTGCCCGCCGCGGTGGTCGATCGCGCGCGCGCCATCCTGCGCACGCTCGAATCGGACGGCGGCGGGGCGCGAGCCGGGGCGACGGTCCCGCATCCGGTGACGCCGGAGAGCGCAGCGCCGTCCGCGCAGCTCGGTCTCGCCTTCTCCGGGGCGAGCACCGCTTCTGCCGCGGGCGCGGCGCTGCCCGACGGCGTATCCGCGGCAGCGGTCGCCGACGTGATCGAGACGCTGCGCGCGCTCGATCCAGACGACCTTTCGCCCCGCGCGGCGCTGGATCTCGTGGCTCGCCTCACAAAGAAATTGGCGCCCGCGGGCTGAGATCGATCATCATTGGTGCGTCGCCGGCGCCCGGCGCCGCAGCAAACCCCGAAAATGGGCGAAATGGGCGAAATGGGATTGTCGTCAGCACTCCGCCGGTCGTTCGTCGCGGCGCTCGTTTTCGCGGCTGGTTTCGCGTCGGCCGCACGTGCCGCGGACGCCGGTGCCCAGCCACCGCGCAGCGTCGCCGCCAAGCCCGCGCCCGCCAAGGCCGCGCCGGCCAAGGCCGCGCCGGCCAAGGCCGCGCCAGCCAAGGCCGCGTCGGCCAAGGCCGCGTCGGCCAAGGCCGCGTCGGCCAAGAAGCCGACCGTGACGGCCAAGGCAGGGAAGGGCGCGGCCAAGGCGGCCAGACCCAAGAAGCCCAAGACGACCAACGTCGTCCTCTACCACCTCAACCGGCACGACACGCTGGTCCTCCACCAGAAGGACTTCCAGGGGCGGCCGCCCAAGGGCTTCCAGAAGCGGTTCGATCGGTTCCTGCGCTGCCACTACACGAACACGCAGCACGCCATGAACCCGCGCCTCGAGCGGCTCCTCTACCAGACGGGGCGCCACTGGCCGGGGCAGCGCATCGAAGTGATCTCGGGCTTTCGCAGCCCCACCGTCGCGAAGAACCCGCACAGCCCGCACATGAAGGGCCTCGCGTGCGACTTCCGCGTCGTCGGCGTCAAGAACACGGAGCTCCGGGACTACCTGCGCCACAACCTGAAGAAGGTTGGCGTCGGCTACTATCCGAACTCGTCGTTCGTGCACCTCGACGTGCGCAAGGACCGCTCGGCCTTCTGGATCGACTATTCGGGTCCGGGCGAGCGCGCGAATTACTCGCAGAACGCCGCCGAGGACCTCAAGTCCGGCCGCGCCGAGAGCTACCACCCCACGAAGATCAGCGACGATTGGGTCAACGACGCACCGCCCGACAAAGGCGTCGAGCCGGACGACGAGGCGGAGTCCAAGGGCGCGGCCGCCCCGCCGGGAACCCCCACGCTCGCGGGCCGGCCCGCGGCTCCTTCACAGAGCGCCACACCGTAAGGTTTCGATTGTGCTAAGTTGCCTCGCTCCCCGGGAAACCGGCCAAAGCGGCGGCCTCCCGGGAATCCCGCCCAGAGGAGGATCTGATGAGGACATTCGGAAGGTTTCTGGTCGCGTCCGCGCTCGGTGCGGTCGTCGCGAGCCAGGGCTCCGCGGCGTTCGCGAAGAAGGTGAGAAAGGCGGGCGGTGAGGAGTCTGCCCCGAAGGCGAGCTCCGCCGAGGTCAACAAGCTGAAGGCCGTGCGCCTCGGCGATCCGAAGGCCGGATTCTTCAA
>DASZUD010000339.1:0-4571 GCA_035548155.1 Polyangia bacterium
GACCGGAGCGCCGTCGCGCCTCGCGTCGCGTCTGGGGCGGCATGGGCAGCATTTTGTGCACCCCTTTCGACGCTCGTCCAGCTTTGAGATTCAAGCGGACGGTTCGTCAGGGCGCATGTGCGTCGGCGGCCTCCGGGCCCCCGATGGGCCCGTGGCGCCGTGACGCCGCCCACACGACGCGCGTCCTCATGTCGATCGCGCGCAGCTGCTCGGCCTCGCCGTCCGCCTCGCTCGCGAGGATCGTCAGCGCCGCGCGCGCGCGATCGAAGTCGCCAAGGCGATACGCCGCCTCGGCGACCATGCGGCGGCACTCGCGCTCGAACAGCGGCGGCAACGCGTCGGCGTCGCCGCGCGTGGGCGCCGCCTGGTCGTCGCACGCGCGGCGCAGAAACGGCAGCGCCTGGCCCGGTGCGCGCGCGAGGAGCTGGCGTCCGAGCAGGTACGGCCCGATGCGGTCCGTGGGGTGCAGGCGCGCGTACTCGCTCATGAGGTGGAACGACAGCACGGGATCGGCGCCGGCGGCGCCCAGCTCGTCGCCGAACAGCGCGCGTCCCAGCGTCTCGCGCGCCGCCGGCGTCGCGAGCGCGCGCAGCTTCGCCGTCGCGAGGCGCCGGTCACCGTCCTCGGTGGCGAGATCGAACGCCCGCCGCTCCTCGGCGGCGGCGTTCACGAAGTCGCCCGCGTGGAACTGGATCTCGGCCGCCAGGCTGGCCGCCTGCGCGTGCAGGGGGCGCGTGACGTCGGCGTCGCCCGCGATCCGCCCCAGCGCCTCCAGGGCCACGCGCCGCTCGCCGGCGAAGGCGTGCGCCTGGGCCAGCTCCAGACGGTAGCTCGGCTCGTGCGGATCGTCGTGGCAGGCGTCCTCGAGCAGGCGCACCGCGCGCGAAGGCTCGCTGCGCTCGAGCGACCGCGCCTCGCCCACGCGCGCCGCGAGCTCGCGCGCGCACACCTTCTTGAAGATCGCGGGGCGCCTGAACTGTTCGGCGGCGCGCGCCTTGTCGCGCGAGGACAGCGGCTGCTCGCGCAGGAGCTGGCGCCAACCCTCCTCGAGGTTGGCGAGCGGCGTGCGGTACACGTCGCTGAAGTTGCCCGCCGAGCGGTAGAGCTCGCGCAGCTTCTCGGGCCCGCGCGTCTCGAGCAAGAACGTCGTGAACGAGCCGGCCAGCGTGTACGCCCGTGGCCCGGACTCGGCGCTGAAGCCCGCGCCCACGACGGAGGCGAGCGGCGGCGCCAGCCCGTCGGCGACCATGGCCGCCGCTTCCTGGTGGATCGTCGACTGGCCGTCCGGGTTGCTCGCGTCGGCCGCCTCTGCGAGGCCCTCGACCAGGCCCATCGCCAGCGTCGGGACGGGCAGGGGACCGTGCCAGCGCCACGCGAAGGCGATGCCGAACAGCGGATCGCCGAACGCGCCCGCGAAGACGTGCGCCAGCTCGTGGCGCAGCCGCGTCGAGGGAAAGCGCTCGGTCTGCAGAAAGATCTCGCGCGTCCACGGCTTCGCGTACAGCGTGTGCCCCGCGCCCACGAGGTCCTTCTTCACGTCGGCGCTCGGGAACTCCCACACGGTGACCGGGCCGTGCGGCTCGGCTCGCAGCGTCGCGGCGAGCTGCGCATAGCGGAACTCGTAGTCCTCGCCCTGGAGGGCCAGGTCGGCGGCGGTCTTCCCGGCCGACGAGGCGTAGTGCACGACGAAGTGCTGCGTCGTCAACGTGCGGTCGAGGACCTTGGCGAGATCCGGGCGGCGCACGTAGAAGCCCAGCGAGCCGCGCGCGGCCCACACGAAGCTCGACGCGACGACGAGCGGCAGCGCCACGAGCAGCGCCGACCGGCGCCAGCCTCGCGGATCGCGCCCGCGTCCGACGGCCGCCAGACCCACCGTCACGGCCGTGCCGATCCACAGGAGGTTCGCCAGGCGAAACCACGACAGGCGCAGCGGCGGGCGCAGGGCCTCGTCGTAGATCGGCCCGGGGAAGAATCCGCCGAACGGGTCGTACGCGAAGACGGCGGGCCCTTCGTAGAGGCGCCACAGGGCCCACGCGAGCGACAGCAAGGGCAGGGCGAAGGCGACGAGGCGCCCGCGCCGCGGGAACAGCGTGCCCGCGAGAGCGCCGGCCGGGGCGCCATAAACAGCGGTTCCCACGGGCAGCAGCGCGAAGAACGCCAGCCCGGCGCCCAGGTTGCAATTGCGGACGCGCAACGCGTTCGCCAGCGAGAAGGCGAGGGGAAACACCAGCAAGGCCAGCGCAGCCCCCAGGGCGGCGAGGATGCTGCGACCCAACGCCGCAGCGGTCGTGTCGCCTGATGCTTCGTCTGATGCTTCGTCTGATGCTTCGTCGGTCGCCTCGTCGGCGGCGCGCGCCTTGGCGACCACGCCCTGGCCCACGTCCACCGAGGCGAGGGCCGTCGCGAGCCCCAGCGCGAACGAGAAGTCGTACCCGAGGACGTCGAACAGCGGCGCGAAGCAGAGGCCCAGGCCCAGCGCGGAGAGCAGGATTCCCCACACCCAGAAACGCGCCCCCACGGCGCGCGTCAGAGGCCCGACCACCGGCCATCGCTCGACGCGCGCGTTGACGGCCACGAGGGCGGCCCTTACGATGGACATGTTCGCTCCCTCGCGCGCTTCCGCCGCGGGACTCCCACCGGGAAGGAGACGGAGACGCGCATGTCCGACGCCGAGAACGACCGACGGAAAGAGGCACGCGCTCCGATCGAGCTCAAGGTCGAATACAAGCGTCTCAACACGTTCTTCTATGACTACACGAAGAACATCTCGAAGGGGGGCACCTTCATAAAGACCGACAAGCCCCTCGGTATTGGAACAATCTTCATCTTCAAGCTGATTATTCCCGCGCAGGCCGAGCCGCTCGCCTTGCGCGGCGAGGTCCGCTGGATCGTGAAGGAGGGCGAGCCGCTGCCGCCCCAGGCGCCGCCCGGTCACGAGCCGGGGATGGGCATCAAGTTCGTCTACGACAGCACGGACCAGCGCCGCGATCTCGAGGCGCTCGTCGGCAAGATGATGGTCGACAGCCTGGGGCCGCTCATCTACACGAACCTCGTGAAGACCAGCTGACGTCGCCGCCGCGGGCGCGACCCGTCAGCCGATGACCATCGTCTCGCGCTCGCCGCCGGGGCCGCCCGGGGTCGCGAAGCGGCCTGGGTGCCAGGCGTCGAAGAACGGGTGGCGCGCCTCGCCCGCCAGAAGGCGCGCGTAGTGGCGGGCGACGACGGGCGCCATCATGAAGCCGTGGCCCTCGAAGCCGCAGCAGACGTAGAAGCCGGGCACACCGGGCGCCTCGCCCACGATCGGGTTCGCGTCGGGGCTCATGTCGTAGGGGCCCGCCCACTGGCGCACGACCTTCACGGCGGAGAGCACCGGCATCACCTCGATGATGGCGCGCGCCATCGTCTGCAGGAACGCCAGGCTCGAGGTCATGTGGATCTCGCCCGAACGCTCCTCGGGCATCGAGATGCCGCCCACGATCTCGCCGCGCAGTGACTGCGAGAAATAAAGGCCAGTCTCCAGCACCGAGACCATGGGCTTCAAGAAAGGCTTGAGGGGCTCGGTCGAGAGGATCTCGTGACGGACGGGCCAGTCGGGCAGGGCGACGCCCGCGAGGCGCGCGACGGCGGGTGACCACGCGCCCGCCGCGCACACGACGCGCTCGGCGCGCAGCGTGCCCTTCGGCGTGACGACGCCGAAGCCGGCCGGCCCGGGCTCGATGGCCGTCACCGGCGTGCCCGTCGCGATGACGACGCCGCGCTTGGCGGCCGCGCGCGCGTAGCCCCACAGGAACGGCCACGGGAACACGATGCCGTCGGTCGGGTTGTAGCAGGCCGCCTCGAAGCCTTCGGTTTCGAGCTCGGGCACGATCTTCTTCGCCTCGGCGGGCGCGATGAGGCGGGTGGGCACGTCGCAGGCGTTCTGGAGCGCGACGTTCTTCTCCATGCGCGCGCGCGTGGCCGGCGTGCGCGCGAGGAACAGGTATCCGCCCCGGCGCATCCACACGTTGATGCCCATCTCGCGCGCGAACCCGGCGCACAGCTCGACCGACTCCTGCATGAGCCGGATGTTCATCTCGGTCGACCACTGCTGGCGCACTCCTCCGCCGTTCCGGCCCGAGGCGCCCCACGCCAGGTAACGGCCGTCGACGACGACGACGCGCTTCCGGCCGAGCTTCGCCAGGTTGTAGGCCAGGGCCAGGCCCATCACGCCCGCGCCGATGATGGCGATCTCCGCCTCGGCGGGGGGAGCGCCGGCCGAGGTCGGCGGGGCGGGGCGTCGGGGCTTCGCCATCGTCACCCGCGCGGCGGCCGGCCGGCCAGCACCGCGAGGGGCGTGGGCACCAGCGGCGGCCGGGTCGTGAAGGGCGCGATCTCGCCGGGCGCGCGCCCGGCGGCGCGGGCGATGGCCAGCGCGATCTCGCGCAGGCACTCCTTGCCCTGGCAGGGCCCCGTCCCGAAGCCCGTGTAGCGCTTCACCTCCTCGAGGTCGCGGTATCCGTGGGCCACCGCCTTCTCGACGTCGTCGAGCGTGACGTCCTCGCAGCGGCAGACGATGACCTTCCGCGACACGC
>DASZUD010000340.1:0-20254 GCA_035548155.1 Polyangia bacterium
CGCTCGCGGCGCTCGCGCGCACGACGACGACCAGCGAGGGCGCGGGCGGCGTCACGATCGACGCGGCCCTCGAGCGGCTCGCCGCCGACGTCGGCAAGCTCGCCGCCGGCGCTGCGGGGCCGGCCGCGCGCGAGCTCGCGAGCCTGACGCTCATTCTCGACGATCGCCGCTTCCGCGATCGCCTCGTGTCCGCGGCATCCTCCTCGACGGCGCTCAAGAGCATGTCCGACGTCGCGCGCGAGTACGCACGCATGGCCTTCGCCGCCGCGGGCGGCGATCCCGCGACGGCCGCGCTCATGAGCGAGCGCGCCGCCGAGATCGAAGACCTGTGCGTGATCGCGCACGCGGCCACGACGGGACAGTCGCTGGTGCGCCCCGGCGACATCCTCGTCACCGAGCGGCTGGGCGTGTTCTCGGCGGCGCACGCGCTCTCGCGCGGCGTCTCGGCGATCGTCGCCGACGGGCCGCTCGCTGAACAGGGCGCCGTGGCCGCGCTGGCCCTCGCGGCAGGCGCGCCGCTCGTCGCCGGGGTCGCGGGCGTGTTCGCCTGGGTCCGGCCCGGCGATCTGCTCGTCGTCGACGCCGACGCGGGCAGCGTGCGCGTCAACCCCGAGGCCACTCAGGTGGCGCGCTTCCGCAGTCAGCGCGCCTAGGAGCGTCTGCCCAGCGCGAACGGCTCATCCTCGGGGCCCGCACGCGCGGCCACCACCACGTCGCGACCGCGGTCGCGCTTCGTGGCGGAAAATGAGCGCGCACATTCTGCGTGCGATGGGCCGCGCGCGTCGTCCCACCCGAGCCGACATGGGCCCTAAGTTGGGGGGATTGGTCCCCAGGTGGTGCATCTCGCCTCACCGACGGAGATCGGCCCGATTTTGCGGCGGTTTCCGCCGCGCGAAAGCGCCCGATGCGGGCGAAGCGAGCCCAGTGGCGTCGCGATCACGTCGAAGATGATTTCTCGACGGTGAGCAGAGTGCTCGGAGAGGCTTCAGACCCGCGTGGCCCTTGTGCATCGCGGGCGATCACCGTGCATCGCGAGCCGTATTCGAGGCGACTAGCATCTCCATGACTGCTGGGGCGCTTCTCGGGCCAGAGTGTGCCCCCGGTCAAGAGGTGAACATGAGCTCCAGACCTGTGCGTTCTCTACGCGCCCGTCCCTTCCGTCTCGCCGGTTCAGTGACGGCCGGTTCATTGGCGGCCGGTTCATTCGTGATCCTGGCAGGGGCGTTGTCGGCGTGCACCGGGGTGGTGAGGATGGAGGGGCCGGGGTCGGCCACGGGAAGCGGCGCTGCCGGTACCAATGGAATCGGTGGAGGCGGCGCGGGCAGTGGCTCGGCGGGCACCGGCGGCGTCACGCAGTTGCCGCCCGGCCCGACCAACAACACGAGCTGGTACGACACGCTGACGGCCGCCAACTGCTCGGCGGCGCCCACGGCGCTGCCGCCGTCGCGCATCTGGCGGCTCTCGGCGACCCAGTGGAAGAACACGATCTCCGCGGCGCTCGGCGTTCCGGCGCCCGACGTCAGCTCGTTCCCGCCCGATCAGATCGATCCGGGGACCGGCTTCAGCAACGACTCGACGGGCGACAAGGTCCCGCTCGCGCTCGCGTCGGCCTACTTCGACAAGACGGACTCGATCGCGACGCAGGCGGTGACCGCCGCCACCACGGCGATGCCCTGCCTCGGGACGACGCCGCTGTCGACGTCTTGCGAGCAGATGTTCGTCTCGACCTACGGCGCCAAGCTGTTCCGTCGCGCGCTCACGACGGCCGAGACGACGAGCTACGTGAACTACCTCGTCGGCGAGCTCAAGGCCGATCCCGCGCCGCAGGCGCTCGCGTCGGCGCTGAAGGCGATGATGCTGTCGCCGAACTTCATCTTCCGCACCGAGCTCGGCAACAGCAAGGCGGGCGCCGTCGACCTCACGAGCGACGAGATCGCGCAGCTGCTGTCGTACTCGATCGCGGACATCCCGCCGGACGCGCAGCTTCAGGCGGCCGCGGCGCAGCTGGGTGATCCGGCCGTGCGGCAGGCGCAGGCCGAACGCCTCGCGGCGCTGCCCTCGGCGCGCGACAAGCTGAACGACTTCTGGGCCGAGTACCTCGCGCTCGGTGATCAGCCCACGACGCCGGGCCTCGAGCTGTCCACCTACAACGAGGCGACGACCTTCTTCGACAAGGTCGTCTTCGGCGCGAACGGCACGCTCAAGGATCTGCTGACGGCGCCGTACACCTACGCCGACGACACGATCGCCGCGGTCTACGGCTCGGCCAAGCCCGACTCCACGGGCAAGCTGACGCTGGACCCCACGCAGCGCGCCGGCTTCCTCACCAGCGTCGCCATGCTGTCACAGACGGCGGCGCCCTCGCAGGCGGCCACGGTCATCCACCGCGGCCTCCTCGTGCGCAGGCGCGTGCTGTGCCAGAACCCGCCGCCGCCGCCCGCGAACGTCGTGCCGGATCCCACGAAGATCCAGGAGGGCGGCTCCAACGCGACGGCGCGCCAGAACTACCAGACCTTCACGGTGAACCACGTCGACTGCAACGCCTGCCACAGCTTCTTCCAGCCGATCGGCCTGGCGTTCGAGGCCTACGACGCGGACGGCAAGTTCCGCACGCAGTACCCTTCGCCCATCAGCCAGCCCATCGACACCACGGGCACGCTGAGCCAGGCCGGTGACGCCATGGGCGACTACAAGAACGTCGTCGAGCTGGCGGGCAAGCTGGGCAACAGCAAGATGGCGCAGTACTGCATGTCGCAGCAGTACGCGCAGTACGCGTTCGGCCGCGCGGTCAACATCACGCAAGAGGCGTGCACGATCCGGAGCATGGGGGACTACGTGACGGGGAAGGGGGGCCAGATGCGAACGCTGCTCGCATCGTTCGCCGGGACGTCGACCCTGACTCGCCGCTACCACACGGGAGCTACCCCATGACCACCAAGGCCAGCAACCGCACCGTGCGTTTCTCTCGCCGCAGCCTGCTTCGTGGTCTCGGCGCCGGGGCGGCGCTCTTCGGGCCGTTCCTGAAGTACCGCAGCGCGATGGCGCAGACCGCGCCCGCGGGGAACTTCCTCATCTTCTACACGCCGAACGGGCACAAGCGCCAGCTGGTGACCAACGGCGTGGCCATGCCCTGCTTCGACGCGACGGGGTCCTCGTCGTCGTTGAACCTCGGCACGGCGCTCACGCCGCTCGAGCCGTACAAGAGCGACGTGGCGGTCATCAAGGGGCTGAACCTCAAGACGCCGACGTTCATCGCGAGCCACCAGGACAACTGCCGCCTGCTGACGTGCTGGGGCGCGCCCGGCGGAGAAAAGAACGACAACAGCCAGTTCACCGGCTACGGGCCCTCGATCGACCAGGCGATCGGCAAGGCGATCAACCAGCGGCCGCTCGTCGCCGCCGTCGATCCGTTCCGCGCCGCGCCGCACTGGCGCAACTTCCTGAACTGGCGTTCGTCCGGTGTGAACGAGCCGTTCACGAAGGACTTCATGGCCGTCTTCACCGACCTCTTCGGCAGCCTCACGGGGCAGACGCAGACGCCGGATCAGACGGCGGCGCTGATGCGCGCCCGCGCGCGCAACCAGAGCCTCCTCGACTTCGTGAAGGGCGACATCCAGACCTTCCGGTCTCGGATCAACAACAACGACAAGGCTCACCTCGACGCGTACCTCGACTCGATCCAGTCGCTCGAGCAGAAGGTGACGCAGATGCCGTCGGTGCCTGGCGTGTGCAGCACCACCTCGCTGCAGCCGCGTGTGGCGACGATGGCCGGCATGAAGGCCGACATCCAGAACGACGACAAGTCGGCGAACGGCCTGGCCATGGAGATGCAGAAGCGCGGCGAGCTGTGGATGGACATGATCGCGACGGCGTTCGCCTGCGGGACGCGTCGCGTGGCCACGATCCAGTGGCAGGGCGCTTCCGAGGGCTACGACCCCGTGGGTGATCTCGGCTCGCCGACCCACCACAGCGTCAGCCACGGCTCGGCGCCCGCGCAGCACTGGGGGGACATCGATCTCTGGTACTCGAACCGCTTCGCGTACATGCTGAGCTCGCTCAAGACGCTGAACATCCTCGACAAGACCGTCATCGCCTGGGTGAGCGAGATCACCGAAGGCCACAACCAGGTCAACATGGTGACGGTGGTCGCGGGCGGTCAGTCGCTGGGCCTCAAGATGGGCCAGTACATCAACTATCCGCTCACGGGCAAGGAGCTCGAGGGCTCGGGGGCCATCCCCGTTCAGCAGGACCCGAAGAACAAGGGCATCGCCGACCTGTGGGTCACGATGCAGAACGCGATGGGCGTGCCCGATCAGACCTTCGGCGACCCGAAGTACTGCGGCGGCCCGCTGGCCGAGCTCAAAGCCTAAGAGCCCGGCCTCTCGGGCGATTTCCGCGCGCCGTAACTTCGGCGCGCGGGCGGGCGTAGTTCTCGGTATGAGGACTTTCGTCTGGCTCCCTGTGATCGCCGTGGTGGGGCTCGCGGGCTTCGTCGCGTACGGCGGCGGCAAGGTGGCGCCCTCCGCGCCCGCGCGTCCACATGCGCCGGGTTTTCCCGTGTACTCGCGCGCCGGGTACGACATCACGCCGCTACCGCCGGCGCGCGTGGCCGAGATCGCCAAGACGCTCACGCCCGAGCAGGAGCGCGTCACGCTGCACGCCGACACCGAGCGGCCGTTCAGCGACCCGATGTACAAGAACCACGCCGCAGGCACGTACGTGTCTGCAGTGGGCGGGCTGCCGCTCTTCCGGTCGACGGCGAAGTTCGATTCGGGGACGGGGTGGCCGTCGTTCTTCGAGCCGATCTCGCCCGAGCACGTCGTCGAGCGCAGCGACAACACGCTGGGCATGAAGCGCACCGAGGTGCTCGACGCGCGTTCGGGCGCGCACCTCGGCCACGTCTTCGACGATGGGCCGCCGCCCACGGGCAAGCGCTACTGCATCAACGCGGCCGCGCTGAAGTTCATCCCCGACGGCGCGCCCTTGCCCGCCGAGTCACGTCCCGTGAAGCCCGAGGTGGCCTACTTCGCAGGCGGCTGCTTCTGGGGCGTCGAGGACGTCTTCGAACAGATCCCCGGCGTCATCGACGCCGAATCGGGCTATCAGGGCGGGACGGTGGCGAACCCCACCTACGAGCAAGTCTCGTCACACAAGACGGGGCACGCCGAGACCGTGAAGGTGACGTTCGATCCGGCGCGGGTCACGTACCGGCAGTTGCTCAAGGTGTTCTTCGACAACCACGACCCGACGACGCCCGACCGGCAGGGCGCGGACGTGGGCTCGAACTATCGCTCGGCGATCTTCGCGAGCAATGACCAGCAGCTGCGGGAGGCGAAGGGATACATCGCCGAGCTCGCGCGCGAGCCGCGCTTCAGAGGCCAGACGATCACGACCACCGTGCAGCCGGCGCCGCCGTTCTATCGCGCCGAGGACTATCACCAGAACTGGCACGCCGTGCACGGCGGCTCGTGTCAGGTCCGAGTCCGGTGAACGAGTCCGGTAAGCGAGTCCGGTAGAAATCGACTGGGCGTATAGTGGCCCTTTCGAGGCCTCTCTTGCCCGCCGCCGTCGACATCCTGGCCGAGGTCCCGCTCTTCCACCACCTCTCGGACGTGGATCGCGCGCGGCTCGCGGCGCGCATCGACGTCGAGCGCGTCGCCGCCGGCACGCAGATGTTCGCGCACGGCGATCCCGGCGGGTCGATGTACGTCGTGCGCTCGGGCGTCGTGGAGCTCTTCTTCAAGAACGACACGGGCGAGCGCATCGTGCTCGAGACGGTCGGCGCCGGGCAGTTCTTCGGCGAGATCTCCTTGCTCGACGGCGGTCCCCGGACGGCCGCGGCGGTCGTGACGGAGGATCTCGAGGCGCTGGTCGTCGACCGCGGCGACCTGGAGGACCTCTTCACGGTCAGCCCTGCGGCGGCGATGAGCCTCCTCGCCGCCGCGGGCGAGCGGCAGCGCAACACCGTTCACCTCCTGCGCCACACCGCCTCGCGCAACCCCAACGTCGAGACGGAGGACAAGCGCACGAAGGTGATGCGCGTCGCCGATTGGATCTCGGAGTTCAGCGGCAGCTTGCCTTTCCTCTTCATCCACCTCGCGATCTTCGCGGTCTGGATCGGGCTGAACGTCGGGCCGCTGGCCCGGTCCGGCATCGGGGGCTGGGACGAGTTCCCGTTCGGCCTCCTCACGATGGCCGTGTCGCTCGAGGCGATCATCCTCTCGGTGTTCGTGCTGCTCAGCCAGAACCGGCAGGCCTCGCGCGATCGCGTGCGCAACGACATCGAGTACGAGGTCAACGTGAAGGCCGAGCTGCAGATCGCGCACATGCACGAGAAGGTCGACGCGATGTACGCGGCGATCCTCGCAAGACTCGATCGTCGCGCTCCACGCGTGGGGGAGGAGGAGGGGTGACGTGAGGGCGAGGAGCCGACCGCCCCGATCATCTGTCGGGGCTTCCTAGGTAATACACCTGACGTTGCGGCGCCCTATAAAAGCGCCTACGATGCCGGCCGCCAGAGATGCAATCGACGTCGATGAATTCAGTTCAAGGCACCGTCAGGCGTGCCGATGTCCGGATGGGCAACATGGAAAACGGTTTGGTCGAGCGGCGGCGCACGGTCGTCGCGTTGGTGTCCGCGTCTGTGATCTCCATCGTGGTCTGGGGCCTCGTGATCGTCCTGAACGTCCGCTGACCGAGCCGCCCGGCCGCCGAGCTTGCGAGGCGCATGCCCGGCCTTGGGCCGTGTCGCCCCTAGCCGCTGGTACGGAATTCCGTTTGTCGGTAGTCTGGGATCGCCCCCGTGGACCCCAACGGCAAAGATCCGCTGGTCGACCCCTCGTCCGAGTGGCTG
Organism: Polyangia bacterium; assembly: GCA_035548155.1. Classification (GTDB taxonomy): domain Bacteria; phylum Myxococcota_A; class Polyangia; order Fen-1088; family Fen-1088; genus DASZFV01. The sequence goes on from DASZUD010000340.1 coordinate 6,854, forward strand.
CGGGCGGCTCAGTCGCCCGAGCGGCCCCCCGCGTCGGGCCGTCATCGCAGCTCCGGACGCCACCGCGTTCGTCGTCGCACCCGGAAGCCGAGCGACATCCGGTCCAAGATCCGCGTGCGCGTCTGGTTGGCGTGCACGGGCGCCCTGATCGTCATGGTGCTCGCCATCTACCTCGCGCTCGGACGCGGGGCTGGCGGCGAGGCGGGGCAGCTCGTCGGCCCGCCGAGCGACGTGATCGCGCGCACTCCGTCGAGCGCGCTGCGCGTCGGCTGAACGCGCCGCCTATCGCCCGGGCGGCGTGCGCGGGCGACCGCTGAGCGTCTTCGCGTTGCGCGGGTTCTGAGGCTTGAGCAGGGGCGTTCCAGGCACCGCTTCGTGCCCCAGCACGTCGCGGAGCTTCTCCACCATCTTGAGGAAGGCCTTCTGCAGGTCTGATTCCCCATGAATCGGCGCGAACAGGCGTGCGCCGGCCATCGTCCCGTGGCCCCCCGCGGCGCCGTCGTTCGCGACCACCTGGCGCATGACGCTGCCGGCGCGGGCGTCGGTGGCCTCGGTGCGCAGCGAGAGGTACGCGCAGCCGTCGTACTGGCCGATGCATAGAACGTAGCGCGCGCCGTCGTACGAGAGCAGCAAATCCGCGATTTCGGCCACCAGGTCTGGGTACCCGAGCGTTCCCAGGTTCACGGCGACGAGATCGCCGAACACCTGCGCCGAACGGAGCGCCCGATCGAGGGCCGCGAAGTGCTCGCGCGGGACCTTCGGGTGCGTCATCCGGTAGAGCATGTTGTGGTCGACCATTGGGACCAGCTCGAGGTAGGCCTGCCGCTCGGCCTCGGTCGACTCGCGCCCGAGGTCGCGCGTCTCCGTGCGCAACGCGAAGAAGACGGCGGTCGCCAGCGGCGCGTCCAGCGGCACGTGCCGCGCACGCAGGTACTCGAAGACGATCGTCGAGGTCGCGCCGAGGTCGGGCCGGATGTCGCACCAGGAGGCGCGCGCGCTGCCGGCGCGCGGGGGATGGTGGTCGATGACGATGTCGATCCGGTGGCCGGGCGGCAGCGAGTTGTTGCCCGTCTCCGGCTGGCTGTCGACCATCGCGATGGCGTCGTACCGATCGGGTTCGATGCGCTCGACCGGGACCAGCGGCATCTTCAAAGTCTCGACCATCGCACGGTTCTGCGCGCGGCCCACGATGCCACCATGGGTCAGAGTCACCCTCGCGCCCAGCTCTCGCTCCATGAGCCGCTCGAGGCTCCACGCGGCGGCCAGCGAGTCGGGATCGGGATTGTCGTGCGTGTAAATCAGCACCGACTTCCGGCCCGCGATCCGGGAGAGGGCGGCGTCGAGATCGAAGGCCTTGGCTGGCGGAGGTTCGTCCATGAAATCGCGTCGGCCGCTAGAGAGCGGGCTTGATCTGGAGGTTGTCGAAGCTCACGTCGCTCTCCCAGTCGTTGATGGCCAGATATTCATGCCCGGTCCCCGACAGCGGCTGCGGGTCGGTCCAGGACAGGAACGGCTGACCGTCGATCTTCCAGTCGATCGTGCCCCCGCGACGCGTGACCGTCCAGTGATACGTACGACCGGGCTGGACGCGCAGGTCCGAACGCTCCGCCTTGCGGCCGTCGTCGTGCTCGTGCATGCGACAGAGCACCGACAGCGAGTTGTGCCATCCCCCGAAGATGAGCACGTAGCCGGTCGACGTATAGGCCCCCTTGTCGTGGGCCGAGGATTCGCCGTCCCCGTAAAGCTCGATCTTGATGTCGCCAGCCGGGCTCTTCGACATGACGTCGACGTCGATGACGACGTCGCGCGGCAACTGCTGGCGCAGCCAGGCCGGATGGTTGTAGGCGTTCCGGACGCTGAGCTTCCCGTCCGCGATCCGGTACTGGGGGCTGGTGGCGTTCCAGCTCGGGCCCAGCTCGGCCCGGTCGAACGTGTCCGAGAAAGGGGCTGAGATCTTTGGATCTTTCGCGCGACAGCCCGATGTCGCCGAGATCGCTGACGCCGCGATGATGAAGGCCTTGGCGGCCCGCCGGAGCCTGTTCACCGCGCCAAAATACCGTCGCTGTCGGGGCGCGGCAAGGTGACTCCCGACGCGGCGCGTTTCGGAGTATGGTCGAGGCGTGACACGACGCGTCCGGGGCGCCTCAACGAGGCCATGGGAAGGGCCGATGGGGGCCCCCGAGGCGTCGCAGGCTGTGCGTCCGCCGGACCTCCTCCATGGCGGCTCCCCCTGACAAGACCACCGGCGGCCAAGCCGGCGTGATCCTCCAACGCGGTCAAGCGATCGATCGCTTCGTCGTGCTGGGCCTCGTCGGCCGGGGCGGGATGGGGGAGGTGTACGCCGCGTACGATCCGGAGCTCGATCGGAAGGTCGCGATCAAGCTCCTCCGCGCGCGCGGCGATACGGCGGACGCGAGGACGCGTCTTCTTCGCGAGGCGCAGGCGATCGCGAAGCTGCGGCACGCGAGCGTCGTGATGGTCTACGACGTCGGCACGTTCGCGGACGGCGTGTTCATCGCGATGGAGTTCGTCGAGGGCATGACGGTGGGCGCCTGGGTCCACGCCGGCGTGCGCACCTGGCGCGAGACGCTGGCCGTCTATCTCGCCGCGGGACGAGGCCTCGCCGCGGCGCACGCGGCCGGCCTCGTGCACCGCGACTTCAAGCCGGACAACGTCATGGTCACGAGCGAGGGGCAGGTCCGCGTCATGGACTTCGGCCTCGCGCGGCAGGTCGCGGAGGCCGCCGCGGAGGCGGACGCCGCGCGCCGCGAGATCGAAGGCGAGGCGGCGGCTTCCTCTGCGGGCGAGATCGATCCGGGTCAGGACCCCGACGCGACGATGGATCTGAGGCGCGGCAAGTTGGCGCCAGACAACCTCGCGAAGACGACGGAGAAGTACCTCTCGGTCAAGTTGACGCAGACGGGGGCGATGCTGGGCACGCCAGCGTACATGGCGCCCGAGCAGTTCGCCGTTCGGCCCACCGACGCGCGCACCGACCAGTTCAGCTTCTGCGTCGCGCTCTACGAGGCGATCTACGATCAGAAGCCGTTCGCTGGTGACTCGCTGACGGCGCTGATGGCCAGCGTGACGTCGGGCCTGGTGACGCCCCAGCCGGCGAAGACGCGCGTGCCGGGGTGGATCCGCAAGGTGCTGCTGCGCGGCCTGCGCACGAATCCGGACGAGCGGTTCCCGTCGATGGAGGCGCTGCTGGCCGCCCTCGAGACGGATCCCACGGTGCGTTTGCGCCGAGGCGCCGCCGCCGTGGCGCTGGCGGGCTGCCTCGCGGCCGTCGTGCTGACGGCGGGGCGCAGCTTGGGCAGCGGCGCGGTCACGTGCCGCGGCGGCGCCGAGCACTTCGCCGGGATCTGGGAGGCGGGGAAGGAGCCGACCGCGCGCAAGCAAGCGATCCGCGCGTCGTTCTTGAAGACGGGCACGCCGTACGCGGCGAAGGCCTTCGCCAGCGTCGCGCGGCTGCTCGACGACTATGTCGACAAATGGGTCCGCGCCGACGTGGACGCGTGCGAGGCCACTCAGGTTCGGGGCGAGCAATCAGGCGAGGTGCTCGATCTCCGGATGGCCTGCCTTCAGGAACGTTTGGGCAGCGTGCGCGCGCTCACGGATCTGTTCGCGAACGCGGACGAGAAGACCGTCGAGAACTCGGTGGGCGCCGCCAGCGCCCTTCCTCCGCTGGATCGTTGCTCGGACGCCGCGTCCCTCAAGGCGGTGATCAAGCCCCCCGACGACCCCGCGACGCGCGAGCGCGTTCGAGACCTGCGCACCACCCTCGCGCGGTTCACGGCGCTGCGCGACGCCGGACACTGCGACGACGCGCGGCGCCTCGAGGATGGCCTCATCCAGGGCGGCCGGCAGGTGGGGTACGCGCCCATCCTCGCCGAGTCGCTCCTCGCCGCGGCGTACCTCGGTGACATGTGCGGCGATCGGGACGCGATGCTCGACTTCTACCGGGAGAGCGTCAGCGTCGCGCTCGCCGCGCGCTACGACGACGTCGCGGCGTCGGCCGCGCTGCTGTTCGCGGGAGCGTTGGCCGATCGCTCTCGCCAACCGACGCTCGCGCGGGATTGGTTGCGCGTCGGGCGCGGGTTGCTCGCGCGCCTCGGCGAGCGGCCTCAGCTCGAGTTCTGGGCGCTGACGTCGGAGGCGCACGTGCTCGTCGCCGACGGCCGGCCGGCGGCGGCCGTCGAACGCTACCGGCAGGCTCAGCAGCTCATGCTGCGCCACCTCGGGCCGGACAGCTACGAGACCTTCGTCGCTTCGTTGAACTTGGCCGTCGGCCTTCAGTCCGCGGGCCGCTACGTGGACGCGGTCGTCATGAACGGCGAGACGCGAGACGGCCTGGTCAATCTCCTCGGGCCGGAGCACCCCGTCGTCGCGATGGTGTCGTCCAACCGCGGCGAGAGCCTGGATTACCTGGGCCGGTACGCCGAGGCGCGCGCGGACTTCTCGCGGGCGGCCGACATCTGGCGGCGCGCGAAGGCGGACGAGATGTTCCTCTCGTTCGCCTTCACGGGCCTTGGCACCGCGCTCCTCGGCGAAGGGAAGACGGGCGACGCCGTCGCGCCGCTCGAGGAGGCGCTGCGCATTCGCGTCGCCAAGCGCCTCGATCCCGAGCGCCTGGGCGAGACGCGCTTCGCGCTGGCGCGGGCGCTCTGGTCGCGGCCCGGCGAGCGGGAGCGCTCGCGCGACCTCGCGCGCCAGGCGCTCATGGACTACGCACAGGTGAAGACGCCGACGGCGCCCATCCCCGACGTGGCGGCCTGGCTGCGCTCGCCATCGACGGCGGCGCCCGCTAAGGGCGCTCTCGCAGCTCGTACAGAAGACCCCAGCGGATCCCCCGATCGCTGACGCGGATCGACGGGACCTGCGCGGCTGCCGCGATGCGACGCAGGATCAGCGCGCCCGCGAGGATGACGTCCGCGCGCTTCGGATCGAGCCCGACGATGCGCTCGCGCTCGGCCTGCGCCGAGCGCGCGAGGCGGGCGATCTCCGCGTCCAGCGCCGCGACCTCGAGCGCGAAGCCGTGGACGCGCGCAGGATCGTAGCTCGCGAGGCGCATCGCCATGGCGGCGAGCGAGGTCACCGTGCCCGCGACGCCGACGAGGATGGGCCGCGGCGCGCCCGACGGCCACGGCACGGCGGCCAGCGCGCCGTCGATCTCCCGCGTGATCGCGTCGAGCTCGCCGGTCTCGGGCGGGTCGTGGCTCACGTGCCTCTCGGTGAGGCGCACCGAGCCGAGCGGCAGGCTGCGGCTCCAGCGGACCTGGCCGCCTTCGGACACGACGATCTCCGTCGAGCCGCCGCCGATGTCGACGACGATCATCGAGCCGCCGGCCTCGCCGGGGAAGGACGCGGCGGCGGCGCGGAAGGTGAGGGCGGCCTCGCGCGCGCCGTCGATCACCTCGACGGGGACGCCCAGGATCTCGGCCGCCGGGCCCAGGAACTCGACGCCGTTCGGGGCGCGGCGAAGGGCTTCGGTGCCGATCGCGGCGATGCGGGCTTCGTGCTGGCGTGCGAGCGCCGCGTACGCGCGGAGCGCCTCGAGGGTGCGCGCGATGCCCTCGGCCCCGAGCGCGCCGCCGGCTCCGATGCCGCGCCCGAGGCGCGTGATCTCGGCGCGGTTCTCCAACACCGTGATCGCCCCCGACGGCTCGGCGCGCGCGACGAGCAGCAGCGTCGTGTTCGTGCCGACGTCGATCGTCGCGAAGGTGCCCACTGGCTGCCTACCGGTGCGGGGCCGGGCCCCAGGACGGCGATGAGCCGCTGCCGCGCCAGATCTGCACCTCGTGGTGCGTCTCGGGGTTCTGTACGTAGAGACCCCCGCGGCTCGAGACATAGGCGATGAGGCGCCCGTCGGGCGACCAGGTCGGGTCGAGGTTCGAGCCCTTCCCTTGCGTGAGCCGGTCGATGCGGCCCGACTTCACGTCGAGGATGAACACGTCGAACACGCCGCGCTCGTCGCGGCCCGTGAAGGCGATCTGCGGCTTGTCGGTGCGCGGGCTCCAGCGCGGCGTCTGGTTGTACTTGCCCTGGAACGTGACGCGCTTCGCGGCGCCGCCGCCTGCCGGCATGACGTAGACCTGCGGCGAGCCGGCCCTGTTCGAGACGAACGCGATCTGGCTGCCGTCGGGCGAGTACGACGGCGAGCTGTCGATCGCCGCGTTGGACGTGAGCTTCGCCTGCACGGCGCCGTCGGTGGAGATGCGATAGAGCTCGGCGTTGCCTTCGTACGACATCGTGAGCGCGAGCGCTCCGCCGCCGGGCACCCAGGCCGCGCCCGTATTCAGGCCCGGCTGCTTCGAGACGCGCCGCGCGCGCCCGCCGCCCGCCGAGACGATGTAGAGGTCGGGGTTGTTGCGCAGGTACGAGGTGAAGGCGATCTCGCCGCCGCTCGGCGAGAACGCCGGCAGCAGGCAGTCGGAGCTCATCTTCGTGACGATCGACGTGCGCCCGCCGTCCATGTCGACGACGGCGATCTCGTGCGGCCCCTTGCCCGTCATCGCGAGGGCGATGCGCGAGCCGAACACGCCCGGCTGGCCCGTGAGCGTCTTGACGACGTCGTTCGCGAGCTCGTGCACGGCGTCGCGCAGGTCGCTGCCGCGGTACACCTTCGACAGCTGCGCCGTGTCGCCGCGCGCCGTTATGTACAGCCGACCCTCGACTTGATTGGCGTGGCCGCCCAGGACGCGCATCTTCACGACCGATTGCGCGCCCACCTGCGTCCACAGGGCGGAGCTGAACCCGAGCCCCTCGGACTGGAGCGCCGCCGGGAACGACGCCGGATCCAGCACCTGGAACAGGCCCGTGACGTCCATGTCCTTCGACAGCGTCTCGGCCGCAGTGCCGTCCGTGTCGCCCTCGGCCTTGGCGACGCCGAGGCGCATGAGCTCGACACCAGCGCCCGAGAGGCGCACGGCGGGAAGGTCCTCGTCAGCGCCTTGCGCGCGCGCGTCGCCGGCGGCGAGCACCACCGCCCCCGAGACCGCGAGCAGCGCCCTCGTCACTTTTCGCACTGCACCCTCATACCACGGACCCCCGCAGGCGGCGGAGGCACCTTGCCCGTCTGCTTCGCCGCATCGACGCACGCGTCGTCGACGAAGCTGTTGCCCGACGGCTTCGTGAGCACGACGTCCGCGATCGTGCCGTCCTCGCGGATGTGGAACCTGATCTCGGGCGGGTTCGCGAGGTCGCCGATGTTGACGCCCGCCGGGAAGTTGTAGTTCTGGTGCAGGAGCCCCACGACCTGAGCCTGGTAGGCGTCGCCCGTCTCGCGGTTCGACGTGCCGAGCTTCGATCCCGTCTCCGAGCCTTCTTCCGGCTCGTCGGCCGCCGCGAGTTGCTCGAGCTTGCGCGCGCGATCGAGCGCGCGCTTCAGGTCCTTCGAGATCGTCGGGTCGTCCGGGCGCGGCGCCTCCGTCGGCGCCGCCGTGGCGTTCGGATCCTCGGCGACCTTGAGCGAGTCCGGGGGCGCCGTCGAGCGCTGCGGCTGCGTGAGGCGCGGCAGCCAGAACTTGTCGCGCGGCTTGCCCAGCTTGACCATCTCGGCCACGACGAAGTCGCGGCTGATCTCGAGCGGCGGCTGCTCCTTCCCGCGCGCGACAGCAATCGCCGCGAACACGCCGCCGTGCAAGGCCAGCGTGATCAGCAGGCCGGAGAAGCCGCGCCCCGAGGCGCGCCGTATGACCTGGTGCTTGCTCACTCGAGCGGGTCCGTCACCATGCCCAGCTTGTCGACGCCCGCCTGCTTGACGGCGGCCATGATCTTCACGACGTCTCCGTAGAGCAGCATCTTGTCCGCGTGCAGGTAGAGCTCGTGGTCGGCGTTCAGCTTGGCGTTGTTCTTCAACGTCTTCTCGACGTCGTCCCACGGGATCTGGAGCTTGCCCAGGAACACGCGCTTGTCCTTCGTCACCGTCAGGATGAGCTTGCCCTCGTCGTCCGGGATCGTCTGCGCCTTGGCCTCGGGGAGGTTCACGTCGACGCCCGTCTGCAGCATCGGCGCCGTCACCATGAAGATGATGAGGAGCACGAGCATGACGTCGACGAGAGGTGTGACGTTGATCTCGGTGAGCGACCCCATGCCGCCACCGCCGCCACCTCCCGTGGACATCGCCATGGCTAGAAGAACCTCCGCCGGACGATGTTGAGGAAGTCGCTGGAGAAGGTTTCCATCTCGGCGCTGAGCACGCGGATGCGGCGCGAGAAGTAGTTGTAGGCCATGACGGCGGGGATGGCGGCCATGAGCCCGATCGCCGTCGCGACGAGCGCCTCGGCGATGCCGGGCGCGACCGTCGCGAGGTTCGCCGCGCCCTTCGACCCGATGTTGCGGAACGAGTTCATGATGCCCCACACCGTGCCGAAGAGGCCGATGAACGGGCCGGCGCTGGCCGTCGTGCCCAGCAGCGGCACGCGGCTCTCCATGTCGGTGATCGCCGTCGTGCGCGCGCGGTCCAGGGCGCGCTGCACGCTCTCGATGTCGCCGAGGAGCTCCTCGCCCGCCGCCTCGGGCGCCTCCTGCCGCCGCTTCTGCAGCTTCGCGAGCTCCGTGTAGCCCGCACGGAACACCTCGCTCACGGGCGAGGGTGGCGACGCTTCGCTCACGCGCCAGATCTCGTCGAGCCGTCCCGTCTTCCAGAACGCGTCCTGGAACTTGGCCGAGCGCGAGGCGGCATTGGACAGGAAGACGGCCTTCGAGCCGATGACGAACCACGAGGCGATCGACATGAGGATCAGCAAGCCCAACACGCCTTTGACGACGGGTGAGGCGTTCAGGATCAGCTGGAGGATGTCGAGTCGGGCTTCGCTAGCGCCCGCCTGCAAAAGGAGCGGCGTCATGGGTGGGGTGCCTCCTGAAGGTTACTTCCGCACACTGCGTTCGTCGGGTCCGCAGTTTGACACGACCCGCGTCCGTTCTTACGCTCGTTCTTTCCAAGAGACTGCATGCACCGATCGTTGGGCACCATCTCGCTGGCGCTGGGCCTCCTCCTCGAGGGCCTCGTCGGCAGCTGCGTGCCGATCGACGGCGGCGCCGTCGAGGTGAGCTGGGTCGTGCACGCGAACGGCCGCGCCATCACCGACTGCAGCTGCTCCGACCCGGAGATCGCCGCCGTGCGCATCGACATCGTGGGGAAAGGTGGGACCATCGAGGGGACCACGCCCTGCGCCGGGCGCGACCAGTGCAAATTCTCGTGCGGGCGTCAGACCGGTGCGACGCCGTTCGACATTCCACCCACGCACGGCAACGAAATGTATGCGATTTCGGTGGTCCCCGTGGGCAAGGACGGGAGGGACCTGCCGGCCGTGCGCACGCCAGCGCCCATCTTGCGAACCGTCGTGGAAGGCCAGCCGACCGAGGTGGAGGCGTTCTTGCTCGAGGCGGGGTGCGCGACGGCGTGCGAGGGGATGAATAAATCGGGCGTCTGCGCGCGTCCGTGAGCGAGTCCGCGGGGGTGCAGGTTGGCCTCCAATAGACGAAGGAGACCGAAAATGGGGACCGAGCTGAAAGAGACGAGCATGTCGGAGAACACCAAACGTCCGGCTACGAGAACCGCGCTGCGCGTCGCAGCGCTCGCGGGCGTCGTCGCGCTCGGCGCGGCGATGCAGGGCTGCGGCGGCAACTCGGGCCCCGCGACGGTCTGCGACCCGCCCCAGGTGGACGTGACGTGGACCATCGAAAAGCAGTCGACGGCCGCGCCCCTGTCCTGCGCCCAGGCGGGTGCGGCCGGGGTCGAGCTCACGATCGACGGAGTGCCCTACGACTTCGACTGCGAGGCCTACGAGGGCCTCACGACGGCGTTGCAGCCGGGGAACCACACGGTCGATCTCGCGCTCTTCAGCGTGAACGACGACCTCCTATCGCAGACGCCGCAGATGCCGATCACCGTGCATTCCTGCGGGGTCACCGTCCTTCCGCAAACGATCTTCGACGTCCAGTAGCGTCGCGATCGCGCGCCGCGCCCGTGCTGGCGCGGCGCGCTTGAGCTAAGCTCCACTCGCAAGACATGCCTCAAGCGCCGCGCAGTCGTATGGGCCGTTCCGGCCGTCCGCAGTGGATGGACACGGTCACCTCGCGGATGACGCCGGCCATCAAGGCCCTCGTGATCGCGAACACGGCCATCTATCTGATGTACGTGTTCGTCCGCGAGGTGCGGGTCCCCATGCTCGAGCACCTCGCCGTGGGCGAGTCGATGCTCCACGAGCCGTGGCAGCCCGTCACGGCGATGTTCGTCCACTTCGATCCGCTCAGCTTCATCCTGAACCTCGTGGGCCTGTGGTTCGTGGGCGCCTTCATCGAGCGCACGCAGGGGACGCGCCGGTTCCTCACGCTGTTCTTCGGCGCGGGCATCCTGGCCAACGTCGCGATCGGCCTCGTGGCGTCGGTGTTCGGCGCCCGCGGCATCTACGCGGGCATCTCGGCGGCCATCCTCGCGCTGTTCGTGGCCTTTGCGCGCATCTACGGTCGCGCCCCGACCCAGGTGCTGGGCAGCCTCTACCTCAAGGCCAACCACCTCGCGATCATCTTCGTCGCCTGGGCCGTCGTCGCCGACCTGCTGCGCCGCGATCTCGCGTCGCTCGCGGGAACGCTGGTGGTCACGGTGGTCGGTTACGTCCTCGGCGCGCCGGGTGGGCTGCGCGAGGCCTTCGACGCCTTCCGCGCCCGCCGCGCCCGCCAGCGCTACAAAGTGCTCGACGGCGGCGCCCCGGGGCGTCCCAAGAGCCGCTCTCAGAAGTACTGGAACTGAGCCTTTCCATGGCGCGGGTCGCGCGTTAAGTTAGCCGTTCTTCCAAATAGCTGGGGGAGCTGGGCGGTCCGGGTGGACCCACCGGCTGAGAGGCGCTCCGAGGCGATGCGCGACCCCTGAACCTGCTCCGGGTAATGCCGGCGAAGGGAAAGCGAGACACGATGAGCAAGAACGGTTCGGGAGACAAGTCGGTCGATGGCGTCGGCGCCAATGACAACGGCAATGGAAAGAAAAAGTTGCCCACCGTGACCGCCGATCCCGTCGAGGGCCTCGCGCCGCTGCCGGATCTGCCCGCCTCCGAGAAGGTGTACCTCCAGGACGGCGACCTGCGCGTGCCGGTCCGACGCATCACCGTCGACGGGGGCAAGGAGCCGCCCATCGACGTCTACGACACGTCGGGGCCGCAGGCGGCGGACCTGCACAAGGGCCTGCCGAAGCTACGCCAGCCGTGGATCGACCGCCGCGTCGCGCGCGGCGACGTGAACTTCAGCCAGATGCACTACGCGCGCATGGGCGAGATCACCGAGGAGATGCGCTTCGTCGCGCTGCGCGAGAACGTCAAGCCCGAGTTCGTGCGCGACGAGGTCGCGCGCGGGCGCGCCATCATCCCGGCCAACCGGAATCACCCCGAGAGCGAGCCGATGATCATCGGCCGCAACTTCCTCGTGAAGATCAACGCGAACATCGGCAACTCGGCCGTGACGTCGTCGATCGGCGAAGAGGTCGACAAGCTGCGCTGGTCCGTCCGCTGGGGCGCCGACACGGTGATGGATCTGTCGACGGGCGACAACATCCACGAGACGCGCGAGTGGATCGTGCGCAACTCGCCCGTCCCCATTGGGACTGTCCCGATCTACCAGGCACTCGAGAAGGTCCGCGGGAAGGCCGAGGACCTGAACATCGACATCTTCCTCGAGACGCTGATAGAGCAGGCCGAGCAGGGCGTGGACTACTTCACGATCCACGCGGGCGTGCTCTTGCGCTACGTGCCGCTCACGGCGAAGCGCGTGACGGGCATCGTCTCGCGCGGCGGCTCGATCATGGCGAAGTGGTGCCTCGCGCACCACCAGGAGAACTTCCTCTACACGCACTTCGAAGAGATCTGCGCGGTGATGAAGAAGTATGACGTCTCCTTCAGCCTGGGCGACGGGCTGCGGCCGGGCTGCATCGCCGACGCGAACGACGCCGCGCAGTTCGGCGAGCTCGAGACGCTGGGCGAGCTGACGAAGATCGCCTGGAAGCACGACGTGCAGGTGATGATCGAAGGTCCGGGCCACGTGCCGCTGCACAAGATCCAAGAGAACATGGACAAGCAGCTCACGCTCTGCCACGAGGCGCCCTTCTACACGCTGGGCCCGCTCGTGACGGACATCGCGCCCGGCTACGACCACATCACGTCGGCGATCGGCGCGACGATCATCGGGACGGCCGGCACGGCGATGCTCTGCTACGTCACGCCGAAGGAGCACCTCGGCCTGCCGAACCGCAAGGATGTGAAGGACGGCGTCATCGCCTACAAGATCGCGGCGCACGCGGCCGACCTGGCCAAGGGCCACCCGGGCGCGCAGCGGCGCGACGACGCGCTCAGCAAGGCGCGCTTCGAGTTCCGCTGGCAGGACCAGTTCAACCTGTCGCTGGACCCGGACACGGCGCGCGAGTTCCACGATGAGACGCTGCCGGCGCCAGCGGCGAAGGGGGCGCATTTCTGCTCGATGTGCGGCCCGCACTTCTGCTCGATGAAGATCACCCAGGACGTCCGCGACTACGCGGCCGCGCAGGGCATCAGCGAGGATCAGGCGCTCGCCACCGGCCTGCGCGAGAAGGCGCAAGCCTTCCAGTCGGCGGGCCAGAATTTCTACGTGCCCGACGCGCCCAATGGGGGAGAATGACGCCCTGATGAAGCGGAGCTGCCTCGCCCAATTTTCCGTCGCCATGGCCGTCGCGGCGCTGTCCGCGGGGGCCGCGGGCTGCTCGAACGACGCAGGGCCCGCCGTGCCCATCGATCCGGCCGTGATGTACGCGCAAAACTGTGCGCGCTGTCATGGTGCTGACGGGCGCGGCGACGCCGAGCTCAAGAAGACGCTGCCCGTGCGCGACTTCTCGGACGCGACCTTCCTGGCGAGGGCCACGACCGAGGACATCGCCCGCACGATCATGGCCGGGAAGGGCCAGATGCCGTCGTTCGGCGCCAGCTTGAGCCTGCCGAAGATCCAGTCGCTTTCGGGCTACGTCCAGCGCCTCGGCCGGGGTGCGGTCGGCCGACCCTGAGCTTCCGTTAACTTGCGTCGGTTTTCAGCCGACGCGAAACTACATTGGCGATGAGGCTCCCGGCCGCAGCCGTGCTCCTGTGCCTGCTCGGCGGCGGGCCGGCGGTCGCGCGTGAGCACCACCCGCACCGGGAGCGTCGGGGCGCTGCGGATGATCCTCGCAAGCACCTCGAGAAGGCGAGCGCGCTCGCCGGCGAAGGGAACTGCGCCGAGGCGGTGAAGGAGTACACGGCCGCCTACGAGAAGCTGCAGGACCCGATCGTGCTTTTCAACCGCGCCGAGTGCTATCGCCGCCTCGGCGAGAGCACAAAGGCCGCGGAGGACTACCGCGGCTTCCTCAAAGGCTTCCCGGCGGCGCCCAACCGCGCCGAGATCGAG
>DASZUD010000341.1:0-11415 GCA_035548155.1 Polyangia bacterium
CACGGCCCGCTTCGTCTGGGGCACCCCGAAACACTCCGAGGACCTCGACCTGCGAACCGGACGGCGCACGCCTTCTCCGCTCGTCCCCGAAGCGTACCGCGAGGGCTGCGCCGAGCTCAGCCCCGACGGCAAGCGGCTTGCATTCGAAGGCTACAGCCCGGACGGGCGGGCGTTCATCTATCTGTCCGAACATCCAGACGGGCGAGGCGCCGTCCCCATCGTCGCCACCACGGATCCGTCAGTGTCATCCGAGCCCAAGTGGCTCCCCGGCGCGCGCGCGTTCACGTTCGACATCGACCACCAGCACATGGGCCTCTTCTCCCTGGATACGCGCCGCACGACCGTGCTTCCCGAGGCCACGACCGATGCGTACATGGGGTCCTTCCGCTCCGTCGTCGGCGATCGCCTGTTCATCGCCGCGGCACTGAGCACGCCGTCTCAGTCAGACATCATCGAGCTCGGCGGGCCGTTCCTGAGGGAGCTGGCACGGTTCAGCCTTCCCGGGACCACGCTCGAGATCGCCTCGGCCGGTGGCGACACCTTGTTCGCGACGATCACCGCCTGGCAGACGGCGCCGCTGTGGCAAATCGACATCGCGCGGCGCTCGCGGCGCCAGGTGGGAACGATTCCGGGCCAGTTGCTCCGGTACCCGTCGTTCACGCAGGAGGGCCTCCTTCTGGCGAGCCTCAGGAATACCAGCGACATTTGGCGCCGCGACCCGTACGGAGCGCTCCAGCAGGTCACGCATTCTGGTGACATCGAACAGTTGGCCCCCTGCGGCCGGAACCTAATCGCCGCGCGGGACGCCGGTGGCTGGTCCACATCTGTGGTGGTGCTCGATAAGCAGGGACGAGTCCTTCGCGAGCTCTCGACGAATCACACGGACTTTTCGCTCGGTTGTTCTGCTGATGGAAACCAGTGGTTCACGGTGCGCGGGGACACCCCCAATGGTCTCTATCGTTGCAACGATCGCGGATGCGATCGCCTCATGAGCGAAGACATCGCGGCGCTCGTCGTGTCGCCCGACGGTGAGCGCCTCGCGATCATTCAGCCGCGCAAGGGTGATCCGGTCGTGTCCTGGATGCCAGCTACGGGCGGGGAGCCGCGCGAGGTCAGCGCGTCCGAGACGCTGTGCGACCCGGTCTGGTCGTCGAACCGAACGCTTTGGGTGTCGCGCAAGCGAGCCGGCCGCTTCTCCTGGGTCGAGATCGATGTCGACGCGGCCCGCGAGACCGGCAGGACCGTCCCCGGACAGACGGACTGCATAACCGGCCTCCCGGACCCCGCCTCGCCCGCGCAACTGGACTTCCGCGTCGTCACCCAGCGACGAACACAGATTCGACTGCTCCCGGCGAGCGCCCTGACGCACTGAAGCAGCAACGCCGCCGAGCGTTGAACTTCCCAGGAATCACTACGATTTCTGGCGAGTGTGCGCTGCCCTCGAACCTTGGTTCTCCCCTCGAAAGCGGGTACTCTACCCGCGCGGATGGGCGTGTCTTCCAAAGCGAAAAACCTGGACTCCGCCAGCGCGGCGGAGCCGTCGGGTCCGGGTGAGCCGAGCGTAACGGCGGTCGGTGAACCTTCGCTCATCAAGGTCACCGCCCCGGAGATCACCCGAGGATCCGTCCTTGCCGGCCGATATCAGGTCGAAGCCGTCATCGGCCGCGGTGGCAGCGGCATCGTCCTGCGCGCATACGACCGAGTCGCCCAGATGGCGGTGGCCGTCAAGCTCCTAAAGCCGGAGCTCGCGGGCGATCCGAAATGGATCGATCGCTTCTCACGCGAGCTCAGGTTGGCGCGCCGGATCCAGCCTCCGAACGTCTGCCGGGTCTTCGACATCTTCCAGGCCGACGGCCACTGGTTCATCACGATGGAGCTCGCGCCCGGCGGCACGCTGCGCGACCAACTCGGGGAGAAGGCAAAGGATCGCTCGCTCGACGCGAAGATAGCGGACGTGCGCGCCGTCGTCGCGGGGCTCGCGGCGATTCACCAGGCGGGCATCGTTCATCGCGACGTCAAGCCGGACAACTTCCTGCGCATGGAGGAAGGTCGGCTCGTCCTCTCCGATTTCGGGCTCGCGACGAACCCGATGGAGGCCTCCACCGTCAGCATCATGGTCGGGACGCCTTCGTACATGGCGCCAGAAGTCGTCATGGGCCAGCAGGCGACGTCGCAATCCGACGTCTGGTCGCTCGGCGTCGTCCTCCACGAGCTCATCTTTGGCGTGCGACCGGAATGGACACGCGGGGTCGCCGGGAGCTTCGTCGTGCGGAAACCCGCCTTGTCGCTGGGCGTGACGGAGCGGGCGCTCGTCGCGTTCATCGAGGAGTGCCTGGGCACGGATCCGGTGGCGCGCCCCGAGAACGCCGTCGTGGCGCAGGTTCAGTGCGACCGCGTGCTCGCAGGCAAGACGATGTCGTCGCGGCATCGCGCGAAACCTACGCGCTGGCTTTGGCCGGCAATCGCGGCGTCTATCGCGGTCGTCGTCGGGATCAGCACAAGTCGATGGTGGCGCCCCGCCTCGGCGATCATGGCCACGCCAACGAGCCTCGCTGCCGCGCCTTTGCCTGTGTTCCGCGGCACGGCGCAGGATTGGACGAAAACGACGAAGGTCGTCGCCTCCGTCGAAGGCCACCTTCACTGCATGGATTGGCGCGTGCCCGATCGCGTGCTCGAGCTCATCGTCGGGGCGCCGCGCCGGGCGCTCGACGTCGATGTCGAGACCGGGGCCATCACCCCGGCGTCACTGCCGAAGCCAGCCTTCGCCGTGGGCTGCCCCCAGCGCAACAAGCGCGGGGGACTCCTTTACGAAGCCTTCGACGAGAACGGACGCGGGCAGATCATGCTCGCGAGCTCCGAAATGAACGTTGCGGGGGCGAAGGCGCTCACTCACGGCAGCGAGCCGCTCTGGCTCCCATCCGGCGACGAGTTCATCTACTCGGTCGACGATTCGCACGCGGCTCTTTTCTCCGTGCCCGTGATGACCACGAGCATCGTAACGGAGGACGCGGGGGACCAGGGCCTTCTCGTCGGGAAAGCGATCAGCAACGATGGGCGTCGCGTCGCGCTGCGCTACTTCGACGTAAACAGCAAACGGCACGTCGTCACCCATGCGTTGCCGTCGCTGGCCGTGGTTCACCGCGCGACTTTCGACGCCGTAATGGCGGATTTCGTGTTTGTTGACGGGGCTGGCCGCTTGGCGTTCTCGACGAACGACGAGAACGGAGAGAGCCTCGCTCAAATCGATCTCGAATCGAGCGACGTGCTGAGGTTGGGAGGAATTCCCGGGCGCGACGTTGCGCTCCTGAGCCCCGGCGAGAACCGGTGGGCGTTCGGCGCCAAGCTGCTCGTCAGCGACGCTTGGAAGGTCGACGAGCGCGGCCAGCGCACGGTCAAGATCACCAATGACGGTCGGTCGTATTATCCCGACCTGTCGCACGGAGGAGATCTCGTCGTTGAACATCGCGGACTAGACGGCCGCGCGCGGATCCGTCTTTATCCTCAGGGCGGCCCGCCCCGCGACGTCTCGCCGGGCCCGAACGATCTGACCCCGAGCTTTCTGCCCGACGGGCGCGGGTGGCTGTACGTCGACGGAGAACGGCGTGCGATTCGCCGATGTCCGCTCTCGGGGGCTTGTGACGACCTCGCCGTGCCAGGCGACTTTCCGTACCTGCCTGCGGCGTCGCCGAATCAGCAACAGATCGCCTATTTCACTGCTGCCGATCGTGAGCTCCTGAAGGTCGTCGGTCGCGATGGTCAAATCCGCGAGCTCGGCGCGGCGCGGTCGGCATGCCGGCCACTTTGGACGAACGACGATCACCTCTGGGTCGTGCAAGGCAGCGACTCGAACCTCGTGTGGGCGGAATTGGACGCCAACACAGGCGAGCGCGTCAGAACATTGCCGCTGAACGAAAAGCTCCCCTATGTATTCCACGGATGCGGTCTTCGTACCGCCCCTCCGGGAATTTCGTCGCCGCCGAAGGTGAACGCCTGGTCTTCAGAGGCGACCGACATCAGGGTGCTAACGCGTTAGCAATGACTGGGGCAGAGTCCGTGTGGCACCGGCGCAGTGGGCGCAGTCACAGTGGTCTTTGCCTTCGCCGGCTGGGCCGAAGCGCCAACGGGCGGCGTGAAGGCAGAAGCGGTGAAGAAGAAGCCGGCGAGCGCGATGGCCTTGAGCATGGGACTCTCCTGTGGTGAGGTGTTTGCCCATGACGCGGGAGCGCCAACCCTGGTGAACCGCGCGTCACGTGCGCGATTCGGTTGAGCAACCGCCGGACCAGCGAAAAACTCAGTGTTTTCGCGTGCCGATATTTGGAAACGCGTTTTAGTTGTAGAACTTCAAACGGATCCTCGATTACAGTCCCCGCGAAGGGCGTAGTGCAGTGATCACGCCGACCGACAGCATCACACTGGTGCCGCGCCAAAAGCACGGCCAGGAACGGAGGCAAACGCCCGTTTTGCTTGTCGTTGGCAATGCCGACGCCAAAGGATTGCCGCCGAGCACGCGGGTGGTGGCTTTCGAACGATCGTTGGTCATTGGCCGAAAACCGGCCGCCGACCTCGAACCTGGCATGGCGAGTCTCGTCCTCGTCGACCGCATGGTGTCCGGGCGACACGCGACGATCACGAAGGACGGCGAGGGCTATCAACTCACGGATCTAGGCAGCACCAACGGCACGATCGTCGACGGTGTGGTGGCGCATCCCACCGCGAAGCTGCATGAAGGCTCCGTGATCTTCATTGGCGGCCACGCCGCCGTCTTTCGCGTGGTCTCGCTGAACGAGCTCAGCGCCATGGCGGCCGAGCTCGAGAGCCCGCTCGGCCCGGTGGCCACGGCGAATCCCACCTTCGCCGTGCTGTGCGGAAAGCTGCGCAAGCTCTCCGAGGCCGGCGAGGAGGTGCTGCTCACGGGAGAGACCGGCGTCGGCAAGGAGGTCTACGCGCAGGCGATCCACCGCGCGAGCGGGCGCAAAGGGAAATTCGTCGCCATCAACTGCGCGGCCATCCCGCGCGAGCTCGTCGAGAGCGAGCTGTTCGGTTACGCGCGCGGCGCGCACTCGCAGGCCGTCGCTTCGAAGCCCGGCATCATCGAGGAGGCCGAAGGCGGCACGTTGTTCCTCGACGAGATCGGCGAGATGGCGCCCGAGCTGCAAACGAAGCTCTTGCGCTTCACTCAGGATCGCATGCTGGCGCCGCTCGGGGGCGTGCGGCCCCGGCGCGTCGACACGCGGATCGTCGCGGCGACCAGCCGAACCACCGCCCCGGGGAAGGCGGGAAGCCTCGGCCTGCGCGCGGATCTCTCGGCCCGCCTCGGCGCCGAGCCGATCCGGATCCCGCCGCTGCGCGAGCGCGTGGAGGACATCGGCAGCTTGCTGGCCTTCCTGATGGGCGAGCGCACGAAGCCCTTCGAGCTGGCGGCGTTTCAGGCGCTGTGCCTGCACACCTGGCCGGGAAACGTTCGCGAGCTCGGCAAGGTCGTGACGTCGGCTGAAGCGCTCGCGCGCGGGGCCGAGCAGATCACCACCGAGCACCTGCCGGCCGCGATCGCCACCGCGCCCGGGCGCGTGCGCTCGTCGCCGGGCCGCCGGGCCTCGCGCCCGCCGCCCAAGGCCCTCGAGCTCGAGGAGCTCATGCGCCGGTTCAACGGCAACATGCTGCGTGTCGCGCGCGAGCTCGACCGTAAACCGGCACTGGTCTACAGGTGGGCAAAGCGCTTTCACCTCAACGCCGACGATTTTCGTCCTAAAGACGACTAATCGTCCGGCCGTTGATTCGCGCGCGCGGCGTGGTTACGAAACCCGAACAGTAGCCCGCAAATCACGACTGAGGTCGCCTCATGAAACCTCCCACCTCGAATTCGGCCGCCGCCACGGATCTGGCGCGATTTCTCCGGCCTGCCGGCGGTGGCCTTTACACCGTGAGCACGGGCAAGGCGGAGCAGATCGCGCTCCAACACAGCCTCTACGGCGCCGCGACGGACGACGAAGTCGACGCGCGCTGGAGGGAGGCGCTGGCCGCAGTGCCGCGCGCGCGGGTCGCGATCTTGGGAATCCCGTCCGACACGGGCGCGGGGCTCGTGCGAGGCGCGGCGTACGGTCCGCAAGGCGTGCGGCAAGCGCTGCTGCGCGCCTGTCCGTCCTTCCGCGACGTCGCGGCGCGCGCGGGCATCGTCGACGTGGGCGACGTGTTCGTGATTCCGCAGCTCCTCCACGACGACATGCTGAGCGAGGCGCAGCGACGCGCCGCCGGCGCGGCGCTCTACGGGGCCGACGCAGATCTGGCGCTGCCCGTCGCACCGCTTTCGATCGCCGAGCACGTCGTCGATCGGCTGCTGACCCTCAACCCCCATCTTCGGCTGTTCGTCGTGGGCGGCGATCATTCGGTGGCGTGGCCGATAGTCGCCGCGGTGGCCCGGCACGCGCGTGACCCGTGGGCCATCGTTCACCCGGACGCACACACCGACCTGCTGCCGGAGCGGCTGGGCGTGCGCTACTGCTTCGCGACCTGGGCCTACCACGCCAACGAGCTCTTGGGTCGAGGAGGGCGCCTGGTTCAGGTCGGCATCCGCGCGTCCGGCCGCGACAAGGCGCATTGGGAAGGCACGTTGGGCGTGCGACAATTCTGGGCCGACGAAGTGCGCGCGAAAGGCGAGGGCGCCATCGACGACGTCCTGGCGCACCTGCGCGCGATCGGCATCCGACGCGTTTACATTTCGAACGACATCGACGCCACCGACGCCGCCGCGGCGCCCGCGACCGGCGCGCCGGCGCCCGGGGGCCTGTCCGTCGCGTTCGTGCGCGCGCTCATTCGGCGCGTGGGCGCGGAGTTCCCATTGCTCGGCGCGGACGTCGTGGAGGTGGCGCCGCCAATCGGCCCACCGGACGGGGCACGGATGACAGCCGATGTGGCTGCCTGGTATATGCTCGATTCTCTCGCGGCGATGATTGGCGTCGCGGCCCTCACGCCTTAGAAGACACACCCATGCGCGACACCGATTCCAGCACGCAAGTCACCGCCGCAACCGCCGAGGCCGCTCTCGACGCCGCCTGGGAGGCCCTCGAGACAGGCGACATCGCCGGCGCTCGACGCCGCGTCGCCAAGCTCGATGCCGACGCCCCCGACACGCTGCTGGTGCTGGCGGCCTGTTGCCGTGAAGAGGGCGACGGCGAACGTGCGCTCGAACACCTGCGGCGCGCGGTCAAGGGCGACCCCGAGTGGGCGACCCCCGAGCTGTGGATCGCCGAGATCCTCGCGGCCGACCCGAAGACGATGGAGGAGGCGCAGCGCCACGCCGAGCGCGCGCTCGACCTCGCCGAGGAAGAGGACGAGTACCTCTCGGCGCTGGCGCTCAAGGCGGGGCTCGAAGCGGAGCTGGGCGAGCTCGAGGAGGCGAAGCAGACGCTGTCCGATCTGCCGCCCCCCGACGTGCTGATCGGTGATCTGCCGCTGGCGCTCGAGATCGCCGAGCTGCACCAGGCGGTGGGCGACGCCGACGTCGCCGTCCAGCGCCTGCGCACGCTGACGGCCGCGCATCCCGAGGAGCCCGACGCATGGTACGCGCTCGGCTGCGCCGCCGCGGAGGTCGGCGACGACGCCGAGATGCGCGCCGCGTGGAAGCGCACCTGGACGCTCGATTCGGCCCCTCGCGCCGAGAGCGACGGACGAGATGGCGACGGCCCCGAGCTCGACGACGAGGTCGTGTCTCAGGTGGCGGAGCGGGCGCTCGGCGAGCTGCCGGACCGCGCGCGCGCGCTGCTGCGCGACGTCCCGATCATCGTCGCCGAGCTCCCGGCCGAGGCCGATGTCGAGACCGGCCTGGATCCCCGCGCCCTGGGGCTCTTCACGGGCACAGCCTACCCGGACATGCCCCACGTCGGCGGACAGCCCGGGCTGACGCAGATCGTCCTATTTCGCCGGAACATCGAACGTGTCGCCGACGATGAGGACGACCTGCGCGAGGAGCTGCGCATCACGCTGCTCCACGAGACGGGCCACTTCTTCGGCCTGGACGAGGAGGCGCTCGAGGGCACGGCCCTCGAATAGGGGTAAATAGGGGTCATCCAAGGGGCCCGCGCGTTACTGCGCCTTGACAGGACCTTCCGGTCTGATCATGATGCCGCCCCTGTAGCTTCGAGGAGATCGAGAGAGTGGCAAACATCAAGTCGTCCGAGAAAGCCAACCGCCAGCGCATCACGCGCACGGCCCGCAACGTCGCGCGCAAGACGGCGATGCGCACCGCGGTCAAGAAGGTCCGCGCCGCGATTGATCACAAGGATGCGAAGGCCGCCAAGGCCGCGCTTCCGGGCGCCATTCGCGCCATCGACATGGCCGCGTCGAAGGGCGTCATCAAGCGCGGCACGGCGTCGCGCTCGGTGTCGCGCCTCACGGTCGCGGTCGCCGGCCTCGGCTAGGGCCCGCGGCCGCGAGAGCGGCGCGGCCCGCGTGATGGCCCCGTCGCGCGAAGCTGGATTGGCGAAGCGGGGCTCGTCATGGTCAGCGCGCCGAGGATGTGGGCCTAGCGCCCGCGTCCTCGGCCAGCTGCTGCACCAAGCGCGAGATCAGCAGCTCCTCGTCGACCCGCGAAGACTTGAGCGCGAGGTCCGACTGGTAGAGCCGTTCGAACGCGCGCGCGAGCGTCGCGCGCGACATGCGCTTGGCCGGAACGAGCACGTCGTCGAGGAAGTAGGGGCTGATGCCCACGGCGCCCGCGATCTCGTTGCGGGGCGCGCCGGCCGCCAGCAGCTCCTTGGCACGCCAGATCTGCCGCATCTGCCGCGCGAGCATGTACTGGATGCGCAGCGCCGGCTCCCGGTTGCGGAGCATGTTCGCGAGTAGCCCCAGGGCGCGCGGAACGTCGCCCGCGCCGATCGTCTTCGTGAGCTCGAAGACATTGCGCTGCCGCGTCTCCGCGATCAGCGTCTCGACGTCGTCGAGCGTGATCGCCCGGGCGCCCGCGTAGAGCGCCAGCTGATCCAGCGCGTGCGACAGGCGCCCGAGCTCGGGCCCGGCGAGATCGGCCAGCGCGCTCGCGGCGTCCGCGGCGAGGTCGATCTTGCGCGCGCGCGCCTCGGCGCGCAGCCACCCGGCGAGCGCGTTGTCGCGCAGCGGCTGGAACACGTGCAGGAAGCCCGCCTTACGCAGCGCGATGAACGCCTTGAAGCGCACGTCGACCTTCTCGGCCAGCAGGACGAGGCACGTCGTGGGGTTCGGATCGGCGACGTAGTCGGCCAGCGGCTCGAGCGCGTCGGCCTTCAACTGATCGATGCCCTTGCCCACGACGAGGCGTCGCTTCGCCATCATGGGCAGCGTGCGCGCCGTCGAGAGGCAGGTCTCGATCCCCGCCTCCTTGAGCTCGAACGTGTCGTGGTTGAAGCCGGCCGCCGCACCCGCCTGCCCGAGGACGGCGGCGCGGATCGCCGCGTACGCGGCGTCGACGAGGTAGCGCTCGCCGGACAGGCAGTACACGGGCGCGATCTCGCCGCGCGCGACCTGACCCGCGATGTCCTGGTCGTCTGAAACAGGCGGCGCCACGACTTGGTTGTACTACACTCGCGCGGCGCCGATGCTCGACGATCGCTGGAAGGCGGGCCTTTTGCTCCTCGCCTCGAACACGTTCATGACGATCGCGTGGTACGGGCACCTCAAGTTCAAGAAGGCGCCGCTGGCGCTGGCCGTGGCCGTCAGCTGGGGCATCGCGCTGTTCGAGTACATGCTGCAGGTCCCCGCGAACCGCATCGGCTACCGCGCGCTCTCGGCGTACCAGCTCAAGGTGCTGCAGGAGGCGATCACTCTCGTCGTGTTCATGATCTTCGCGGCGCTGTGGCTGGGGGAGGGCGTGCAGCCGCGCTACCTGGTGTCGTTCGCGCTGATCTTCGCGGCCGTCGTCGTGGCCTTTCGATGAGCGCGGACGCGCCCGGGCTCTCGCAGCCGGCCGGCGTTTCACGGCCGCTCGGGATCTCGCGGCCGCTCCTGGCCTGGTACGACCGCGTCCGCCGCGACCTGCCCTGGCGCCGCGAGCCGAGCCCCTACAAGACGCTGGTGTCGGAGTTCATGCTGCAGCAGACGGTGGTGGCCACGGTCGAGCCGTACTTCGAGCGGTTCCTCGCGCGCTTCCCCGACGTCGCCGCGCTGGCCGCCGCGAGCGAGGACGAGGTCACGGCGGCGTGGTCGGGCCTCGGCTACTACACGCGCGCTCGCAACCTGCACAAGGCGGCGCGCGCCGTCGTCGAGCGGCACGGCGGCTCCATCCCCGGCGACGAGGAGACGCTGCGCGCGCTGCCCGGCGTCGGCCCGTACACGGCCGCCGCCGTCGCCGCGATCGGCTTCGACGCGCGGACCTTCGCGCTGGACGGCAACGGCGCGCGCGTCGCGGCGCGCCTTTGGGGCGTGCGTGATTCGATCGACCAGCCGGCGACGCGCGTGGCCTTGCGCGCGCTCGGGCAGGGTGAGGTGCCGGCCCGGCGCGCCGGCGACTTCAACCAGGCCGTGATGGAGCTGGGCGCCACCGTGTGCGCGCCGCGCGCGCCGAAATGCGACGCGTGCCCGCTCGCCGGCAAGTGCCGCGCGCAGGCGAGGGGCGAAGCGGCCAAGCTGCCCGTGCGCGCGCCCAAGCGCGGCAAGAAGGTGGTGCGTGTGGCCTGCTGCGCGTGCGTCGACGGCGCGGGGCGCGTCTTGCTGGTGCGCCGGCAGTCCGGCTTGCTCGCGGGCACATGGGCCTTGCCCGCCGTCGAGATCGACGGCGACGTCGAGGCGGAGACCGCCGCGCGCGGCACGCTCCGCGCGCTGGGCGTCGACGTGGGCCGGCTCACCGCGCGCGGGGCCGTGCGCCACGTCTTCACGCACCGGGACGTGACCGCCGAGGTCTTCCGGACGGCCGCCGCCGCGCGCCGGGTGCGCGACGGCCAGGCGACGCGACGCTGGCTCGCCCCCGAGGCGTGGGACACGGTCGGCATCTCCAGCTTCACGCGCAAGACGCTGCGCCTCGCGCTCGAGCCGCCGACGAAATCGTAGGCCCGCCCGAAAACGGGACAAACGGCCCTCGCGATCGTAAAAGGGGCCTATGGTACGCGTCGCGTTTTCGGCGTTCTTTTTCCTCGCGGCGTGCGCGACGGCCTCGGTGGCGCAGGTCACGCCGGGGACGACGGGCCAAGGCGAGCCCCTGCCGCCGCCCGTCGCGCCCACGCCCGGTGCGGTCACCCCGGCGCCGCCCGCGACGCCGCCGCCCGCGCCACCCGGCGCGCCGCCCGCCGTGGCGCCCGCGGCCGACGCCGGCGGCGACGCCGACTTCAACGCCGCGCGCCGCCGCTTCGAAGAGGGCGACCGAGAGGCTGCCCGCGCGGCGCTCGAAGGGTACATCGCGCATCACCCGGACCACGGCGGTCGGCGGCCGGCCGAGCTGATGCTCGCGCGTCT
>DASZUD010000342.1:0-3688 GCA_035548155.1 Polyangia bacterium
TGACCACCGACAGCTCGGCGGTGGCCGACGCCGCCGGGCTCGTCGATGCCGAGCCGCGGGCCGCCGCGGCCGGCAGCGCGAGCGCCAGCAGCGGCGCGAGCGCTGCCATCCGTCCGCGCGCGCTCATGGGCGCGCCCTCCCCTTGGATCCCTCGCGCAGGAGCAGCTCCATCCCGACCTCGATCGGGACGCGGACGAGGCCGCGCGTGCGATCGACCCACCCGTACCGTTCGAGCTCCCGGCTCTGCTCCTCGAGGGGCGTCGGCTTCGGCGCGGTGATCGTGAACACCTCCTGGCGCACGCCCGCCACCCGGTGGGGCGCGGGGAGCCGCGTCGCCGAGAGCAGCGCGGGCCGCAGTGTCGCCTCGCGCGCGCGCAGCAGCAGATACGCGATCACGCAGAGGCTGAGCCC
Source organism: Polyangia bacterium (assembly GCA_035548155.1). Classification (GTDB taxonomy): domain Bacteria; phylum Myxococcota_A; class Polyangia; order Fen-1088; family Fen-1088; genus DASZFV01. Next base: position 412 of record DASZUD010000342.1, read on the forward strand.
GACGGCGACGGTGCCGCCGGCGACGCGCAGCAGAAGGCCCCGCGGCACGCGGTCGGGCTCCTGGAAGATCTCCTCGTGCGTGGGTCCGTTCATCGGCGCTCTCCGGCGAGCGCAGCCTCGGCGCGCGAACGTTCGGCCTCCGGCAGCTCCGCGAGTCGGACGCTCTGGCTGCGCTCGAGCGCGCGCACGTAGGCCACGACGGCCCAGCGGTCGGTGACGTCGAGGTGGCCGTCGTACGCGGGCATGAGTCCATAGCCCACGCTGGCCACCTCGAAGAGCCGCCCCGCCGGAAACGAAGGCACCGGGTCCGTCAGCAGCGACGGCGGTCGCCGCAACGTCATGTTGCTCGCCACCATGCTGACGCCATCGCCGCGCACGCCGTGGCAGGGCGCGCAGTACACGTCGAAGCGGTCCCTCCCCCGTTCGAGCAGCGCGCGCGTGAGCGGCACGGGGATCTCCTTCTCATACGCGCCGGAGGGCAGGACGCCGCGCGTGAGCGCCGGCTGGCCGAGGACCACTCCGCGCGCGATCGTGCCCGCGGGGGGAGGCCGCATGCTGCGCCCATCCGCGAACTGCGCCGACTCGTCGAACGGCCGGTAGCCGCGCTGGTGCTGCATGCGCTCGAAGTCCGGCTCGGGCAGAACGCCCTCGCACGCCGGCGCCGCGACGAGCGCGAGGGCGACGCCGAGCCCCAGCCGCGCCGCCGCGAGCGCGCTCGCGCCACGCCGCCTCATGCCGACTCCCCGACGTACTCGACGCGGGCGGCGCCGAGGTCGCGCAGCTCGCGCTCGGTTCGATCCGGATCGAACATCTCGTCCTTGACGTTCACGCCCAGCCAGAACCCGTCGAGCGTCGCGCTGTCGAAGCCAGGCACGGCGAACAGCGGGTGGCTGAGCCGGGGCAAGCGACAGACCCAGAAGAACAGCACGAACACCGCGACGGACGTGAAGAGCACCATCGTCTCGAACGTGATGATGATGAATGCGGGTATGGAGAACGCTGGTCGCCCGCCGTCGTTGAGCGGATAGAGGTGGGCCACGAGCAGCCACTGGAGGAAGAAGGCGAACACGGCACCGAACCCGCCGATCGGCCCCGCGAGGGAGTCGAGCGGCGACCGGTCGATCGCCAGCTCTTGCTGGAGCCCCTCGATGGGGAACGGCGTGAACGCGTCCATTCGCCGATAGCCGCGGGCGCGCAGCAGCCGGACCGCCGCCACGAGCCGCTCGGCGTCGCGAAACTCCCCGAGGATCCCGAAGCGCATCAGCGACCCCCTCGACGGCGCGCGGCGGCCACGTCAGCCGAGCTCCGGGTTGGGGTTCTCGATGCGCGCGAGGTAGTACGTGCGCGGCTGAGTTCCCTGGTCGTGCAGCACGGCGAAGCTGCGATCCTGCTGCCGCCACTGCACCATGGGCGTCTCGCGGTGAGTGAGCGAGCCGAACCGGATCGCGCCCGTCGGGCAGGCCGCTTCGCACGCGGTCACCACCTCGCCGGGCGCGATCTCGCGCTTGTCGATCCGGGATTGGATCTCGGCGGCGCGGATCCGCTGGACGCAGTACGTGCACTTCTCCATGACGCCGCGCTCGCGCACGGTGACCTCGGGGTTGTAGTGCAGCTGCACCAGGCCGCGGTTCGCCTCGACCACCTCGCTGAAGTCGAACCAGTTGAACCGCCTCACCTTGTAGGGGCAGTTGTTCGAGCAGAACCGCGTCCCGACGCAGCGGTTGTAGACCATCTCGTTGAGGCCGTCGGGGCTGTGCGCCGTCGCGTTCACCGGGCACACGTACTCGCAAGGCGCCTTCTCGCAGTGCTGGCACAGCATCGGCTGGTGCACGAGCCCCGGCTCCTCGGGGATGCCGCTGTAGTAGGTGTCGATGCGCAGCCAGTGCATCTGGCGGTGGCGCAGGACGTTCTCCTTGCCCACGACGAGGAGGTTGTTCTCCGACTGGCAGGCGACCATGCACGCGCTGCAGCCCGTGCAGATGCTGAGGTCGATCGACATGGCCCACTGCGGGCCGCGGTACTCGAACTCGGGCAGCAGAGAGTCGACGGGCCCCTTGTACTCGCGCGTGAAGTCCGGATCCTTGCGGTACTCGTCCAGCGTCCGCTTGAGCGCGATCGGGCGGTCCTCCATCGAGAAGTGGATCTGCGTCTGCGCGAGCTGGTGGTAGCCGTCGACGCGCCGGATGGCCTCGACCGGCGCGTGGTGCGGCGCCCGCGTCGTGCGCAGCGGGTAAGCGTCGAAGCCCACGCCGGCCGCGAGCGCCTCTTGCCCGGATCGGCCGTACCCCAGCCACACGGCCACGACGTCGTCGGCGAGCCCCGGCGCGATCAACACGGGCGCGCGCACGCGCACGCCGTTCGCGCCGAGCTCCACGACGTTCTCGCTCGCGAGCCCGAGGCGCTCGGCCGTGGCCGAGCTCACGAGAGCCGCGTTGTCCCACGTGAGCTTCGTGATCGGGTCGGGCTGCTCGAGCAGCCAGGCGTTATTGGCGAAGCGTCCGTCGTGGAGAGTCGGCGAGGCGTAGAGCTCGAGCTCGAGGGGGGTGGAGCCGCCCGCGCGGGTGGCGCGCGCCGGCTGCGCGGCGACGAGGCGGGCGACCGCCTGGCTGTCCGGTTCCGGCGCCGTCGTCGGCGCGGCAGTGCCCGCGAGCACGCCCTCCTGCACGGCGCGGCTCCACGACGTCTCGTCGAGTTGCCCCGAGCCGACCCAGTGCGCGTGCAGCAGTCGGTGCGCGTCGGGAGCGGGCTCGCCGCCGAGCGCCGCCAGGATCTCGCTCGGCGTCTTGACCTCGAAGAGCGGGCGAATGAGCGGCTGGATGAACGAGACCGTCCCGTCGTACGCGCGCGCGTCGCCCCAGCTCTCGAGGAAGTGCGCCGTCGGGCCGAACGCCGTCGAGCGGCTCGCGGTCTCGTCCTCGTAGTACGAGAACCAGAGGCTCTCGGGCACGCGGGCGAGCGCGCCACGGAAGTCGAGGTCGGCGGGGGCCGCGTAGCAAGGGTTCGTGTCGATCCCGATCAGCGTGTCGACGCGCCCGGCGTGCATGTCCGCCACCAGCGTCTCGAATGGTACGAGCCACGGGTGGGCGCCCGGCGGCGGCACGACGGGCTCCGAGAACGAGAGCGTGCGCCCGACGTTGCCGAGCGCCGCGTTCATGGCGTAGCCGAGCGCATGAACGGCCGCCGGCTGCCGGTCGCCGACGAGCACGAGCGTCGTGCCGCGCGGGCGGCCGGCGAGGTCGCGCGCGGCCTGCGCCAGCCAGGGCTCGGGCGGCGCCGA
>DASZUD010000343.1:0-6674 GCA_035548155.1 Polyangia bacterium
CGAGCCTCGAGCGGGCGGTCGAGGCCATTGGCGTTCCGTCGGTGCTGAAGTGCCGGCGCGGCGGCTATGACGGCCTCGGGCAGGCGCGGCTCGGGCCGGGGACGGTCCCGCGCGCGGCGTGGCGCTCTTTGGCGGACGCCCCGGCCGTGCTGGAGGCCTTCGTACCGTTCGAGCGGGAGCTGTCGATCGTCCTCGCGCGCGATGCGGACGGCCGCATCCGTGAGTACCCGGTGGCCGAGAACGTCCACCGCCGAGGCATCCTGCACACGACCCGCGTCCCGGCCACGATTGACGCCGCCATCGACGCCAACGCTCGCGCGATCGGACGGCGGATCGCGGCTGCGCTCGGACACGTGGGCGTGCTGACGGTCGAGCTCTTCGCGCTCACGGACGGCGCGCTGCTGGTCAACGAGATCGCGCCGCGCGTTCACAACAGCGGTCACTTCACCTGGGGCGGCTGCGTCACGTCGCAATTCGAGCAGCACCTGCGCGCCATCTGTGGCCTGCCGCTGGGCGATCCCGCGCTGCTCGGGCCCGTCGTCATGCTCAACCTGCTCGGCGATCTCTGGCGCCACGGCGAGCCCGACTGGGTGGCGGCGCTGGCCGACGACCGCGTGCGCCTCTGCCTCTACGGCAAGCGTGACGCGCGCGCGGGCCGCAAGATGGGCCACCTGCTCATCTTCGACGACGACCCCACCTTGGCCCGCGCGGAGCGGCTGCACGAGCAGCTCGGGGCGCCGGCGCCCGAGGCGCTTCGCCGGGAGTCTGACGTCCGGGAGCCGGTCGCGTGTTGAACCGTCGGCAAGACCATTCAGGATTTGTGAGCCAGCGGAATTCGAAATCGAATCCTCATCCCGTCTCGGGATGCAGCGTCACGGCACTCTGACGGCACTCAACCCGCGCGGACTCTGTGCCGGCTCGACGGTGCGTCAGGGCGTTCGGTGAAGAAGGACGACGGCAGCGCCTTCGACCGCTCGCCGCTACGCCTTCGGCTTCGACACGGTCGCGGCGAGCGCCTCGGCGATCAACGTGAACCACGACGCCGATGCGCAGTCCGACTACCAGCTGATGCAAGAGAAGGGATACACCGTTCTTTATGTCGGGACGGTGAGCCGGCCCGCCGATGACGCCTGCGCGGCCGTGGGAGGCTCGACGTACGACTTCGGAGCGATGCCGAAGACGCTCAAGTTCCGGCTGGCCTTCAGCACGCCGACCAGCTACGTGAACTGCCAGAACGCGCGCGCCTTTTGCGCGGCAGGGTCGGGACACCTCCTGGTCGAGGGAGGTTCGGGCCACCGATACTTCGCCCAGGTCTTCGCCGAAAGAGGCTCTCGGGAGCTGCGGCTCGAGTCCGTCGGGAACCGGAGGAGCGCCTCCAAGCGGTCGAGCTCGGTGGGCGCGACCCGGTCGCACTTCGTGAGGACGATCGTATCGGCCGCCCGGAGGTCCGCGGACATGTGGCGCCAGCACCGGCTGACCGCTCGGAATCGCGTCGCGTCGACGGTGACGATCACCGAGGCCAGCGCGGCCCGCCCGCGCCGCGCGCCCGCGTCGCGGCGCGCTCGCTCGATGGCGCGCGCGACCTGGTCGACGATCGCGAGGCCGGTCGTCTCGACGAAGATCGGCCCCGAGGTCGTGCGCAACAGAGAGATCACGGCGTCCGTGAGGCCGCCGGCGAGGTCGCAGCACACGCACCCGCTCACGAGCTCCGCGATCGTGAGGTCACCTTTGTGGTCATGGTCGCCGAGGAGCTTGCCGTCGACGCTGCGCTCCCCGTATTCGTTCATGATGACGGCGGGCGACTCGCCGTCGGCCCAGGCCCGCTCGAGCATCCTGAGCAGCAGCGTCGTCTTTCCGCTGCCCACGAAGCCTCCGACGAAGCCTCCGACGAAGCCTCCGATGACGTGAATGGGTCGACGCTCGTCGTTGCTCATGTCACGCTCCTCGTCCGTCGCAATGGTCTTTTCGTCACTCCGCGCACCCGTGAACGATCGCCTCGCTCGTGCGCGCTGCCCGGAGGCACGCTTGCAAGTCATTCCTCACGCGCAGCCCGGGGCACCGCTCGAGATCGCTCGCGAACTTGCGACGCACCTCGCCCGCCCAGCGGGCGCGCACGACGGGATCGCGGTATCCCGACTCCTCGAGCTCGAGCTCCACCAGGCGGTCGAGGACGGCGGCGCAGTCGTCCGTCGTGGCCGCGTGCCGACGGCAGCCGCCGCCGGTCGCGAGGACCAAGACGACGAGCAGCCAGGAGGGGCGTAGTAGAAGGCGTCGCATCGGTTTTCAGCGATAGAAGTGAACGCGGATGGGGGGCGACGAGGCCGCGACCGGCTGTCCTTCGGAGTCGTGCGCGGGCTCGAAGCGGGTGGCCATCGCGCAGAGGCGCGCGGCGGCCGCGAATCCGAACCCGGGATCGGACAGCACCTCGACGCGCTCGGCGCGTCCGTCGGCGCGCACGGAGACCCTCAGCACGACCGTCTGCTCGTTGACCTGCTGGGCGTCGGCTTCGGCCGGCCAAGGACAGCTCCATGCGGCCTCGTCGAGGGAGACGGCACGAGCCCTGGACGGTCCAGCCACGCCGCTGCCCTTCGTGGCGTCGGGCGCGACGACACCGGTCACGGGCGCTCGGCTCGTCCCGTGCGCGGTCGTCGTCCCTCCGGCAAACGTCGCCGCAGAACCCACGACGAACGCGGTGCCGGTGAAATCGGCAGGGGCCGGCGCTGCGGCCGCGAGCTGCGCTGCTTGCGCCGGCGCGGCGGGAGCCGGCCGCGCCGCCCGCGGCGTTCGGGCGGCGCGAGCGGGGGCGCTCACCACGGCCCTCGTCACCGTCGGGGGCTCCCGGGACGGAGGCGGGGGCGGGGGCGGAGGCGGCGTCATGTCGACCGTGCGATCGAGCGCGATCGCGTCGTGAACGCGCGCCGCCATCTCGGCAGTCCACGGCCCGAGCGATCGGCCCATGCCCTTCACGACCGCGTAACCGCCCGCGTAGAGGGTGATGACCACCACGAGGGCGCCCCCAAGTCGCCGGCCCGCCGTGCGCGGCTCGCCGGCGAAGACGAGGTCCGCGATGCTCGGCGGACGCCGAGGCGTGGGCTGTGAGGGACCGTCGCTCATGGCTGGACTGTGGTGTCCTTTCGTCCACTCGCTTCGTCCATCGGGAGGGCCCCGAAGGCCACGCGCGAGATCCCGGCGCCCTTGAGCTCGTCGAGGATGTGGATGACGCGCCGATGGGGGACGTCGCCGTCGGCCTGGATGACGGCTCGGAGCTCGGGATCACCCGCCGCCGCGGCGCGCGCCTTCTCCGTGAGCGCGTCGTCGTTCGGCAGCGGCGCGCCGTTCACGAGCAGCGGCCCGCGCACCGGGACGATGACGGAGAGGATCACCTGCACCTCCTCGCCGTGGGCCGCGTGCGGCAGATCGAGGGGGACCGCCGGCGTGACGATGATCTTCGCCGTGACGATGAAGATCACGAGCAGCACGAGCATGACGTCGACGAGCGGAGTGACGTTGATGCCCGAGATGATCCCGTCCGACGATTGTCCGCTAGTCCCTGCCACCGGCGACCTCCTTCAAGCGCGCGGGGCGCCGGGCGCCCGGTTCGCCGTCCGCGATGTACGCCAGCACGAGGTTCGACAGCACCTCCGTCCCCGCGAGCAGCGAAGCGACCCTGCGCTGCAGATAGTTGTAGGCGGCGACGGCGGGCAGGGCCACGAGGATGCCCACCGCCGTCGCGACGAGCGCCTCCGCGATGCTGGCCATGACCGCCTGCGAGGCCGCGCCGCCCGAGGACGCCGCGTGCGCCGGCGCCGCGTGCCCGAGCTCCTCGAAGGCGTGGATGACGCCGACGACGGTGCCGAACAGGCCGACGAAGGGGGCGTTGTTGCCGACGGTCGCCAGAAACGCGAGGCGCCGCTCGAGCCGGGTGCGCTCGAGGGCGGTCGCGCTCTGCATCGCCTTCTCGGCGGATTCGGTCCCGCGATCGGCGAGGCGCAGCCCCGCGTCCGCGACGCGCGCCGCGACCGAGGGGCTGCTGGCCAGGAGCCCGCGCGCCCCCTCGAAGTCGTCGTCGCGCAGGTGCACGTCGAGCTCGCGGGCGAGGCCTTCGAGGTCGCCGCCCCGCCGTCGCAGGTACAGCCATCGCTCGAGAGCCAGCACGAGGCTGCCCAGCGAGAGCAGACCGAGCAGCCACAGCACCCAGCTCGCGCCCGACGCGAGCAGGACCTGCTTGACGGTGTCAATCGAGCTCATGGCCGATGCTCCTCACTGCGGCGACGGGTAGTGGCGCGCCACGTAGCAGAGGCCGTCCGAGTTGAGATGGCCCTGCGTGCTCTGATTGTAGGTCGTGAAGTCGTAGTAGTTCCGCAGACCCGAGCAGCCGTCCGTGGCGCTGCCGTGTGGGACGCTCTGCGGATCGAACGCCATCGGACCCACGAACTGCGGGTGGACGTCGGTCGGGGGCGCGATGCAATAGCGCCAGTTCAGCGCGTGGCCCTGCGCGTCCTTGTAGGCGGTGTAGTCTTCGGGCACGGCCAACGTGGTCGTCACCGGCGGGAAGACGCCGTTTTGCCCCATCCCCGCCACCAGCGCCGCGAACTGATCGAAGTGGGCGGGAGAGTCGTGGAGCACGCTGTCCCAGAACGGATGGTCGGTGTGAATCGTGACCTGGGCCACGACGGAGCTGTCCTTCTTGAAGAAGATGCCGCGCTGATGCTCCTCGCCGGAGAGGGCTGCCGCCGGATCGTTGTCCGGGTTCTGGCAGTTCACGTACGACGTGGGCGACTTGAAGCAGAGGTGGAACGGAACGGTCTGGCCGGTCGTGGGCCACCCCGCGTACGTCGCCGCGTCGCACGCCTGCGTCGGGTTCGCCGCCGTCGGGCACGTGCAGCTCGTTCCCTTGAACGTCGCCGTGCCGACGTAGAGGACGGCGCATCCGTCGTCGATCATCGTCTGATAGTCGGCGAGACCGGCGGCGTCGATGTTGACGTTCTTGGCGCTCGAGGTCGCAGGGACGACGTCGAAGCCGAAGGCATAGGGCGTCGCGCCGCTCGTGTCGAACGCGGCCGCATTGCCGGCGGGGAAGTTCTGCTTCGAGAGCGCGACGATCGGGACCGCCTGCTCGCCGGGATCACCCTTCCCAGGGAGGTTGCTGGGGTCGGAGTGCGAGAGGTCGACCGCCCACGGGCCGGAGACCTTGGCCACCGTGGGCTCCGTGCACGACTCGTCGCCCGGGCGCGCGTTCGGGCCTTCGGAGAGCGTGATGTTGTCCACCGTCACCAGAAGTCGCGTGAAGTGCACGTCCCAGCCGTCGACGAACGCCGGATCATCGGCGCTCGCCGGCGGGAACGCGTAGCCGGTCAGCGCCAGCACCTCCCCGGACGCCGCGAAGAGCACTCCGCCCGGCCCCGGGTCCGCCGGCGCCGTGAACGCAGCGAGCGTCGCCGGCGTGGCGGCGGCTGCCGACGCGGAGGTCGTGCTGGCCGAGGTTCCGCTGCACATGGCGCCGCTGGCGCACGTCACGGGCCCCGAGCTGTTGCTGGAGCACGAGGCGAGCGCGGACGCCAACCCCGCCGCGACGAGCCCCCCTTTGAGACCTACCTTCTGGATCCGCATGTTCTTTCTCCTTGGTCGTGCTGCTGTTTTCAGAGCGAGTTGCTCCAACTGAACGTGTACGGAGCGATCGAGTGCATGTTGTTGAAGAGGTTCTGCGCCGCGACGATCCCCGGCCCGTCGGGGAAGACGCGCGCGCCCGTCGCCGGGTCGACCGGGAGCTGCGTGAAGTCGACCTTCTCGAAGAACGCGCGCGGATCGATGCGCACGAGCAGGCCTCCGCTCGGCTGCAGCGCGACGCGCGCGGGGATCGGCGTGACGATGCGTAGCTTGCAGATCGGGCTGCCGCCCGCGGCGCCGGTCGTCGGCGGAAGGCGATTGGCGCCGATGGTCACGGTCCCGGAGAACGGCAGCGCCACTCCGGCCTGCGTCGCCGTGCCGGCGATGGACAGGATCACCGGCTGATCCGAGGCGTCGTTGACGTCCCCCCGCGTGAGCCAGAGCTGGCCCACCCGCGGCGCTGGATCGGTGATCCCGCGCGCGTCGGCCGGAAAACGCTGCGCGCTCGGGTCGAGGAGGTCGACGTCGAGCGACGACGTTTCTTCCGCCACGTAGGTGCCCGTGAGGTAGCAGCCCGTCGCCTGTCCACCGGAGACCGGCGCGCTCTGGTCGAGGTACACGGCGCCCACGTGCAGGATGGCGCGCGTGAGCGAGACGTCGAAGCCGCCCATCGAGAACGCGAGCGGTTGCCCCGCGATGGCGTCGGCGGGTCCCGAAGCGGCGACGGGGAACGTGACGGTCTCCCCGCCGGTCTGCCCGACGCAGGCCGCAAGTCCGAAGAGGGAGAGCAGGGCTCCCGCGAGCGGCGCGCGCATCAGACACCCCCCAAGGTCACGCCGAAGGTCGCGAACACGCCGCGCGGCGCTCCGGCGGTGAACGTGCGATCCGGGACCAGCGTGGGTTGCGGCTGGCTGTGAAAATCCGAGGCGTAGTTGTATTCGCCGAGCCGATACTGCGTGTCGAGCAGGTTCGTCGAGAACACGCGGACCTGATACGGACCCCAGGCGAGCGTCGCGGCCGCGTCGATCGTGAAGATGTCGCCGCTCACCTCGCCGTACGGCAGCGGG